>JAYOEU010000001.1:0-126162 GCA_038116915.1 Alphaproteobacteria bacterium
CAGCGTGTCGGACGGCACTGTGATACGGCCGTCGTGTCCGTCGACGGCGATATCGTCCGCCGCCGCCCCGGCGGTTACGCGAAACGCGTCACCATCGTCGTTCACCGCCGCCGAAAGTGATCGCAGAACCCCGTTTGCATACTCGCCATGGGTTCGCACGGCATATTTGAACAGGGTGATGGGACCGAGCCCGACACGCAGCATGGTTGCCGCGTCGACGGTTTCGTTGCCGGCGGATCCCTTGATTCGGACCATGGTGAGGCCGAACCGGTCACCGTCGCGATAGGAATCGAATGCAATGACCCTGGATTGTTCCGCACCGCTGGTGGTGCCCGCCGCCATCGCCATGCCCGGAAACGAACACAGCACCAGTGCCGCAAATAGACATAGCCTCGGAAGCATCGCTCGTCCTTCGGCTCGCACGTCTCGAATTGTCTCGAATTTGAGACGGATTGACGATATCAGATCCTGTCCGAAGGGTGAAAGGATGAATTCGCCGGCTCCGTCCAGTCAAAGACGGTGGGTTGGTCAGATTACGGGCGTGTGAATGGGTCCGTGTCCACCAGCCCTTCCTCAATCGCCTTGATCTGTAGGGCCATGTATTTCGAGTAGATGCGGGCCTGGGTCAGGCTTCCGGCGATGAACCAGATGCCGTGCCTGGGCGTGCGCTTGAACATGTTCGACAACTCGCCGTCCTGGTCCTCGCCCCAGATCTGGCCGATTTCAGCCGCGACGTCCTCGCCCAGCGCTCGGCGCACCAATTCGCCCTGCGGGTAGTAGCCGGTGGCGAGAACGATGACGTCGGCGGGGACAATGGTCCCATCGGTCAACAGCGCTCCCTCGGGGCAATAGCGCTCAATCCGCTCGTTCTGTAGCAAACCGATCTTGCCCTTGATCATCAGCTCGGAACTGCCGGCGTCCAGGTTGTAGCCACCGCCCCGGCGGCGGTATTTCATCTGGTGTCCGGTCTCGTCCTCGCCGATATCGAATTTGAAGCCGATACCCTTGAGGCCCTCGATCATCTCCTTGTCGAGTTCCATCATGCGCTTGACGGCGGCCTTGTAGGCGGTGATCACCAGGGGCGGCGTGACGGCGGAGGCCAGCATGTCGCAATCCTCGATCGGCGGACCCTCGTCATAGAGCGCGTAGTTCAGCTTGGCCGAAGGCTCGATGGACACCACAGTGGTCGATCCGCGTTGAACGATCGTGGTGTGGCATTTGAAGCTGTGCAGGTCGAGGGCGATGTCGTTGGCGCTTGATCCGGTGCCTATGACCAATGCCCGCTTGCCGGCGTAGGGCGCGCCGCTGTCGAAGCCCTCGGAATGAATGACCTCTCCCTTGAAACTGTCGAGACCGGGGATCTCCGGCTTCAACGGATAGCTGCTGACCCCGTTCGCGAAGACGATGTGGCGCGGACGCAGGATCCGTTCAGTCCCGTCCTCCCGCCGGAGGGTGGCGATCCAGCATTTGGCCTTCTCGTCCCATCGGCCCTTGGTGAATTCGGTGTTCGTCCAGTGATTGATCTCCATGACCTGGGCATAGACCTCGAACCACAGCCCGAGCATGTCCTTCGGGATGTAGTTTGGCCAGGTCGGCGGGAAGGGCATATAGGGCAGATTGTTCACATGGATCGAGTTGTGCAGCGCCAGCGAATGGTACCGCTTTCGCCAACTGTCCCCGATCCTGGGCCATTTCTCGACGACCAGCGTGTCGACCCCCACCTGGTTCAGCCGCGCGGCGATCGACAGCCCCGCCTGGGCGCCGCCGACCACCAGCACGGTCGGGTCGCGCTCTTCATAGGCCTCGGCCTTGCGGCGCACATCTTCCCAGTTGTCGCCGCCGAAGTTGCGCGAAAAGGCGGCGCCGGTGGGGCGGTTTGCGCCGGTCTTCTCCTCCGAGCCTCTCAGCTCCTCGAGAGCGCTGGAAAAAACCCACGCCTTGTAGTTTCCATCCGCGTCCCGGGCGAGGCGCACGACGCCCTCGGCGACCCCGACCGCCGTCCGGCACCGCCAGATCGCCTCGATACAGTCGCGGCCGAGCCTTTTGACGGCTCTCGGCGGTGTTCGCGTCGGGCTGATTTCGAAGTTCCGGGCTTGGACCGCGGATTGCCGGGCGACCAGGCCGCCGGCGATCGCCTCGGCGCCGACGCAAGGGGTGATATGCCAGGTGAAGGCCAAAAGGTCGCGCCAGTTGCCGTCGGGCTCGAACAGGGTGGCGACACCGTCGGCGTCGCATCGTGAGAGCACCGCCTCGAAATCCTGAAGCCATGCGGTTACGATCTCGTCCGGCTCTGCGTCACTTTTCGATGGGATGCGCGAGCGGTCCACGTAATTCATGGCTGAATCCAGTTTTCTACGGTCGATACCGCATCATAGTTCAAGGACCCTGGCGGTTGAACCGTTTGCTGCGATCTTCGGGTTTGCCGCGCGTGTTCAGCATGAACCGGATCGGACGGTTCGTCATTGGATCGGCGTGATCGTCTCGACGGTTGCGCCGTTGCGGCGTGGTGCTAGTGTTTCAATGCGGCAGTCAGGGGGAAAGCGATGGATTGGAGAAGCGAAGATCGCGGCAACGCCATTGTCGCCGCTCCAGTTGGGGCTGTTGACCATGACAGCGCGGAAGATTTTGAGAAAAATCTGACTGCGGCAATGCGTCAGGCGGCTGCGGCGGGTACGCCGTTGGTGGTTGATCTCGGCGGAGTGGAGTACATGTCCAGTGTCGGCCTGCGGGCTCTGATGCGGGTTGCCAAGGAAGCGAAGACCGGCTCGGTCCGGGTCGCCGTGGCCAACCTGAATGAAACGATGCTCGAAATTTTCCAGATCAGCCGTTTCGACAAGATTTTTCCGGTCCACACCAGCGTGGACGCGGCGGTGGCGGGATAGTCCGGGGAGAAGGCACCATGCTCGCGAGATTCTGGGGCACGCGAGGGTCGCTTCCGACACCGGTCACCTCGCCCGAAATCAAGACCAAGCTCGTGGACGCGCTCCTGGCCGCGAACGGCAGGCGTTTCGCGGACGCTGATGAGGCGCGCGGGTTTGTCGAAAGTGAGCTCGATTTCGCGGTCAGCCATACCTATGGCGGCGACAGTTCCTGCGTCGAGCTTGATCTCGGCGAGGGTGAGTTCATGGTTCTCGACATGGGCTCCGGTCTGCGCCGCCTCGGGATCGATGCTCTACGGCGGTTCGGCGAGGGCAGGGCGAAAACCTTCAACATCTTCATGTCGCATCTGCATTGGGACCACATCATGGGGTTCCCGTTCTTCACCCCGGCCTTTATTCCGGGAGTGAAACTCAATTTCTTCGGCGGCCATGACCAGATCGAACAGGCGCTGAGGCGGCAGCAGGAGAAGATCTCCTTTCCGGTGCCGCTGGACTTCATGAATGCCGAACGGACATTCACTGCCCTGACCTGCGGCGTGACTCAAGAGATCAACGGCTGCCGGATTGAGCTTATCAAGCAGTACCACGATAACGACTCCTATGGTTACCGGATCGAGCAGAACGGCAAGATCCTGGTCTACAGCACCGATTCCGAACACAAGGGCGATGATGCGGCGGCGGAGGACGCTTTTGTCGAGTTCTTCCGGGACGCAGATCTGGTGATCTTCGACACCATGTATTCATTGGGGGACAGCATCACCATGAAAGCGGATTGGGGCCATTCCAGTGGCATGATCGCCGTCGATCTGTGTCACCGGGCGGGTGCCAAGCGCCTGGCGATGTTTCATCATGACCCGCTCTACGACGATAAGACCCTGGACGGGTTGCTGGACGAAACCAGACGGTACGAGGCGCTGATGCGCCGGGACCATGCGCTGGAAATCCTCTGCGCCTCCGACGGGCTTGAGATCAGCCTCTGACGTGCAGGCACGGGGCGACGACCGGCGAGGCTACCGGCGAAGCTCTCGGGACAGGCGGAACCATGCGGGTCCGGCTGATCGGGTTCGGCGCGGGCTGTCTGGTCCTGCTTCTGCTGGTGTTGATCGATTTTTCGAGACCGCGCGAACTGGTCTTCGATTTCTATCAACGCCTGCTGCCCCGGCAGGTCGAAACAAGCCCGGCTCTCGTGGTTGAAATCGATGAGATCAGCCTGGCTGAAATCGGCCCCTGGCCCTGGCCGCGGTCGTATCTCGCGGGGCTGACCCGCCGGCTCGCCGAGGCTGGGGCCCTGGCGATCGGGTTCGACATGATCTTCCCGGAGGCGGACCGGTATGGACCCGCGCGGTTGGCGGAGCTTTACGAGGAGCAGGACCCGGAATTGGCGGCCCGGTTGCGGGACCTTCGCGACCCCGACGAGGATTTTCGCGACGCCATCAGCCGCGCTCCCGTGGTGCTGAGCCGGGCGGGCATCGCGGCCTCGGAACAGGGTATTGCCGTCGATCCCGATGACCTCCTCATTCTGGCCGAGTTTTCCGCTGAAAATCCGAAGACGGTGCCGGAGTTTGCGGGCGTTGCCGGAAATATCGACAGGCTCGACGGCGCGGCCGCGGGTCTGGCGGCGATCAACGGACCGCCGGACCCGGACGGGGTGATCCGGCGGCTTCCCATGGTCGTGCGCATCGGCAATCAGCTTACGCCGGCTCTTTCGGTCGAATTGCTGCGGGTGGCGACGCGAACCGATGTGATCTCGCTTGCGGGCGTGAACAGTGCCCTGCGGGCGATCACCATCGCCGACCGGACAGTGCCCACCGAAGCGGATGGCGGGATTCGCCCGCACTTCTCTCTCCCGTATAAGCTGCGAGCCGTCTCCGCCGCCGATGTCCTGCTCGGGCGCGTGCCGGAGGGGCTCTTCGAGCGAAAGATCGTCATCGTCGGTCTTGCCTCGATCGGCTTGGAGGATGTGGTCGCGACACCGGTGATCTCGAAGACCTATGGCTCGGACCTGCATGCCCAGGCGATCGAAACCATCCTTGCGGGATCGTGGCTGAACCGGCCTCACGATATGGCGCGGATCGAGATCGTTATCGCCATGGCCTTGGCCGCGCTCGCCATCCTGGTCCTGCCGGCAATGAGAGCCAGCCGCGCGGTCATGTGTTTCGGCGGCATGGCCGTGCTGACCGCGGGCGCGAGCTACGCGGCGTTTGCGTTCTGGCGTCTCCTGATTGATCCGGTCGTGCCGCTCGCGGGGGGCGGGATCCCGACTCTCGTTTGCCTCGCCGTGGTTTTGGTTGAAACCGATAGGCATCGCCGCCGCCTGCGCCATTCGCTCGCGGAGGCGCGGGTCTGGGCGGCCCGGATCGACGGCGAACTGGCGGCCGCGAAGGAGATCCAGCTCGGCATGCTGCCCGGCGCAGAGATGCTTGCGGGCTTTCCCGGACGGGTCGACGTGCAAGCCATCCTGGAGCCGGCGCGCGGTGTCGGCGGCGACCTTTACGACGCCTTCATGCTTGATGACCGCCGGCTGTATTTCATGGTCGGCGACGTCACCGGCAAGGGCGTGCCCGCGTCGCTGTTCATGGCTTTGGCCAAGGCGCTCTCGAAAAGCGTGGTGCTGCGGGACGGCGGTGATCTGGGTTCTGTTGTGATGACCGCCAATGAGGAGATTTCACGCGAGAACACGGCCGAGTTCTTCGTCACGGCGCTGCTGGGGATACTTGATATCGAAACCGGCGCCCTCGACTTGTGCAACGCGGGCCACGAGAATCCCCTGGTCGTTGGCGCCGACGGTTCGCTCCGGACCATTGCAATGGACGGAGGACCGCCCTTGTGCGCGTTCGAGGGGTTTCCGTATCCGGTCGAACCGCTGGTGCTGGCGCCAGGCGAAACTCTCGTGATCATCACCGACGGAGTGACCGAGGCCCGGGCGCCGGGCGGCGCGTTGTTCGGCCATGAAAATCTGCTGGACTGTCTCTCCCGCGCCGCGCGCCGAAAGATAATCGAAGCCCTGGTCACGGCTGTGCGTGGTTTTGAAGCGGGCGCGGAAGCGACTGACGACCTGACGGTCCTGACGGTATGCTATCGGGGCGATGCGGCTAACGGACCGTGACCTCCACCCGTCGGTTGCGGGCATTCGACACGCCGTCTTCGGTCTGATCCAGCAGTTCCCGTTCTCCGCGCCCGACCGCCCGTACGAGCTCGGGAGCCAGTCCCCGTCCGATCAGCATCTCTCGGATGGCCTCGGCGCGCTTCAGCGACAACGCATCGTTCGAGGCTTGCGGCCCGACCGTATCCGTGTGCCCGGTTACCTGAACATCCGCGCCGGCCCGCTCGGCGGCATCCTTCAGAAGCGTCTGCAACGCGGCTTCGGAGGCGGGAACCAGCGTCGTCGTGCCTTCCGTGAAATACAGGACATAGGATGACGGCGCTTTCGGCAACGCGTCCAACAGGTCGCCGTCTTTCCGCCTCACGGTCTCGGCGTCGGTCGGCTTCGAGGCGATGGTCTCCCCGGACACCATTGCCTCCGTGTAGGCCGTGTCGATGACCGAAACCGTCCTGCCGGCCTTGCCGAGCACGGCGATGGCCCCGACGGCAGTTCCATCCTCGCCGGGGAGAAGCAGTACCCGGTCCTGCGGCGCGCAGGCGCCGGCGAGGCCGGCCAGAACAAGACAAACAAGGATTTTGCGTATCATTGTCCGGCCTCGACGACGAACCGGGTCCCTCTGACGCCCAGAATGGATGTTGGGGTGCGGATTTGCATGGCGTCCGGTGATTGCTTGGCGATCTGTCCGGAGATCACCGCGAGCGAGCCCTTTTCCAATTTCGTGACGAACCCACCTTCATGCGTTGTCGGATTGAAGGTGAATTCCTCCAGATTGACCCGGCTGTTCGGGCCCGCCGAAAACCTGCTGTTGTCGATGAAGGTCACGCTGATCCGTCCATCCGGACCGGTCACGAGTATATCGTTCTGCTCCAGCGCCAAACCGCTATCCGCCGCCATGGCCGCGCCGGCGCGCTCCACCGTCGCGGTGCCTTTGGACTTCTTGATCCGGCCGATTTCCGCCTGAGCCAGGGCCGGAACAAGGATGATGAGGGCCGCGAGAGCGACAATCCGTTTGAGCATCGATCGAACTTTTTAGATATTAATCCGGACGTATGAACTATTTATAGCGAATGCCTCCTGACCATAAAACAGAATCCGCCGTGTCGCTCAAGCACGCCGTTCCCGCGAGCCGTCAAGGGGTGTCGCGGGCCCTGGAACTGGTCCGGGATTTCGCGGACAAAGCGGTGCCGCACCGGACCGACCGGGTTCGGCTGCTGCTGGTCGCCGAGGAATTGCTGCTGAACGTGGTTGCCCACGGAGCGGCGCCGTCCGACAGCAGGCTTGAATTGGAAATCCATGTTCGCGGCGTGGTGCTGGAGATCCGCCTTGCCGACAGCGGCACACAGTTTGATCCGCGCCGCGATGTTCCCGCCGTCCCGCGCGAGGAGGCACTCGCGGACGGGTTCGAGGGCGGGGCCGGATGGCCGATGATCCTGGAGTGGTGCGAGATCGGCGCCTATGAACGGGTTGATGACCGCAACCGGCTGCTGCTGTTGTTCAACCTTGCGGGCGGGCGTGGTGAGTAGGTGACGTCTCGGTCAAGGCGTTGTAAAACCGCATGCCCCGCCGTCTCTTGCATCATGGAGCGTCCGAATGTCCGTCGAATCCGAACCGCGTCTGACCCCTACCGCCACCCATTGGGGGACCTATTACGCCGAGGTGGAGAACGGCAAGCTGAAGGCGGTCCGCGATTATGAGCGCGATCCGTCGCCGGCGATCATCGGCCCCGGCATTGTCGACGCGGTCGACGATCAGGTGCGGGTGCGCCGCCCCATGGTCCGCAAGAGCTTTCTGGAAAAAGGCATCGCCGCCGACCCGGCCGGGCGCGGGGCCGAGCCGTTTGTCGCCGTGGACTGGGACACGGCGCTGGATCTGGCCGCGGCGCAGATCGACCGAGTTCGAAGCGAGCACGGCAACGGCTCGATCTTCGCTGGTTCCTACGGCTGGGGATCGTCCGGGCGTTTTCATCATGCCCAAAGCCAGGTGCATCGCTTCATGAACTCGGCCGGCGGCTATGTCCGGCATCAGAACACCTACAGCAACGCCGCGTATGAGGTGACGATCAAGCATGTCTGCGCCGATATGCGCGACGTGATGCTGGATCAGGCGACCCAATGGCCGGACATCGCGTCGGATTGCGAACTCCTCGTGCTGTTCGGCGGACTGCCGCACAAGAATGCCCAGGTGACCTCCGGCGGCGTCGGACGCCACACTCTGCACGAGGGCCTGCAGGCCTGTTTCGACGCCGGCGTCGAGTTCGTCAATATCAGCCCGTTGCGCACCGATGTCGCCGCCATGTTCGAGCCGGAATGGATCGCCGTGCGCCCGAATACGGATGCCGCGCTCATGCTGGCGATCGCCCATACGCTGGTCGCCGAGGATCTCTACGACAAGGACTTCGTCACCCGCTACACGGTCGGCCTGGACCGTTTCCGCCCCTACCTGATGGGCGAGAGCGACGGCCAGCCGAAGGATGCCGTCTGGGCCGAAAAGATCACCGGCGTACGCGCGGCGACGATCCTGGATCTCGCCCGCCGGATGGCGGATTGCCGGACCATGATCATGACCGCCTGGGGATTGCAGCGCGGCGACCATGGCGAGCAGCCGGTCTGGCTGACCGTGGTGCTGGCGGCGCTCCTCGGACAGATCGGTCTTCCCGGCGGCGGCTTCGGCATCGGCTACGGCTCGGAGAACGGCATCGGCAACCCGGTCAAGCTGTTCCGCTGGCCGGCCCTGCCGCAGGGCAAGAACCTCGTGGACGATTTCATCCCCGTCGCCCGCATCTCCGATCTCCTGCTGAAGCCCGGCGAGACCTATGATTATGACGGCCAGACGCGGACCTATGCGGATATCCGCCTGGTGTATTGGGCGGGCGGCAACCCGTTCCATCATCACCAGGACATCAACCGTCTGCTGGAGGCGATCCGGCGGCCGGAATGCATCATCGTCAACGAGATCCACTGGACCGCGATGGCGCGCCATGCCGACATCGTCTTTCCGGCGACGACGGCTCTCGAACGCAACGATCTGATGATGTGCCATTGGGAGCCGACGATCTCTCCCATGCACAAGGCGATCGAGCCGATCGGGGAAAGCCGGAACGATTATGACATCTTCGCCGGTCTAGCCTCCCGTCTCGGCTGCTATGACAGCTTCACCGAGGGCCGGGACGAGGACTCCTGGTTGCGGCATCTCTGGGATCAGGCCCGTCAGCGGGCCGGCGGCGCCGGGTTCGAACTGCCGGATTTCGACACCTTCTGGCAGAGCGGACCGCAAGAGGTGCTGAACCGGGAAAAGCCGATGATCGTGCTGGAGGATTTCCGGGCCAATCCGGACGCCAACCCGCTGACGACCCCGTCCGGCAAAATCGAAATCTTCTCCGAGACCATCGAAGGATTTGGTTATGACGATTGCCCGGGCCATCCGTCCTGGCAAGAGCCTTATGAGTGGCTCGGCTCGCCCGAGGCCGCGACCTATCCGCTGCACATGATCTCCAACCAGCCGAGTACGCGCCTGCACAGTCAGCTCGACAGCGGCGCTGTCAGCCGGGGGTCCAAGATCCAGGGGCGCGAGCCGATGACCATGAACCCGCGCGACGCGGCGGCCCGGGTGATCAGGAACGGCGACGTGGTGCGTGTTTTCAATGGCCGGGGCGCGTGTCTCGCCGGCGTGATCGTCAGCGAAGGGGTGATGCCCGGCGTGATCCAGTTTTCCACCGGCGCCTGGTACGACCCGGAGGAACCGGGCAAGATCGGCTCCCTCTGCAAGCACGGCAATCCGAATGTGCTGACGCGCGATAGCGGCACCTCGCGGCTGGCCCAGGCCTCCTCCGCCCATACCGCCCTGGTCGAAGTCGAAAAGTTCATCGGCGAGCTGCCGGCGGTGACCGCCCATCAGCCGCCGGTCATCCTCGAACAGGGAGCCTAGGCGATGAGCGGCTTGGATTTCACCGGAAAAGGCGTCCTGATCACCGGCGGCGCCAGCGGGATAGGACGGGCCAGCGCGTCGCTGTTCGCGGCCCAGGGCGCATCGGTCGCGGTCTCGGACATTGATGAGGACAAGACCCGGGCGGCGGCGCTGGAACTCGGCAACCGGCATGTCGCGGCGCCGGGCGATGTGTCGGACGAGGCCTCGGTCGCCGGTATCATCGAGGCCGCGCGGGCCGGGCTCGGCAAGATCGACGTGCTGGTCAATTGCGCCGGCGTTTCCGACACCTTCGCGCCGACCCTGGAACAGTCGATGAGCCATTGGCAGCGGATCATCGATATCAACCTGACCGGCACGTACCTGACCTGCCGCGCGGTGGCCGGCGAGATGCTGGAGCGGGGCGAGGGCGCGATCGTCAATATCAGTTCGATCGCCGGCCTCGTCGGACTGCCCTACCGCAACGCCTATACCGCGTCCAAGCACGGCGTCGCGGGCGTTACCAAGTCGCTGGCAAGTGAGTGGGGGCATCGCGGGGTGCGGGTGAACGCGGTCTCGCCCGGCTATGTCGCGACCCCGATGGTGCAGAACCTGATCGCCCAGGGCCGGGTCGACGAGAAGGCGATCCGGCGCCGCACGCCGATGGGACGTCTCGCGACGCCGGAGGAAATCGGCAACGTCATGATGTTCCTCGCATCACCGCTGGCCAGCTACATCAATGGGGCGGTGATCCCGATCGACGGCGGCTATGTCGGCTACGGCGCCGCCGGACCGGCGGTCGAGATTGACTGACGGCGCGCGGGACGCTTGCGCGAAAACCTGGTGGCGCGAGCGGGCCGGCGAACTCGGCTCCGCCCTGTCGCTTGAAGCCAGGGTGCTACACCGCGAGAACAGCGCCTATCAGACCATCGAGATCCTGGAACATGACGCCTTCGGGCGCTTCTTGGTGCTGGACGGCTATATCCAGGCCTGTCAGGCGGACGAGTTCATCTATCACGAAATGGCGGTGCACGTGCCGCTTCTGGGCCGCGAGCGGCGCGATGCCTCGGTTCTGATCATCGGCGGCGGCGACGGCGGCATCCTGCGCGAGGCCTTGGTGCATGATTTCGTCACCTCCGTCACCATGGTCGAGATCGACCGGCGGGTGATCGAGCTTTCGAACGAATTTCTTGGCGTGCAGGGAGACTATGGCGATCCCCGGGTAACATTGGCGGTGGAGGACGCATCTGGGTTCGTGACGAGAGCCCGGCAAGCCGGCGCGCGCTACGACCTCGTGGTGCTGGACCTGACTGAACCAGTGGGGCCGTCGGCGGTGCTGTTTACGGAAGCGTTCTTCTCCGAACTGGTCGAGATTGTCTCGCCCGCCGGTGTGATTCTCGATTCCGACAGCATCTTCCTCTCTGTCGGCGGCGGGCATTTCCTGCAGGAGGAGAGCGCGGGCGGCGAGAATCTGGTTTCGGTCATGCGCCGAACCGGTCTGCTGCCGCATATCGAGATCTACCGCGCCAACGTGCCGTTCTATCCGGGCGCCGATTTCGGCTTCTTCCTGTATAGCCGCGACGGCGTCTCCCTGCGTGAGCCGGTCCGCCCGCATCAGGGCCGGCACTATGATCCGGAGATCCACCGCGCCTCGTTCGTGCTGCCGCGCTGGCAGCGGGTCTGGTTGGAGAGTTAGCGGGATCGCCAAGCCCCTTCGAGATCCTGTATCCAGTCCAGGACAGGCGGGCGCTGAAGCGCCCTCCTCAGGGTGAGTGTAACAATAACGGGGACTCACCCTGAGGAGATGCGAAGCATCGTCTCGAAGGGTCCTGGCGACCGTCCACCGGCTTCAGATCCATGCTGAACGCCGGCTGAGGGCCAGTCTTGTTTGACGCTGGCGGGCGGCTGTTGGATGGTTGGGCGATCCAGGTGGAGCAATGCGGAAATCAGCGGATATGCAGGATAGCGCCGGCGGAAACGAGCCGCTTCAGGTCTTCCCGGACCGGACCGCGACGCGGACCCGCGCCTATCAGGAGCGCAAGCTGCGGGCCTGCGACGTCGATCCGGCGCTCTATGGCGACGCGTTGGAGACCGGGTTGTTCGGGCAGGATTGTTTCAAGGCGATGACCGCCGGCGGCGTGGTGCTGGACGGCATGGTGCACATGGCCCAGCGCTTTGAGCTCCGCCGCCCCGCCAGGCTCGGCGACACCTTGCATCAGCGCGGCTGGGTCGCCTCGGACGAGGAGCATCCGAGGGGCAGACGGATCGTACAGATCTTTGAATTTCTCACCCGACAGGGCACGGTCTCGGCGCGCGCTGAAATGTTCCGTCTCAAGCCCGATCCCGAGAAAATGGGCGCTGGCGTCGGCGCTCGCCGCGCCTCTGAAGACCCTCGCGCCGGCATGATCCAGATCGCCGAGAAGACCATGCGGCCCCAGGATGTGACGGCTTTTTCCGAGGATGTCGGAAACCTTATCCATTTCGATCCTGATTTTGCCGGTCGCTATGGCTATCGCGCGCCGATTTCCCAAGGCATTCAGACCATGGTCTGGATGATGGGAGCCTTGGCGGCGCGCGCCTGTCCGACGCGTCTGGATGTCACCGCCCGTTTCGCGCGGCCCGTCCATTGGGATGACGCGGTCACGCTTTGGCGGGACGAAAGAAATGCGGCGCCGGCTGTCCTGCGCGCGGTCAACGCCGACGGCAAGCTCGCGGCCGAGCTCCGGGTCGATCTTCTCGAATATGGAACGGACTGAACCGATGCAGACCATCACCGAGCTTCTTCAGAACGCGGCGCGGCTTTCCGGCGACACGGTCATCCGGTGTCCGGACGTTGATCTGACGTATCGCGAACTGGAAGCCGAGACCCGGCGCGTGGCGGCGGGACTACGCGCCCTCGGGGTGGGGCCGGGCGACCGGGTCGGCTTCTGGCTGCCGAATTTGCGGGCCTATCTCGGCCTGCTCGGCGCCTGCGCGCGTCTCGGCGCCATTGCAATGGCTATGAACACAAGGTTCCGCCGCGCCGAGATCGAGGACGTTCTGCGCCGGGCTCGGCCCAAGGCCTTCGCCTTCGTGCCGGCGCTTGGCCGGGCCGACCATATGGAGATCCTCGCCGGCATCGACCCCGAGCTTCTGTCCTGTGTGGCGAGCGCGATCCAGTGCAGCGGCGAGCCGGTCACGGTGCCGGGCCTGAACGTGGTTCCCTATGCCGATCTCGCGGCTCGGCAGCCGATGGACGAGGAGCTTGGCGGGCCGGACAGCGGCTGTGCGATCTTCACCACCTCGGGCACGACCAGCCTGCCGAAATTCGTTCTGCACAATCAGAAGCAGGTGGTGAGCCACGCAACCGACGTCGCGAGAGTCCTGGAGCTTGAGGCGCCGGAAACAATGGTTCTGCAGTCCCTGCCGTTCTGCGGGGTGTTCGGCTATGTCTACCTGCTTGCCACCTTGCGGGCTGGCGCGCCCACTTATTTGCCGTTGGTTTTCGAGGCGGCGGAATGCGCCGAACTCATGCTCAAGCACCGCGCCACCCATGTCGCCGGCGGTGATGACATGTTCGTGCGCCTGATGGCCGAGGGGGAGCGGCTGACGAACGGCGCCGCGATACCGTTCCCGGATTTGCGGTTCTGTCCCTATGCCACTTTCAATTCGGCCCTGGCGGATCTGCCAAAGATCGCCTACCGCAAGGGCATCCCGTTGGTCGGGCCGTTCGGGATGAGCGAGGTTTTCTCCTTCTTCTCGCTGCGCCGGCACAGTGATCCGGAGGAAATCCGCACCGAGGGCGGCGGCGCCTTGGTCAATGGCGAAGCCCGGGTGCGGACCCGCGACCCCGAGACCGGTGCTGTTCTCAGCCATGGCGAGCAGGGGGAGATCGAGATCTGGTCGCCCAACCTCTTTGTCGGCTATTTCGGCAACGAGGACGCGACAAGGAAGGCGTTCACGGAAGACGGTTATTTCAAGACCGGTGATCTCGGCACGACCGAGCCGGACGGCACCTTCACCTATCTCGGTCGGATGGGGGACGTGTTGCGGCTCGGCGGTTTCCTGGTAAATCCGCTGGAGATCGAGACCCACCTTTGCGCTCATCCCAGCGTGGCGGATGCCCAGACCATCGCGGTAGCCACCGAACGGGGCAACCGCCCGGTCGCCTTCGTCATCCCGGAAGCCGGAGCCGCCATCGACGAGGCGGCGCTGATCGGCCACTGCAAGGGGCATCTCGCCGCTTTCAAGGTTCCGATCCGCGTCTTCGCGATCGACGCCTTCCCCAGCACCCCGAGCCCCAACGGAACCAAGATCCAGAAGGGCCAGTTGCGCCGCCTCGCCGAGGAACGGATCGCCGCGGGCTAGGAAAGACTGTTCCCGGAGGCAACCTGGATGTCTTCCAGCAGTCTCGCAAAGCGGGGAGCGGCCCCACGCAGGGGATCGGCGTCCAACACGAACTCCTCCATCAGGCGGTCGAGATCAATGGCGGGCAGGTGCTGGCGGGCAAGTTTGAACACGCCGACATTCTCGCTCAGCATGTGGTCCCTGTAGGTATCAACGAAGGTCCTGCCGGCCGCCACCAGGGTTTCCCGCATTACCGGCTCTCCCGAGGCCACGTCGCGCAAGGTGGTGGCAAAAGCGCGCGTGAGGTCGGCCAGGGTCGCGTGGTCCTGTTCAAGATCCTCGAGGCTGTCCCGAAGCTCCGGAAACTTGCGCAGCAGAATCTGGTAAATGAGATCCTCCTTGGGATGGTGGACCTGATCGGGGTAGGTCAGCAGGTATTCGAGAACCAGGGACATCAACGGATAATCCGGTTCCTCGACCGCCGCGATGCGGCCAAGTTCGCCGTCCAGAATCTTGAGCAGACCGGCGAAATTGCGATGATCCGCTTCCAGATGATCGATGATCGTGGCCATCCGCGCCTCCTCTTGCGGCGGTTCCGTCGCCGCGCGTTTCCGGACAAGCCTAGGCCGGTCCGGCCGGGGCGACCTTGCGCCAGATCAAGTTGCGCGGGTTTTTCGGTTGCGCCGGCTCGACAGCGGCGGCGGGGCATGCTCGACTTTCCACAATGACCGTTCCGCCGTTGCGAGTGCCGACATGAAACCCGTCAAGAACATCCTTTTCATCATGTGCGACCAGTTGCGGGCGGACTATCTGTCCTGTTATGGCCATCCGCATCTGCACACACCGCATATCGACGCGCTTGCGGGAAGGGGCGTCCGGTTCACCCGGGCCTATTGCCAGTCGCCGATATGCGGACCATCGCGCATGTCCTTCTATACCGGCCGCTACATGTTTTCGCACGGCGCCTCGTGGAACAACTACCCGCTCCGGGTGGATGAGCGGACCTTGGGCGACTATCTGCGCCCGCTCGGCAGGCGCGTCGTGCTGGTCGGCAAGACTCATATGGCGGCGGACCGGGAGGGCATGGCCAGGGTCGGTCTCGACCCGGTCTCCGAGCTCGGTGTCCTGACGGCGGAATGCGGGTTTGAACCGTTCGAGCGGGACGACGGCCTGCACCCCGACGCGTCGGTCAAGCCCGACCTTGCCTATAACGAATATCTGCGCGCCAGAGGTCATAACGCGCCCAATCCATGGCACAGCTCGGCGAACTCTATTGAGGGCGAGGGGGGCGAGACCCTGAGCGGCTGGTACTGGGGGCACTCAAAGGGTGCCGCCAAGGTTACCGAGGAGGATTCGGAAACCGCCTATATGACCGACCGGGCCATGCAGTTCGTGACCGAGGCGGGCGAGCAGCCCTGGGTCATGCATCTGAGCTACATCAAGCCGCACTGGCCCTATATCGTGCCGGAACCTTACGCCTCGATGTACGGCGCGGGTGATATCGTGCCGGTTGTCCGTAGCGAGGAGGAGAAGCACGACCCGCACCCTGTCTACGCCGCCTTCATGCGGCACCGGGACAGCGCCGTGTTCAACCGGCCCGAGGCACGCCAGACGATCATCCCCGCCTATATGGGGCTGGTGAAGCAGATCGACGATCATATCGGACGCCTGGTGCGGTTTCTTGACGAACGCGGCGCGCTTGAAGACACGATGATCGTGTTCACCTCGGACCATGGCGACTATCTGGGCGACCATTGGCTGGGCGAGAAGGATCTGTTTCACGAGCCCTCGATCCGCCTGCCGATGATCATCGTCGATCCGCGCGCCGAGGCGGACCCGACCCGAGGAACCGTCGACGACCGGCTCGTCGAGGCGATCGACATGGTTCCGACGTTCGTTGAGGCCTCCGGCGGCGCTGTTCAACCGCACCGCATGGAAGGCCGCTCCCTGCTGCCGCTGCTGCATGGCGAGACCGTGGCTTGGCGGGAATATGCGATCTGTGAAAGCGACTATTCAGGGCGTCCGGCCCGAGCCGATCTCGGGATCGAGCCCTGGGACGCGCGTTCCTTCATGATCCGAACCGACCGGTGGAAATATGTCCTGCATCAGAAATTCCGCCCGCAACTGTTCGATATGGAGGGGGATCCCTTGGAATTCATCGATCTGGGTGATGATCCGAAGCACGCGTCGGTCCGGGCCGAACTGCACGAGGCCCTGTTCGCCTGGATGCGCGACCGCCGCTTGCGGGTGACCATGTCCGAGGACCGCATTCGCTCCAATCCGACCGACGCCAGCGTGCGCGGAATCTATATCGGCCACTGGAAGCCGGAGGATGTCTGACAGGACCCTTCGAGACGGGCGCCAGGGCGCCCTCCTCAGGGTGAGAGCTTACCTTTTACCACTCACCCTGAGGAGGGCCGAAGGCCCGTCTCGAAGGGTACCGTCCGCCACTATCCGATTTCACAAATTCTCCCGCGCCCAGACATCCTGGGGCGGAGTGTTCGCCGGGTCGTCGGCCCGGAGTGCGTAATAGTCGATATAGGGTGCGTAGCCGGCATGGACCCGACGCAATTCGGTGATCGCGTCGCCATGCAGATCCACGCGCAGGTTGATGTCGCGCGTGATGTCCGTGCCCATGACCACGAGCGCGGCCGAGCGTTCGGGAAGCGGCGTGCCGTCTTCCGCCGCCTGTCCGCCGGCTTGGCGACCCGCTTCCAGAGCTCGCAACAGTCGTTCGTCGAGCGGCTCGTCGGCAGTGCCGCGATAGGCTTCGGCGATCGCAGCGACGACATCGGGTCCGGCGAGCACGTTTCCGAAGGCGGCGAACGCCGTGCCGGTCTCATGGCCGGCCCAGCTCCGGCAGGACGGGCCGGTATGCATGGCGATCTTGCCATCGACGCCGCAGATACTCACCTGGCGGTAGGCGAAACCGGGATCCGCCGACCGCAACCGCTCCAGCGTCTCCTCTGGGCTTGCGCCGGTCTCCAGCGCCGCCGTGGCGAGCGGTCCGAGCCGGGGATTGGCGAAGGCCTGGGTCGACAGTACCGCCTTGTCCCGCACGAAAAACGGGCAATATCCCCCGACCCCGAGGGAATAGGTCGCAATGCCGACACCGAGCCTGTCGGTTTTCGCGCAATGGGCGAGGATTGTGTAGGTCATGGCGGGCTCCCTGAATTCCGGCCGAAGTGTAGCAGGAACCAAGGCTCTCGCCAGCGCGTGTCCGCTATTGCAGCGCGCCGGGCCAGCGGCCGACCAGGGGCGCCTCGGCCAGCAGACGCCTCGGGCGGGGGATAGCGATGCCGGGAAGACGGCCCCGCCACAACAGCAGCACGACGATCGCCATGTTGATCAGGTTCCAGGCGAAGCCGTTCAGGAAGGCGGCGGTATAGGACAGGGTCAGGTCATAGATTTCCCCGTTCAGCCAGGCGCCGATCGCCATTCCCCCCATGGTTGCCGACAGGACCAGCCCGACCCGGGTGCCGGCTTGCGAGGCGGGAAAATAGTCGCGGATGATCACCGCGTAGGTCGGCACGATCCCGCCCTGGAACAGACCGAACAGCGCCGAGACCAGATAGAGCGAGTACAGCCCGTCCGCCGGCACGTAGAGCAGCAGGGACAAGGCCTGGAGCGACGAGCTCAACAGCAGGGTCCACAGGGCGCCGATCCTGTCCATCAGCATGCCGAAGCCGATCCTGCTGATCACGCCCAGGCCCAGCATGATTGAGAGCATTTCCGCGCCCCGCGCCTTGCCGAGGTCGAGATCCACGCAATAGGCGACGATGTGCACCTGCGGCATCGACATCGCCACGCAGCAGGCGATCCCGGCGATGAACAGCAGTGCCTGCAACAGCGGCAATGAGACAGGTGACGGCTTGCGCCCGCCGCGCGACGGCTGACCGGGCGTGTCCATCGCCTCCTCCGGCGGCTTGCGGCGCAGCGCCAGGGTGAAGGGCGGGATCGTCACGATGCAGATCGCCGCGATGATCAGATGGGTATCACGCCAGCCCAGCTTGTCGACCAGGAACTCCACGATCGGCGGCCAGATCGTTCCGGCGACATAACTGCCGCTGGCCACCAGCGCCACGGCGATGCCCCGATGCCGGATGAACCAGTGGGAAATCGCGGCGATCAGGGGGCCGAAGGTGGAACTGGTCCCGAGCCCGCCGATCAGGGCGCCCTGGATGAACAACAGCAGCCACAGATTGGTGGTGAAGGCCGCCGCGGCGTAGCCAGCGCTCAGCGCGACCGATCCGATGAGCACCGGCGTGATCACGCCGAACCGGTCGGCGAGCCGGCCCATGAACACATTGCCCAGCATGATGCCGATCATCACCGCCGTATACGGCAGCGAGGCGGTGCCGCGATCGACGTCGAAGTGCTTTTCCACCTCGGTCAGCAGCACCACCGACGACCACAGGCCGACACCGCCGATGCTGCTCATCGCCATGGAGGCGACCAGACGCCACCAGGCATAGGCGCTGTCCACCTCGTTCGCCTTTGCCGGCCGCGAGGCCATGTCGACGGTGTTCGCCATGCAAATGAGTTCCAGGCCGGGGACGCGTTCGAGTACCGCGCGGGTTGACGCGGAATGCAACCGCTACAGGCAAACCGCGCCGATGGCAATCAGCGGTTTGAAGGGACTGAGTTTACCCGCCGGTCACCCCGCCGGCGCGAAGGCGTCCAGGGCCTTCGGATCAGCGCCGGTTCCGCCATCCGGCTTGAAGGCCTGCAGGACGACCTGATCGGCACCCGCCTTCCGGTGGGCCTCGATGCAGTCGCGGATCTGCTTCTCGCCGCCCCAGACGACCATGGCGTCAAGGAACCGCGGCGCTCCCTCGCCGGTGACCTCATCCTCGGTGAAGCCGAGCCGGAACCAGTTGTTGCGGTAGTTCGGCAACGCCATGTACCGGGTCATCTGCTGCTGGGCGACGGCGCGCGCGGTGCCTTGATCCGAGGTGAGGCAGACCTTCTGTTCGACGCAGAGCCAAGCGTCCGGACCGAGGATCTGGCGCGCCTCGGCGGTATGCTCCGGCGTCACGCAATAGGGCAGCGCGCCCTTGGCCTCGTCCCGTGACAGCGCGAGCATGTTCGGGCGCAGGGCCGCCAGGACGACGTTGCGGTCGCCCGTCTTGATCGTCGGATCGATATTGGCCGCCGCCATGGCTCCGAGATAGGCCCGCATGGTGGAGACGGGCTTGCCGTAGTCATGACCCCTGGCGCCCTGGACCAGCGGGATGTGCGAGACGCCGAGGCCGAGAATGAAGCGCCCGCCATAAAGCCGGTTGAGGCTGTCATGTCCCTGCGCAGAAGTCACCGCGTCGCGCGCATAGATATTGGCGATCCCGCTGGCCACGGTCAGCCGGCTGGTCTTGGACAGCAGGAAACCGCCGAGCGCCAGACATTCATAGGACAGGCTTTCGGGATACCAGAGCGTATCGTAGCCGCGCCGCTCCACCCCGGTTGCGAGCTCGGCCAGGGCCGACTGATCGAGGACATTGGTCGAGCACCAGATGCCGAGGCCGGATGGTTTCTTCATGTCTTGTCTCCGCTGCTGAGCTGAACTGATTTCGAAATCCCGCCGCCGCCTTACGCGGAGGCTGTGACCTTGCGGTCCGCGAGATCGGCCGCCTTGCGCGCCGGGTCCCGGGCCTCGGGCGCGCCGTGCCCGCCGCCGCCGGCGGTCTCGACGATGATCCGGTCGCCGGGGTGGAGCCGGTCGACGGTCTTGGAATTGATCGGCTGTTCCATCCCGCCGGCGCGGCGGATGGTGGAAACCGCCCGCGCGCCGGGTCCGCCGCCGAGCCGGCCCTTGGCGGGATGGACGTGCCGCTCGCCGCGATGGGTGAAAACCACGTCGCCGGACAGGATCTCGTATTCACGCACTAGGCCGAGGCCGCCACGCCAGGCGCCATCGCCGCCGGAATCGGCGCGCAGCTCGGTGCGGTGTACCCGGATCGGCGCATCCATCTCCAGCGCCTCGACCGGCAGGTTCATGCAGTTCGTGCCGTCGGTTTCGATCACGTCGACCCCGTCGAGGCCCTGGGACGCGCCACTGCCCGACGCGATCAGTTCGCCGATGACATAGCGGCTGCCGTCGGGCCGGGTGCCGCCAAAAGCGAGCAGCAGCATCTCTCCCGCCGCGTCCGCCGGGGCTCGTTCCGGCATCGCCTGCGCCAGCGCCCCGACGATGCAGCCCGAGATCCTCTTGATCGTCGAAGTGCGCGCATTGACCGGCGCCGGCTCGCGTGGATTGACGAGGGAGCCTTCCGGCAGATGCAGGCGGATCGGGCGGAAACACCCGCCATTCGTCGGAATATCCGGATCGGTCATCGCATGGACGGCGAAATAGGCCGCCGCATGGGAGCCCGAGGGCATGCAGTTGAAGGGACCGCGCACCTGGCCGTCGGTTCCGGTGAAATCGATCGTGATCGAGTCGTCCGACACCGTCACCGCGACCTCGATCCGGATCGGGCGATCCATCTCGATCCCGTCATTGTCGAGGAAATCATGATAGCGGTAGACGCCGTCCGGTACCGCCCGGATCGCGGCCCGGGTCATGCGCTCGGAGCGGGCCAGCAGGTCGGCGAAAATATCGCTCAGCATCGCCGCGCCATACCTCCCGGACAGCTCGCGCAGGCGCCGCCGGCCGATCTCGCAGGCCGCGACCTGGGCGTTCAGATCACCTGTGAAGCTGTCCGGCATCCGCACATTGAGGCATAGCAGCTTCATCAGCGTATCGTTCACCACGCCTCGGTCCATGTATTTCAGCGGCGGAATGCGGATGCCCTCCTGGTAGATCTCGGTGGCGTTGGTCGGGACCGAGCCCGGCGACATGCCGCCGACATCCTGGTGATGGGTCATCGCGGCGCTGAAGGCGATCGGCCGGCCTTCGGCGAAAATCGGCATGACAAGCGCGATATCCGGCAGGTGGGTCCCGCCGAGATAGGGGTCGTTCATCACATAGATATCGCCGTCGGCCATGGTGTCGACCGGAAATTCCCGCAGGATCGTGCGCACCACCGGGATCAGCGTCGCAAGATGAATCGGGATGGCGATCGCCTGGGCCAAGGTCTCGCCGTCCAGGGTGAACAGGCTGGCCGAGGCATCGAGCCCTTCCTTGACGATCGGCGAGAAGGAGCTGCGGAAAAGCGTCGACTGCATCTCGTTGGCGATGCCGTCCAGTTTGTTGCGCACCACTTCGACGGTGATCGGATCGAGTCGGTTTTGAAGGGGTTGGCTCATCTCTCATCTCCCGCCCGCTCCAAAAGCAGAAGCAGGGTATCCAGTACCTTGCCCCGCCAGCCGGCGGGAACCCAGGTGGTCGTGTCGTTCTGCTCGACGATCGCCGGACCGTCGAAGGCAAAGCCCGCCGGCATATGCCCGCGATCATAGACATTTGTCTCGGTCGGACGGGCGCCGTCTCCGGCCAGCACGGTCCGAACCGTCTTCAACGGCGCGGCCCTGCCGACGGTCAGGTCCGGCGGGATCGGCTCCGCCGATGCGCGGTGAACCGTGCGCAGATTGACGATCCGCGTCGCGCCTTCGACGGCGTGGCCGTAAATCCGGTCATGGAGGACCAGAAACTCCCGGTAGAGCTTTTCCAGCGGGGCATCGGCGTCAAGGTCGAGCGGCACCTCGAGGTGGTAGCCCTGGCCGACATAACAGACATCGGCGCTGTAGGAGATCGCAACCGGCACATCGCCGAGCCGCTCGTCCGCCATCAGTTCGGCCGCGTCTTTGTCCAGCGCGGCGAGATGTTGGCGCACGTCCTCGACCGCTAAACCGGCAAGCGGCCGAGAGAACGACGCCGAAACCTCATGTTCCACCGGCGCGCCAAGGAGTCCGGAGGCCGACAGCACACCCGGATGGCGCGGCACCAGGACCCGCGTCATCGCCAGTTCCTCGGCAAGCGCGCAGGCATGCAGGGGACCGCCGCCGCCGAGACCCAAGAGCGCGAAATCGCGCGGATCAAACCCCTGCTTGATCGATACCAGACGGATCCCCTCGGCCATCTGCGCATTCAGCACACGGTGGATGCCGGCGGCGGCCGCCTCGACCGAGAGCGAGAGCGGATCGGCGACCTTTTGCTTTATCGCCGCACGCGCGAGAGCCGGATCGAGCGCGAGGGTGCCGCCGGCGAAATAGCCGGGATCGATCAGGCCGAGCACCAGCGAGGCGTCGGTGACCGTGGCTTCGGTGCCGCCCCTGCCATAACAGGCGGGGCCGGGATCGGACCCCGCCGAGTGCGGACCGACCTTGAGGCCGCCGGCGCCGTCGATCCAGGCGATGCTGCCCCCGCCGGAGCCGATGGCGTTCACATCGACCATCGGTACCCGCACGGTGAAGCCGTCGATCACCCCTTCCTGGCGGACCAGCGGTTTCGCTCCGCTGACCAACGCGATGTCGCAGCTCGTGCCGCCGATATCGACGGAAATCAGATCCGTCCTGCCGTTGGCCGCGCCCTCGCCGAGTGCCCCGACCACGCCGCCCGCCGGCCCGGACAGGAACAGCCGGACCGGGCGCCGCCTGGCGATCGCCGCGCCGGCCAATCCGCCGCGCGATTGCATCACTCTCAGCGGAGCCCGCACGCCTTGGCCCCGCAGAGCGCCGGAAAGGTTGGCGAGATAGGCATCGACGGTGGGTTTGATATAGGCATCGAAGGCGGTTACGACCGTTCGCTCGTACTCGCGGAAGACCGGGTCGATCTCGCTGGAAAGCGATATCGGCAGATCCGGCCACCGGGCCGCGGCGATGTCGCGGACCCGCCGTTCATGCGCCGGATTGGCGAAGGAAAACAACAGCGCGACCGCAAGCGAGTTCGCGCCCTCCGCCAGGACCTGTTCGATCGCCCGGATCACGCTGTCCTCGTCGAGCGGCGTGATCACCGCGCCGTCGGGGCCGATGCGTTCGCGCACGGCGACCCGGCGCCGGCCCGGCGCGAGGAAGACCGGGGTTTCCGGCATCAGGCGGACGCTGTACATCTGCCGGCGCATCTGCCGGCCGATCTCAAGCACGTCTCGGAACCCCTCGGTGGTAAGGAGGCCGACCACCGCGCCCTTGCGTTCCAGCACCGCGTTCGTCGCGACCGTGGTGCCGTGCGAGAAGACCGAAATCCGGTCCGCCGACACGCCATGGCCGGTGATCAGGCGGCGCAGCCCGTCGATGACGGCCTGGCCCGGATCCGCCGGCGTGCTGGGCACCTTGAAGGCCAAATGCGCGCCATCGGGCAGAACGCAGGCGAAATCGGTAAAAGTGCCGCCGACATCGACGCCCACGCGAATGGAGTGCTTACTCACGTCTGGAAACTTTCCGGATCGGGACACAGGGAAGACCGTGCCGACAGGTTAGCAGAACCCACCCGGCCGGCGGTAGCGCCGCTTCGGGGAGATCACGATCGCGCTCTTCTGATATCCGCGCGCGAGACCTGAATTTCACTGCGCCGGTGGGGCGACTTGGCTAGGCTCGCCTCAGAACAACAATTGACGGAGACGCGGCATGGACGCGGGCGGAAAGGTCACGCTGATCGGAGCGGGGTTGCTGGGGCATGCGCTGGCGCTGGTTCACGCGGCCGGCGGGCATCGGGTGAAGATGCAGGACATCAGCGAAAAGCAGCTAGAGATCGGCATGGGCCTGATCGAAAGCGCGCTCGGCACCATGGTGGACGCGGGTGCCCTGGACGCCAAGGACAAGCCCGCTATTCTCGCCCGCGTCACGCCGGTCCCGAAGCTGGCGGACGCCGTCGACGGCGCCGACCTGGTGGTCGAGGCGGTGGTCGAGAACATTCCCGTCAAGTCCAAGGTCTTTGCCGAGATCGACGCCGCCGCACCCGCCGATGCGATCATTGCGAGCAATACCTCGAACCTCGACGTGTTTCCGCTAATCCCGGCCGCGCGCCAGAAGCGCTGTCTCATCGCGCACTGGTACACGCCGCCCTACATCATCGACCTGGTGGATCTGGCGCCCGGCCCTCTAACCGACCCGGCGGTGATGGACCAGATGGAAGCGCTCTATAACGGCATGGGCAAGAAGCCGATCCGGTTCGAGAAGTTCATCAACGGGTACGTCGCCAACCGTCTCCAGGCGGCGATGGGGCTGGAGATCACCAAGCTGCTCGATGAAGGCTGGGCGTCGGCCAAGGCGATCGATGATTCCATCAAATACGGCCTGGCGCTGCGCATGGCGCTGATGGGGGCGTTGATGAAGGCGGATTTCACCGGCCTCGACATGATGCAGCGCGGCATGGCCAACATGACCTATCAGCCGCCGGTCCCGAAAGGCAACAGCCCGATCCTCGACAAGCTGATCGCCGAGGGCCGCGGCGGGGTCATGACCGGCGCCGGCTATTTCGACTATGGCGGCATGACGCCGGAGCAACTGTTCCGCAACCGGGATATCGGCCTGCTGAAACTGAAGGGCATGGTCGAGAGGATCGAGAAGGAAACCCCGCTTGGGGCGTAGAGGTGGTTGACAAGACCCTTCGAGACGCCACGTTGCGGCTCCTCAGGGTGAGAGCACTACTACATTTGGCTCACCCTGAGGAGGGCGTCTTTGCGCCCGTCTCGAAGGGTCCTGTCGGTCGGTTTCGAGAGCAAACCTACGGAGAGTGAACAATGCATATCGGCGCCTCGCTGTTTTTCACCGACTATTCGATCGGCCCGGTCGCGCTCGCCAAGGCGATGGAGGAGCGCGGGATCGAGTCGCTTTGGGCGCCGGAGCACTCGCATATCCCGACCTCGCGCACCTCGCCGTTTCCCCAGGGCGGCGATCTGCCCAAGAAATACTATGACGTGATGGACCCGTTCGTGACGCTTTCGGCGGCGGCCGCCGCGACCGAGCGGCTGAAGATCGGGACCGGCATCTGCCTCGTGGTGCAGCGTGATCCGATCCAGACCGCGAAATCGGTGGCATCGATCGACCAGATTTCGAACGGACGCTTCCTGTTCGGAATCGGTGCCGGCTGGAACGCCGAGGAGATGGCGGATCACGGCACCAACTTCAAGACCCGGATGAGCCTGATGAAGGAACGCGTCGAGGCGATGCGCGAGATCTGGACCAAGAGCAAGGCCTCTTATTCGGGCCGGTTCGTCGAGTTCCCGGAGATGATGACCTGGCCGAAACCGGTTCAGAAACCGCATCCGCCGGTGCTGATGGGCGGAGCGTTTCCCCATGGCGGGCGCCGCGCCATCGAGTATTGCGACGGTTGGCTTCCGCATGCGAAACGCCCGAACTATGGCGAGGCGCTGGATATCTTTCCGCAGTTCCGGCAGATGGCGGCGGAGGCCGGACGGGAGCCGGATTCGATTCCGATCACGGTCTATGGGGTTGCCGAAAATGCCGACACCCTCAAGCGCTACCAGGATGCGGGGACCGAGCGTTGCGTACTGACTCTGCCGGCGGCGGGAGCGGACGAGGTGATGCCGGTGCTGGACCGCATCGCCGGGCTGATCCAGGCGATCAGCTAGACTGATTGTCAAGCCAGTCGGCGGCCCCCGCGCCCGCGCCTCGGCCTGTCGCGAGGCAGGCGGTGAGGAGGTAGCCGCCGGTCGGCGCCTCCCAGTCGAGCATTTCGCCCGCCGCGAAAACGCCCGGCAAAGCGCTGATCATCAAGCCTTCGGTCAGGTCTTCGAAGGCGAGGCCGCCGGCCGTGCTGATGGCCTCTTCCAGCGGTCTGGTTCCGCTTACCAGGATGCCCAGGGACTGGATCGCCTTGGCGATGGTGCGCGAAGTCTCGAAGCTTTTCGCCGGCAACCTTTCGCGCAATAGGCCGGCCTTTACCCCGTCGAGCCCCGCCGCCTGGCGCAGGAAGTTGGCGAGCGATCTCTTGCCGCGCGGCCGCGAGAGAGCGCGGAGCAGGCGCTCGGGATCCCGGTCCGGCGCCAGATCGACCAGCAGCATGGCCGCGCCCTTGGCCGCGACCCTGTCGCGCAATGCGGCCGAGACCGAGTAGACCGCTCCGCCCTCGATGCCGGCGGCGGTCACGACGAAGTCGCCCCGGGCCGAGACCCCGTCGATGGAGAGGGTGCAGGACTTCACCGGCTCGCCGGCGAACCGGTCGCGGAAATGCTGGGTCCACTCGACGGTGAAGCCGCAATTGGCCGGTTTGAAGGGCGTCGGCTCGAGGCCGCGATCCCTCAGAATATCCGTCCAGGCACCGTCGCTGCCGAGCCGCGGCCAGCTCGCGCCGCCAAGCGCCAGGACCACCGCCTCGGCCGGGGCGTGGACATCGCCGGCGGGGGTTTCGAACATCAGGGCGCCGTCATCGGCCCAGCCGGTCCAACGGTGGCGCATATGGGTGCGCGCACCGCCGGCGGCCAGGCGTCGCAGCCAGGCCCGCAAGAGTGGCGAGGCCTTCATCGCGGTTGGAAAAACCCGTCCCGAGCTGCCGGTGAAAAGCTCAATCCCCAACCCGTTCGCCCAGGCGCGGATCTCATCCGGTCCGAAGAGGCGCAGAGACGGCTCCAATCTGTCCGTTCGATCGCCGAAACGGGTGCGCAGGGATTCATAATCCTCGCTATGCGTGAGGTTGAGGCCGCTTTTGCCGGCCATCAGCAACTTGCGACCGAGAGACGGCTTGGAGTCGTAGATATCGACGGCGTGGCCGCGCGCGAGCAGGGTTTCCGCCGCCATCAGGCCGGCGGGGCCGCCGCCGATGATTGCGACGGATCGAGAAGATGGTTTCGTCATGGCCGGGACCATATCCGCGGCGGTCATGTATTGCCACCATCTCGACAAGCCCGGGGGCGGGCGGGCATCCTTGCCGAGCAAGAGGAGGGACGGGCATGCCGGTACTCTACGAAAAGCAAGGAAACACCGCATTGATCACGCTCAGCCGCCCGGCGGCGCGGAACTGCTGGGGGCAGGATTTCAGCGACGGCCTGATTGAGCATTTCGGGGCGGCGGAACGGGACGAGGCTGTGCACTGCGTGGTGATCACCGGCGACGAGGCGGGCCGGGCCTTCTCGGCCGGCGCCGATTTGAAGGACACCCGGACCCACACGCTGGACACCATGGACGATTTCTTCGCCGAACTGCCGCGCTGGCGCAAGTTCGCCGCCCGGGTGCTCGACCATTTCCCCAAACCGGTCGTCGCGGCGGTCAACGGCTACGCGATCGGGGTCGGCTGTATCCTGACCTATTGCTGCGATTTAATTGTCGCGTCGGAGAAGGCGGAGTGGCGGATGCCGCAGACCGCGCTCGGGATCATGCCGGCCTATGGCGGCGCGGTCCGGCTGGCGCGCTGGGTCGGCAAGGGCCAGGCGATGCGGCTGGCGATGGGTTTTCCCTTGTCCGCCGAGGAGGCCTATCGGATCGGCCTCGCCCAATGGCTGGTCCCGCACGGCGCGCTGATGAACCGGGCGATGGCGGTGGCGGAGCATATCGCCTCGGCGCCGCCGCAAGCGACCCAGATGGCGAAGGAGTCCCTCAACCGCGGCCTCGACATCCCGAATCTCGAGGACGCGTCCTGGGTCGACGCCTATCGCTTCATGGCGCTGTCGCTGACGGAGGAAACCAAACGCCGGCATGACGAATGGCGAGCCCGCAAGGGATAGAGCGCTTCCGACGCTGCGCGGGCAATCGACATCCTTCGAGACGGGCGCGTTGCGCCCTCCTCAGGATGAGTCGGGTGTTTGATGGTGGACGGAAATATCTGGTCCCACCCTGAGGAGCCACGCGGTGGCGTCTCGAAGGGTCCCATTTCCGCTTTTGAAACCGAACTCGACCGAACCGCCTATTCCGCGGCTTCGGACGCCCAGGCCGAGGCGGCGTCCTCCATGTCGAGCTGCATGACGTCGTTGAACTTGTTGAAGAACGTGCAAAGCGTGATCCTGAGGGTCAGCTCGACGATCTGTTCTTCCGAAAAATGCTCGCGCAGCCGGTCGAAAAGCGTGTCCCGGACCCGGTTGTGATCATGGGTGACCTGGGCGGCGTAGTCGCGCACCAGCCGGTCGACCTCGCCGAGGCCCGGGCAGTCCGGCTCCAGGATCGCCGCGACGGTCTCCCGTGGCAGGCCGTGGGCCATCAGCTTCGGGCCGTGATGCGCCACGCAATAGTCGCACTTGTTGATCTCGGAGACCGTGACGATGGCGATTTCCAGATAGCGTTTGTCGAGGATCGGGTTGTCCGACATCTCCAGCAGCATGCCCATGATATGCTTGAGCGCGATCGGGCGGTGCGCGAAGACCTTGGCCTGATTCTGGAACGGTCCGTATTCGGAGACATAGCGTTGATAAACCGGCTTGGCGTCGTCCGGCACCTCGTCGATTTCGACATCACGCACCCGGGCCATCGCTTTCCTCCAATCAAGCCGCGAGGCGGCATTATAGCGAGGCGGGCGATCACGTCACCCCGTCGCGTGTGCCGGCGGTGGGGCAAGCAGGTGTCTGTTATCCGACGCGGCGGGCGATCGGGTCCGCTTCAAGCGTCCGAGGCCCGTGCTACCCTGAGCGGTGGCGTGGAGGAGAACGCATCATGGTGGACAGCTTCGATTATGTCATCGTCGGCGCGGGGTCGGCGGGATGTATCCTGGCCAACCGGCTAACCGCTGACGGCAAGCACAGCGTCTGCCTGCTTGAGGCCGGGCCGCCGGACTGGAACCCCTTCATCCATATCCCCGCCGGCTTCATCAAGACCCTTGCCAACCCGAACGTGAATTGGATGTTCCAGGCTGAGCCGAGCCATTGGACGGCAGGCCGGGTGATCGACGTGCCGCGCGGCAAGACCCTGGGCGGATCAAGCTCGATCAATGGTCATATCTACAATCGCGGCCAGCGCATGGATTATGACAGTTGGGCCCAGCGCGGCAACCGGGGCTGGGGCTATGCCGATGTTCTGCCGTATTTCAAGCGCTGCGAGCGCCGGATCGGCGAGGGCGACGATACGTTCCGCGGGCGCGGCGGCAACCTCCAGGTGACGGACCTGAACTACTCACACCCCTTCTGCGAGATCTTCATGGACGGGGCCGCCGAGATCGGCATTCCCCGTAACAAGGATTACAACGGAGAACGTCAGGAAGGCATTTCCTACGTCCAGCGCACCACCTATCAGCGCCGCCGGGTCAGCACCGCGCGGGCGTTTCTGAAACCGGCCCGCGGGCGGGCGAACCTGACGGTGCGGACCGGCGCGTTTGCGACCCGCATTATCCTCGACGGCAAGCGGGCGGTCGGCGTCGAATACTCCAAGGGCGGGCGCGGCGGCGAGGCAATGGAGGTTCGCGCGAACCGCGAGGTGATCCTGTCCGGCGGCACCATCAACTCCCCGCAACTGCTCCAGATTTCGGGGATCGGGCCGGCGGGGCTGTTGAAGTCGCTTGGCATTGAGGTGCGGCATGAACTCGCGGGGGTCGGCGAGAATCTGCGCGACCATTACGCCCCCCGCTTCAGCGCCCGGGTCAGGAACATCGAGACGATCAACGAGAGGGCCAAGGGGCTGCGGCTTGCAGCAGAGGTGGTGAAGTACTTCATCGGCGCCAAGAGCATCGTCAATCTCAACCCATCCATGGTCTACGGCTTCTGGCACACCGATCCCGCGACCAAAAGCAACGACATCCAGTTCATCTTCACGCCGGCGAGCTACAAGCTCGGCGCCCATGGGGTGCTGGCAGACTATCCCGGTTTCACGGTGGCGGCCTGGCAGCACCGCCCCGAAAGCCTTGGCTATGTCCGCGCACGCTCGGCGGACCCGTTCGACAAGCCGGTCATCCAACCCAACTATCTTGACGCCGAGGAGGACCGCCGGGTCACGGTGGGAGCGATGAAGCTGGCGCGCCAGCTTATGCACACCGAGGCGATGAAGCCCTATCTCGGCGAGGAGGAGTATCCCGGAGCCCATATCCAGAGCGATGATGAGCTGCTGGAGGCGGCGCGCCATTGGGGCAGCACCACCTACCATGTCATGGGCACCTGCCGGATGGGCCCGGACAGCGATCCGACCGCCGTCGTCGATGATCAGCTCCGGGTCAAGGGATTGGATGGGCTACGGGTGATCGATGCCTCGATCATGCCGACGATGTTGTCCGCCAACCTCAATGCCGGCGCGATGATGATCGGCGAAAAGGGCTCCGACCTGGTGCTCGGCAAGGCTCCGCTCGAGCCGGTGATCGTTGCCGATTGAACCCGGCGGTTACGGGTTCGCCAAGCGGGCTGTCTGCTTTATGATCCCCGATATGCCGTTTCGCGGTGGCGCGAAGGGGCGGATCTGAAATCCGGCGGGAATGCGGTTTTGCGGTATTTCAATCGAATATCGATCGTGGCCTTGGCCTTGGCGTTCATGGTCTTTGCGGTGGGAGCGTTCGGCCCATATGGCGCTGTAGCCCAGACACCGGGCGCAACGGCCGGGCAACAGGCCAGCGGCAAGGAGACGATCGATGCGCTCGTCGAAACCCTGAGGGACGACGCAAGGCGCGAGGACCTCATCAGACTTTTGGAAGCCCTCAATGCCTCCAAGTCGTCCGGCGGCGAGGCGGGCGGTGTTGCTGGCGCCGACACATCGGACGCCGCCAAGCTCGACCGCAGAATCGCCGCCGTCGCCGATGAGCATACCGAACGGCTTTTGAACATCGCTGAGAACGTGTCGAACGCCTTTGCCGAACTCCTCAGCCTTCCCGTCTGGTTCGAAAAGCAGATCACCGACCGCAAGCGCCGGGATTTTTGGCTCGAGGCATTTACCGGAGGATTGATGCTGCCGGTGATCGTCGCGCTGATCGCGCGCCTGATCGCCGGACGGTTTCTGGGCGGCGCCACCCGCCGGATGCGCGACAACGTGCCGGAAGATTTTCGGGGCCGGATTTTCACCGGGCTGGCGCGCGGCGTGCTGGAACTCGCCAATGTCGCGGCGGTCCTGGCCGCGGGATATGCGGCCCTTGCTCTGCTCGACCGCTCGCCGCAGTCGCGGCAGATGGCGGAATTCGTCATTCAGGCGATCGCCGGTCTGACCGCCATCGGTGCCGTCGCGCGCCTGCTGCTGGCGCCGCATGCCGAGGCATTGCGTCCGCTTCCCCTCGCGTCTGTGACCGCGGCCTATCTCTATCTCTGGGTTCAGCGCCTCGCCTGGATCGGAACCCTTGGCTTCGCCATTTCCCATATCGCGGTTCCCCTCGGCGCCAGCCCGGCCGGTGCGCGCGCCATTGAGATCCTGTCCGCCGTTGTGTTCACCGGGATGGTGATCGTGCTGATCATGCAGTCCCGGGATGCGGTGGCGGCATGGATCCGGGGAAGCGAAGGTGGCTTGACCCGGCGCAGGAGCGCGGACATCTGGCACATCCTGGCGCTGATCTATGTGCTGATGATCTTCGGGGTATTCGTGTCCGGGGAACGCGACGGCTTCTTCTATCTGATCAGGGCGACCGGGGTCAGCGTCGTTGCGGTCATCGCGGCGATCGTCATCTCCTTGCTGCTCGACCGTCTGTTCGCCAGGGTGTTCGAGCTTGATCCGGAACTGGACGAGCGTTTCCCCGGTCTGCGGGAGCGCAGCAATCTCTACCGCCCGGTTCTGAAACGGGTGATCGATATCCTGCTCGCCATCGGCGTGATGATCGCCGTTGTGATCGGCTGGGACATCGGGCTTCTGCAGGCGCTACCCCCGGGCTGGCGGATCGCGATCCTGAAGAGCAGCGGGACAATCCTGCTGGTCATCCTGGCCGGGGTGCTGATCTGGGAACTGGCATCCGGCGCGATCGCCAGGGCCTTGACCACGGTGACGGTGGATGGTGTCGCGCGCGCGCCGGGCAGCCGGGCCAAGACCTTGCTGCCGCTGCTGCGCCGGACCATCCTGATCGCGCTGGTTATCTTCGGCGGGCTGATTATTCTCGCCGAAATCGGGGTTCAGATCGCCCCGCTGCTTGCCGGCGCCGGTGTGGTCGGCCTGGCGATCGGCTTCGGCTCGCAGGCGCTGGTGCGCGACGTGATCACCGGTCTTTTCATTCTGATCGAAGACACCATTGCGGTCGGCGACTACGTCACCGTGGGCGGGCATTCCGGCGTGGTGGAGGATCTCTCGATCCGCACCATCAAGCTGCGCGATGTCGCCGGCGTGGTGCACACGGTTCCGTTCGGCGATGTGACGTCGGTCGAGAACTACGCCAAGGACTTCGCCTTCGCCGTGCTGGATATCGGCGTGGCCTATGGCGAGGATACCGACGTGGTTTCCGCCGTTCTCGTCGAAGTCGGTGAGGAGATCTGCCAGGACGAGGTCTACAAGGAGCGGATCATCGCGCCCCTCGAGGTCATGGGAGTGCATGAGCTCGGCGACAGCGCCGTTGTGATCCGTTCCAAGATCAAGACCAAGCCGATGATGCAGTTCGGCGTCAGACGGGAATTCTACCGCCGCATCAAGCAGCGCTTCGATGCTCTCGGGATCGAGATTCCCTATCCGCATCAGACGGTCTATTTTGGCGAAAAAAAGGATCCGGTCGAGGCGTTGGAACGCTATCGGAACGTTTCCACCGATACCACCGCCCGGCACGCGGACGGCTCCGGAACAGACACGGGGGCGCCGTAGAGTCGGATCGTCGGGTAAACCAAGGGGGGATTGGTTGCCATGAAACGGCTATTGCTTCCGGCGGCGGCGGAGGGCGTTCCGTTGCTGCCTTTCGGGGCGGCGTTGTCGATTGCGAACGCTTTCGACGCGGATCTGCGGGTCCAGCTGTATCAACCACGCACCGACGATCATGTCGTGGACCCCATGAGTTGGGGGCTGACCAGCTACTCAAGCCCGGCGGGCGCGGTCGCGGACGATGTCGAGAGGGCTCAGGCCGCGGTCGACGCCCGGCTGGAGACGCTGGGGCTCTCCTGGGGCCGCTCGCGTTTCACGGTCAAGGATCAGCCGCTGACGTCCTGGCGTGAGCTCGGCCGGGTCTCGCGGGTTTACGACCTGTCCATCGTCTCTCGCGAGGCGTTGGCGAGCAACGCGGCGACGGTCATGGAGCAGCTTCTGTTCGACAGCGGCCGTCCGATGCTGCTTTCGCCGCAGGATTGGGCCGGCACGGTCGGCGAGTCAATCGCCATCGCCTGGAACCGGAGCAGCGAAACCGCCCGTCTGATCAGCCACGCCATGGACCTTCTGCGGCAGGCCCGCGAGGTGCATGTGATCGCCATCGAGGATTGGTTCGTCGACGGACCGGAACCAGCGGCACTGTGCGACAATCTCGCGGCGAACGGGGTGCCGGTGCACCTGCATGCCACAGGCAAGGCGAAGCACGAGTTCGGGTATCAGATTCTGCACGAGACGCACGTTCTTGGGGCGGATTTGCTGCTCAAGGGCGCCTATACCCAGAGCCGGATTACCCAGGTCATGTTCGGCGGCGCAACCCGCGATATCCTGCGCGACGCCCGCCTGCCGGTGATGCTCGCGCATTGAATAAGCTTATTCCAAACGCCTAGGAGCAAAGGCCGCAAGCATGATGAAACTGGTGATCGCCAGCCCGAGCCCGTACGCCCGCAAAGCTCGAGTTGCCTTGAACGAGAAGGGGATCGCGCATGACATCGTCATGGATATTCCCTGGGCGCCGGACACCGTCGCGCCGGCGAGCAACCCGCTCGCCAAAATCCCCATTCTGTTGCTCGACGACGGCGAGGTGATCCACGACAGCTCGGTGATCGTGCAATACCTGGAACTCGTCTACCCCGAGCCGGCATTGCTGCCGGCTGATCCGATGGCGAGGCTCGAGCACCGCAAGATCGAGGTTTTGGCGGACGGCATCTGTGACGCGATTGTTTTGATCGCGCTGGAAGGCAACCGGCTGCCGGAGTTGCAAAGCGCCGACTGGGTGGCGCGCCAGCGGGCCAAGATCGTCGCGGGGGTGGCCCGGCTTTCGGAACTGCTCGGCGGGAAAACCTGGTTTCTCGAGGACCGGATGGGCATCGCCGATATCGCGGCCGCCTGTGCGCTGGGTTACATCGGCGTGCGCGCCGGCAACATCGAATGGCGTGACAGCCATCCGAAACTCGCCGCGTTTTCCGACCGCATGGAAGCGCGACCGTCGTTCAAGATCAGCGTCCCCTACGCGCAGCCGATTCCACGGTTCCGCTAAGTTCGCGACTTTCCCGTCTTCATCTCGCCCCTGCCAATCGGGGGTGCTAACCTCTTCGCCAACAGGAGCAAAGCTGTCGGGAGGGATGGATCATGCACAAGCTCGGAAACCTGGAAATACGGCGTGTCGTCGAGAGCGAGGTGCCGATCTTCGAGGTGCAGTCGTTCTTTCCGGCCTGCGACATGGCGGTGGTGGAAAAGCACCGGAACTGGCTGATGCCGCGGTTCATCGATCCGGTCTCGATGATGGTCACGCTCTGCATCCAGTCCTATGTGATCAAGACCCCGCATCACAACATTCTGGTCGATACCTGTGTCGGCAACCACAAGGAACGCCCGGCGCGGCCGAGCTGGCACATGCAGGATCTGCCGTATCTGAAGACCCTGGAGGACGCGGGCGTCAAGGCGGAGGAGATCGACTTCGTCCTCTGCACCCATCTGCATGTCGATCATGTGGGCTGGAACACCAAGCTGGTGGACGGCCGCTGGGTCCCGACTTTTCCGAACGCCAAGTACATCTTCTCGCGCAAGGAGTACGAGACCTGGAAGTCGCGGCACGACAACAAGGAAAACGTGCCGGTGCCGCAGGTCTTCGCCGACAGCGTGCTGCCCATCGTCGAGGCCGGCCAGGCCGTCATTGTCGAGGACGACCACCAGATCGACGACGGCATGTGGATCGAGCCGTCGCCGGGCCATACGCCGGGCCATGTGATGCTCAATCTCAAATCCGGCAATGAGACGGCCCTGATGACCGGCGACGTGATCCATCACCCGCTGCAGCTTGTGCGTCCGGAGTGGTCGTGCCGGGCCTGCGAGAACCCGGATCTGTCGGCCAAGACGCGAACCGCGATGCTGGAACGGGTCGCGGACACCAGCACATTGTTGTGCCCGGCTCATTTCGCCTCGCCGACCATGGGCCATGTGATCAGCGAACCGGGTGACGGCTTCCGATACCGGATGCTCGGGGAATAGCGACGGGTTTCGCCGGGCGTGTCTGGAATGGAATTGTCGAATGCTTGAGGATGGCGCCGTCTTTGATTTCATCGTCAGCGGCGCCGGGTCCGCCGGCTGCGCGGTTGCAGCGCGGCTGAGCGAGTCAGGCAAGTACAGTGTGCTGCTGCTGGAAGCGGGGCCGCGCGACACCAATCCCTGGATCCACATCCCCATCGGTTTCGCCAAGGTCTATATCGACAAGTCGGTGAACTGGAAGTTCGAGTCCGAGCCGGTGGCGGCCCTCAACAACCGCCGTCTGTATCAGCCCCGGGGCAAGGTGCTGGGCGGCAGCAGCTCGATCAACGGGACGATCTATATCCGCGGGCAACCCGGCGATTATGATGAGTGGCGCCAGCGGGGGCTCGTCGGATGGGACTGGGATTCGGTGCTCCCCTTCTTCAAGAAGGCCGAGGACAATGTTCGCGGCGCCGACGAACTGCATGGTGCCGGCGGGCCGCTTCGAGTCTCGGACGTGCCGACCGAATGGGACCTGCCCAGGGCGATGATCGCCGCCGCCATCGAGGCCGGCATCCCGGCGAACCGCGACTTCAACGGGCCGGAGCAGGAAGGCGCCGGCTTCTACCAGTTCACCGCGACCGACAAGCGCCGGTGGAGTTCCGCCCGCGCCTATCTCGGCCCCGCCAAGGGCCGCCAAAACCTGCATGTCGAGACTGGCGCTCATGCCCGCCGGGTGCTGATCGAGGAGGGCAGGGCGGCTGGGATCGAGTTCCAGACACCGGACGGCATCAGGACCGCGAGGGCCCGGCGAGAGGTCATCGTTTCGGGCGGCACCTTCGGCTCGCCCCAGCTGTTGCAACTGTCCGGCGTCGGGCCGGGCGATCTCCTGAACGACATGGGGATCGAGGTGAAGGCGGATCTGCCGGGGGTCGGCTCGCACCTGCGGGATCACTTCAATACCTATCTCGCGTTTCGATGCGCCAAGCCGGTGACCGGCAACGATCTTGCCAACAGTCTGCCGCGCCGTCTGATCGCGGGCGCGCAATACGTCCTGATGCAGTCCGGCCCGCTGACCAGTACCGGGATCTGCGCCGGAGCGTTCCTGCGCTCGGACCCGCGGCTGGAACGGCCGGACATTCAGATCAACATGTTCAACTGGGCAGCCAAGTCACGCACGGCCACCGAGGTGATCCCGTTCCCGTTCTCCGCCTTCACCATCAGCCCGGTACATCTGCGCCCGGATTGCGACGGCTCGGTCCGGATCAAGAGCCCGGATCCGCTGGATGCGCCCGCGATCAGCTATGACTTCCTGCGCAGCGAATACGATAAGCAGGCGATCCTGTTCGCGATGCGCAAGTGCCGTGAGATCGCCAACCAGCCGGCGCTGCGGGACTTCATGGTCGAGGAGGTGCTGCCGGGACCGGCGGTGGCGAGCGAGGATGAACTGCTGGAAGATGTCCGCGCCCGCGGGATCGCCAATTTCCATCCCATGGGCACCTGTCGCATGGGCGATGCGATCGACAGCGCCACCGATGAGCGGCTGCGGGTTCACAAGATCGCCGGCCTCAGGGTCGCCGACGCCTCGATCATGCCCTCCATCGTCGCCGGCAACACCAATGCGCCGACCATCATGATCGGCGAAAAATGCGCCGCCATGGTGCTTGAGGACGCGCGATAGGCGTTATGCCGCCAGTGGCCCCTTTATCACGCGGCCGGGTAGGGCGCCCGTCGGCTCGCCGTCCTTCAAAGTGACCTCGCCGTTGACGATGGTCGCGGCGATGCCCTCGGCTTTCTGAACCAGGCGCCGGGCGCCGCCGGGCAGGTCGTGCTCGACGGTCGGCAGACAGGGTTTCACGCCGTCCGGATCGAAGACCACGATGTCCGCGTTCATACCGGTCCGGATCAGGCCCCGGTCGTGCATCTCCCACGCCGAGGCATTGTCGAAGGACAACTTGCGCACCGCCTCCTCCAGGGTGAACGCCTCGCGCTCGCGCACCCAATAGCTCAGCATGTGGGTCTGGAGGGACGAACCCATTTCCTGGCACACATGGGCGCCGGAATCCGAGAAGGTGGCGAGCGTGCGCGGGTTCCTCAGCATGCCGAGCACATCGTCCGGCTTCTCGTTCACCAGCGGCATGACGAAGGCGAGATCCTCGTTCTCGATGATCAGGTCCATCATCACCTCGACCGGACCGGTGTTCCGGACCCGGGACAGATCGGCGATACTGGGGTCATCCCATTTGACGTCGAACATCGGAAAGATATTGGCGTAGTCCGGTTTGCGCGGATCGGTGGTCGCCGCGCCGCCGCCCTGGAAGTCCGTGCCCTTGGGTTTCATCCCGGCTTCCTCGGCGACCAGCCGGGCGCGCAGATCCGGGTCCTTGAAGCGCCGTTTTTGCTCGTCGAGCGGCAGCGCGCGAACCTCTTTCCAGGTCGGCAGCACATCGAAGGGAAGGTAGGATTTCGCCGTGAAGATGGCATTGATCGATCGGGTCGTGCCCTGGCCATAGACCCGGCCGCCGGCGGCGGCGACCTCCTCCATCCATTCGTACTGATAGGTCCAGGGGTTCGGTCTGTCGCCCTGGCTGGTGGACAGGGCGCCGAACATGACAGGGCGGCCCGAGCCAAGCGCGATCTCGCGCAGCTCGGCCATGAAGGCGCGTTGGGCGCCGCCGCCGGACACATCCGGCCCGATCTGGAAGATGCCGGTGTTGAGTTCGGCCATGACGCCGGTCAGCACCGCGATCTCGTGCCAGTTGGCGATCCGGCTGGCGACGGGCCCGCCGTCAGGGCGGATATGGGTGCTGGCCCGCGATGTGGAAAAGCCCATGGCGCCGGCCTTCAGGGCCTCGCGAACCGCGTGCGCCATCGCCTTCAGATCATCCTCCGTCGCTTCCTCGTCTAGCGCCCGCTCGCCCATCGTGTACATGCGCAGGGCGGAATGGCCGATATAGGACGCGTAGTTGATTCCCTTCGGCAATGCGGCGACGGTGTCGAGATACTCCGGAAAGGTCTCCCAGTTCCAGTTGATGCCGGCCACCATCGCGTCGGTCGAGATATCCTCGACCGCCTCGAGACAGCGCGCGAACCATTCCCGTGCGTCCGGCTTGCAGGGCGCCAGCGCGAAGCCACAATTGCCCATCACCACACTGGTAACCCCATGCCAGCAGGAACAACTGCCGAGCGGGTCCCAGGCGACCTGCGCGTCCATGTGGGTGTGGCCGTCGATGAAGCCGGGGGCGACGACCATGCCCTCGGCATCCACCATCTTGCCGGCGGGTGCGCGGATGCGCCCGATCTCGGTGATCTTGCCACCCTTGATGCCGACATCGGCGCGGAACCGGGGCCGGCCCGATCCGTCGACGACGGTGCCGTTCCTGATCAGAAGATCGAAAGCCATGCTCCACCCTCCACAAGCGCCGCTCATTTCAAGGGAGATGCTAGGCCGACGACCGCGAGGCGGCAATCGCCTGGCGGATAAGTCGGCCCGTGGCTCGACTATTAAAAACAAGGGCCTCTTGCGCCGCCGCCACCGGGCGCCTTAAATCATTGCCGTCACAACATGTTACGGAGCCGTCCGCATGCCTCTCCTCGGTCCCCAAGACCCCGCGCCCTATTTTGAGCGCAATCCCGAGGGCAAGGCGTCGGTTCTGTTTACCAGCGATCATAACGGGGTCAGGGTCCCCGCGGCGCTCGACGGGCTAGGGGTTCCGCCGCACGAGATGCGCCGGCATGCGGCTTACGATATCGGGATCGACGCGGTGGCCCGGATCTTGTCCGACCGGTTCGATGCGCCTTTGGTGGCATCGAACTACTCCCGGCTGGTCATCGACTGCAACCGGCATCCGGGAGCGGCGGGCTCGATCCCGGCAAAGTCCGATGGAACCGTGGTGCCCGCCAATGCCGATGTCGGCCCGGAAGACAGGGCGGCGCGGGAGAATGAAATCTTCCATCCCTATCACGCGGCGATAGGGGCGCGGATCAAGGCGATGCGGGAACGCGGCAAGGGCCGGGGGCCGGTCATCGTCGCGCTGCACAGCTTCACCCCGGTGATCGGCGGGTCCTTCCGGCCATGGGACATCGGTATCCTCTGGAAGGAAGATCAGCGCCTTGCCCGTCCCATGATCGAAGCGCTGGAGGCTGACGGCTCCATGTCCGTCGGCGACAACAAGCCGTATTCCGGCAGCGATCCCGCCGGCTACACCGTCGATTTTCATGTCGCGCCGCTTCGGCTGATCTCGATCGGAGTCGAGTTCCGGCAGGACCGGATCGAATTCCAGGCCGGCGCCGAGGACTGGGCGGGACGTTTCGGCGATGCGCTGGAACGGGTGCTCGAAGCGGCGTCCTGGGAGGATCGCCGGGTCGCCTGAAAAGGAAGTTCAATGGCTGAGCCTCGGAATTTCACGGTGGGAGTGGAGGAGGAATACCTCCTGGTCGATCGCGGCACCCGCGACCTGATCCGCGAGGCGCCGACGGCGATGCTGGCGCGCTGTCAGGAGCTGCTCGGCGATCACGTCACCACCGAGTTCCTGCAATCCCAGATCGAGATCGGCACCCGTGTCTGCGGTTCGATCGCGGAGGCGCGCGAAGACTTGTCGCGGCTGCGCGGCACGGTCGCCCGCGCGGCGGCCGAAGACGGCATGGGCCTGATCGCCGCCTCGACCCATCCCTTCGCGCTCTGGAGTGATCAGAAAACCACCGAAAAGGACCGCTATCAGGAACTCGCCCGCGACATGCAGGCGGTGGTGCGCCGCATGGTGATTTGCGGCATGCACGTGCATGTCTGCATCGTCGACGAGGACGAGCGGATCGACCTGATGAATCAGGTGGCCTATTTCCTGCCCCACCTTCTGGCGCTCAGTACCTCCAGCCCGTTCTGGGACGGCGAGGATACCGGGCTTGCCTCGTATCGGCTGGCGATCTTCGACAACATGCCGCGTACCGGTCTGCCGGGCGCCTTCGACAGCTGGGCCGAATATCAGCGCCATGTCCGCATGCTCGTCAAAACCGGAGTCATTGAGGATACCAGCAAGATCTGGTGGGACATTAGCCCGTCATCCCGGTTTCCGACGTTGGAAATGCGGATCTGCGACGTCTGTACCCGGCTGGATGATGCGGTCGCGATCGCGGCGCTGTTCCAGTGTCTGCTGCATATGCTGCACCGTCTGCGGCGGATGAATCAGCGCTGGCGGACCTATGCCCAGATGCTCGTGGCGGAGAACCGCTGGCGGGCTCAACGCTACGGCGTCGAGGAGGGGCTCATTGATTTCGGCAAGGCGGAACTGGTGCCCTACGCCGACCTTTTGGACGAGATCATAGAACTGACGCGGCCGGATGCGGACGAATTGGGATGCACCGAGGAATTACTGAAGGCGCGGGACATTCTCTCGCGCGGCACCAGCGCCCATGCCCAGCGTCGCGCCCATGCCGCCGCGCTCGCGAACGGCGCCAGCCCGCAAGAGGCGATGCGCGCGGTGGTCGACATGTTGATCAACGAGACGGTCAACGGCCTTTGAACGCGCGGTTTGAACAGCACCGGCGCGGGGCGCTAAAACGACGGTTTACTTTCCCCCGCTGAGTTCCAAAATAGGATGAAATCCCAACACGATTTGTGGAGTCCGATCATGAGCAATCCAGCCGAAAAGTTTGATGCCCAGACCCGCCTGGAACTGGAAGCCGCCGCCTTTCGCCGGCTGGTGGCGCATCTGGATGAGCGCAAGGATGTGCAGAATATCGACCTGATGAACCTCGCCGGCTTCTGCCGCAACTGCCTGTCGAAATGGTACCGGGCCGCGGCCGAGGAAAAGGGCCGGGACCTCGACTACGAGGAAGCCCGCGAAATCGTCTACGGCATGCCTTACTCGGAGTGGAAATCCAAATACCAGACCGAGGCGAATGCCGAACAGAAGGCCGCCTACGAGGTCAGCCACAAGGGCCATTGAGACCCGCTCGGCCGTTTGGAGGGAGCACTCATGATCAAATCGACCGTCGCCGGCAGCCTGCCCAAGCCCGCCTGGTTGGCTCAGCCCGAGATGATCTGGGCGCCCTGGCAACTAGACGCGCCGTTGCTGCGGGAAGGTCAGGAAGATGCCGCGCTCGCCTGGCTGAAGGTTCAGGAGGAGGCAGGCATCGACATCGTCAGTGACGGCGAGCAGTTCCGAAAGCACTTCGTGCACGGGTTCCTCGAATCCATCAACGGGATCGACTGGAACCTGATGACGACCATGGGCATCCGCAACGACCGCTACGATGCCCAGGTGCCGACGGTGACCGGCGCGGTGAGCCGCAAGGGCCCGGTTCACGGCGCCGATGCCCGGTTCTGCCGCGCCCATACGGACCGGGAGCTGAAATTCACCCTGCCGGGGCCGATGACGATCTGCGATACCATCGCCGATGCGCATTACGGCAGCAGGCCGGACATGGCGATGGCCTTTGCCGAGTTGCTGAACCAGGAAGCTCTGGAGTTGGAAGCCTTGGGCGTCGATGTGATCCAGTTCGACGAACCTGCCTTCAACGCGTTCCTCGATGAGGCAAGAGAATGGGGCGTCGAGGCCCTGCACCGGGCAATCCAGGGTCTGAAATGCAAGACCGCGGTACATATCTGCTACGGTTACGGGATCAAACAGAACATAGACTGGAAGAAGACCCTGGGCGGCGAATGGCGGCAGTATGAGTCCTTCTTCCCGGCGCTGAACGCCAGCCGGATCGATCAGGTCTCTCTCGAATGCGCCGCCTCCCGCGTGCCGTTCGAGATGATGGGGTTGCTTAAGCACAAGGAGGTGCTGGTCGGTGCGATCGATGTTGCGACCAACGACGTCGAAACGCCCGAGCAGGTCGCCGCCACCCTGAAGGCGGCGTCCAAGTTCGTCGATCCCGAGCGCATGGTCGCCTGCACCAATTGCGGTATGGCGCCGTTGCCGCGCGCCGTTGCCGCCGCCAAGCTCCACGCGCTCGGCGCTGGCGTCGAAGTGGCCCGGCGTGAGTTGAGGTAGCTGTCGATCCGAGGCGGGCGGCCACGTCGCGTCCCGCCGTTCCTGCTTCACAACGATGATCTTTGCCGGCCGGAGCGGCTAGAATCTTGGCATTTCGGGTGACAGTGACTAATCCTAGTTGCGGGAGTCCCGTTCCGAGCCGCTACGTATCCAAGGAGAGACCCATGCCAGATGCATCCACGACAGAGAACCGGGCCGGCGCGAAGCCGGATTACGACGTTATCATCGTCGGCGGCGGTCTCGCGGGTCTCTATGCGATCCACCGGCTGCGCAAACAGGGGTTCAAGGTCCGCGCGTACGAGGCCGGCGACGGCGTCGGCGGGACCTGGTTCTGGAACCGCTATCCGGGGTGCCGATGCGACGTGGAAAGCATGGAGTACTCCTATTCCTTCGATCCGGATCTGGAGCAGGAATGGAAATGGCCGGAGCGATACGGGACCCAGCCGGCGATCCTGGAATACATCAACCATGTCGCCGAGCGCCATGATCTGATGCGCGACGTGCAGCTCAACACCCGGATCAAGAAAGCGGTGTTCAGCGAGCAAACCGGTCTCTGGACGATCACGACCGAGCATGGCGAGACCGTGAGCGCGCCGGCCTGCATCATGGCGACGGGCAATCTGTCGACCCCCCGCACGCCGGATTTCAAGGGGATCGAGAGCTTCAAGGGCAAGTGGTACCACACTGGTCTTTGGCCAAAGGAAGGGGTCGATTTCACCGGCCTCAGGGTCGGCGTGGTCGGCACCGGCTCCTCCGGGGTGCAGTCGATCCCGCACATCGCCGCCCAGGCCAAGCAATTGACGGTGTTTCAGCGCACCGCGAATTTCAGTCTGCCGGCCCGAAACGCGCCGCTTGATCCGGTCAAGGAAGCCTGGCACAAGCGCGAATACCGCGACCGCCGGGCGGCGGCCTTCGATACGCCTTTCGGAATTGCCGGCTATCCGGCGCCGACCAAGAACGCGCTTGAAGCAACGGAGGAGGAACGCCGCGTCCAATACGAGGCGAAGTGGGGCGAGGGCGGGTCGATCAGCTATCTCTTCTCGTATAAGGACCTGCTGCTGGACGAAGCGGCGAACGAGACGGCGTCAGAATTCGTGCGCGAGAAGATCCGCGCTACGGTCAAGGACCCGAAGACGGCCGAGCTTCTGTGTCCGAATAATCATCCAATCGGCACCAAGCGGCTGATCCTCGATACCAACTATTACGAGACCTACAACCTGCCGCATGTCTCGCTCGTCGATGTGCGCTCCAATCCGATCCAGGAGATCACGCCGACCGGCCTCAAGACGACCGAGGGCGAGTACGAACTTGATGCCATCGTCTTCGCCACCGGTTTCGATGCGATGACCGGCGCGATGCGCGAGATCGACATCCATGTCGATGGCGGCATGACCCTGGAGCAGCAGTGGGAAGGCGGTCCGCGCACCTATCTCGGCATCATGGTCGCGGGATTGCCGAACCTGTTCATGGTCACCGGCCCGCAAAGCCCCGGGGTGAAGAGCCAGATGATCCTGTCGATCCAATGGCATGTCGACTGGATCGCCGATTGTTTGGAGCATATGAAGAACACCGGCTCTACTCGGATCGAGGCGACGGAGCAGGCGCAGGACGAATGGGTGCGCCATACCCGGGAGGTGGCGGACTCGACCCTCTATCCGAAAGCCAATTCCTGGTACATGGGCGTCAATATCCCCGGCAAGCCAGCGGTCTTCATGCCCTATGTCGGCGGGGTTCAGGCCTATACCGCGAAATGCAATGAGGTCGTCGCCAACGGCTACGAAGGCTTCGTGCTGAGCGGCGGCAAGGTGAAGGCCGAGGCGGCGGAATAGAAAGCAAGCGCGCCCGATCGCGCAAAGCACCCAGTCCGGGGATGGTTAAAAGCGGCCGACCCTGAAGGGGGCGAGATCGACGCTGGGGGCCTTGCCGGTAACCAGTTCGGAGATCAGCTTGCCCGTAATCCCCCCCATGGTCAGGCCGAGATGATCGTGACCAAAGGCAAAGAACACGTTCCGGTGGCGGGGTGAGCGGTCGATGACCGGTTTGGAATCCGGGTGGGAGGGACGAGGACCCATCCATTCGGAGGTCCGGTCTCCCGCAATGCCCGGGAATAACGCCTCGGCATGGCGCTGCACGGACTTCGCGATTTCGTAGCGCGGCGGAGCATCGGTGCCGGCGAATTCCGCCGTTCCGCCGGCCCTGATCCCCTCGAGCATCGGCGTGATCGCGAGATACCGGTCGGCCGAGATGATCGCGCTGTTCATCTTGACCGGCGTGCCGTGGAACATCACGTGATAGCCGCGCTCTGCTTCCAGCGGCACGTTGGAGCCCAGCATCAGGGCGAGGTCCCGCGACCAGACTCCTGCGGCGACGATCACCGTCTCCACCGGGACATCGCCCGTGTCGGTTCGGACGGCGCGCACGCCGTTCTCCCCGATATCAAAACCGCGGACCTCGCGGCGCTCGAAGCGCCCGCCGTTGCGCTCGAATAGGGCCGCCAGCGCCTGAACCAGCCGCAGGGGGTCGAAGGTATGGGTCAGGTTCGGGACCCGGATGCCGCGCACCACATTCGGCGTCAGCGCCGGCTCCACCTGACGGGCCTCGTTGCCGTCCAGCAGATCCAGCGCCACGCCGTTGCGGCGGCGCAAATCGAAGGCATAGGCCGCGCCCTCGAATGCCGCCTCGCTCTCGAAGGTGAACAGCAGGCCGCCCCGGTTCATCAGATGTTTGGCGTCAGCGTCGGCGACAAGCGGGTCGATGCCGTCATGCACCTTGTCGAGCAGGCTTTGCCGGGCTGCGGCATTCGCCTCGACATTCGGCTTTTTCGCCTGTTCCAGGAAGCGCAGGAACCAGGGCAGGGCCCTTGGCGCGTAGCCCCAGCGAATCTTGAGCGGCGCTTCCGGGTCCATCAGCATGCCCGGCACCTTTTTCAGTATCCCCGGCATCGCGGCTGGAACGCAGGAGGCGATCCCGAAGCTGCCGAGATTGCCGAAAGACGCCGCCTCGCCCGGGCCGCTACGGTCCATCAGCGTGACCTCATAACCCTCGCGCTGAAGGTAAAGTCCGCAGCAGACGCCGACCATGCCGGCGCCGATCACCGTGGCGGTGGGTTTGCCGGTCATGGCCGCCGCGCCCTAATAGCGCTGTCCTTTTTGCGTTTCCGCACCCTCGTAGAGCACGCGGCGCTTGATTTCGGAATCCCTGCGGACCAGCTCGAAATCGGCTTCGTCGAGCCAGCCGCGCGGCGGCCCGGCGATCTCGAAATTGCCGTGGGTATCCTCGCCGTTGACCAGGGCCACGAGGGAGCGGTCGCCGCTGCGCTGTTTCATGGACGGTCGGATATAGCGGATCGCGGCGCCGATCCGGCGGTCGTTCGTGGTGTTCGGCCCGGATGCGTGGAAGAGATGACCGTGATGAAGCGAGGCCTGCCCGGTCTTGAGCACAACGTCCACCCCTTCGGAATCGTCGACATCGACCGCGATCTCTTGCCCGCGGGACAGCAGGTTGTTCTTATCGAACGTGTCCTTGTGGGGAACGATCTGCCTGGTGTGGCTTCCCGGCACGAAACGCATGCAGCCGCTGGAGAGATTGGCGGGCGAAAGCGCAACCCAGGCCGTCACCTCCTCGACGTCGCTCAGTCCCCAATAGGTCAGATCCTGATGCCAGGTGACCACATGGGTGGTGTTGGCTTCCTTGATGAACAGGCCGGAACTCCAGACCATCAGATTTTCGCCGAGGATCGGGATCACCGCATTGATCAGATTGCGGTTCCGGATCAGCCGGTCGAAGGACGGGATCAGCCGGTCCGGATAGGAGCGTACCATGGACAGCCGCGCCGGATCATCCGCGACGTCGGCCTCGGCGCGTTCGAGATCCGCCCGGATCGCCTTGGCTTCGGCCTCGCTCACCGCGTCTATGGGAAATACGAAGCCGTCCTGGCTGTAGGTGCGTGAGATGTCTTCCATCGCCAGAGCCATGCTGTGCCTCCATCCGTCGGCGTTGTTCCTCGTACGGTTACATTCTCGCATCGCTGTGGGCGAGGTCAAACAACTCTCGACCGACACATGCATTATCCAGCACCCGATTGAAACGCCACGTCGCCCGTCAAGCCGCCGCGAGCCGGGCCCGGCGGACCGCTTCATCGATCGCGGATGCAAAGATCACCAGGGGCGGCTTGATTCCGTGCACAAGGAGGTCCTGTCGCAGTTCCGCGCTGGCGCCCGAGAGATAGACATCAACCTTCCGGCGCGCCGCCTTATGGGCCAGAACCTCGATGGTGTTGGCGGCCGTGGCATCGAGAAACGGCACGGCCGCGAAGTCGATCACCAGCGCCCGGTGGGTGTCGGCGATCTGGTCCAGCACCGATCCGATGGACGCGGCGGCGCCGAAGAAGAACGCGCCGGAGATCCGGTACACGACGATGTCGGGATCATTCTCGTTCGCCTCGTCATACGGTGTCCTGCCGTCGTCGCCGGTGTCGGCGCGATCCTCGGTCACGAAGGGCGTGCTGGTTTCGATCGCCGTGGTCTTGGACATCCGGTGAATGAAAAGCACTGATCCGAGCGCAAAGCCGACCACGATGGCTTCCGTCAGGTCCCGCAGGATCGTCAGCAGAAATGTCGACAGCAGCACCGCCGCGTCTCCGGCCGAGGCGCGGATCAGCATGGCGAAAGCGTGCTTTTCCACCATGTTCCAGGCGACCACGGCCAGGACCCCCGCCAGGCTGGCGAGCGGGATGAAACTGGCGAGCGGGGATGCAACCAGTACGAAGATCAGCAGGAACACGGAATGCAGCATCCCGGAGACGGGCCCGTGCGCGCCGGCTCGGACATTCGTTGCCGTGCGGGCGATGGTTCCGGTGACGCAAATGCCGCCGAACAGCCCGGAGGCGACATTGGCGGCGCCCTGGGCAACGAGTTCGCAGTTCGAGCGGTGCCGGCGCCCGGTCATGCCGTCGGCGACAACGGCGGACAGCAGTGATTCGATGGAGCCAAGCAGCGCGAAGGCGACGGCGCTGGGGAGCACCTCGACGACTTTGTCGAACCCGACATCCGGCAGCGACGGTATGGGTAAGTTTGCGGGAATTCCGCCGAATTTCGAGCCGATGGTTGCGATCCCCGGGTCGAACAGGCCGGTTACCAGCGCCGCGCCGCCGACCGCGATCAGCATGCCGGGCCAATGCGGACGCAGATGCTTCAGGCCGGCAATGACGGCGATGGCCGCGCCCGCGAAGGCGACGGATTTCGGATCCGTGCTCGGCAGTGCCTGCAAGAGCACCGGAAGTTTGTTCAACAACGGGCCCGGCTCCGGCCCGGACAGGGTAAGGCCCAAAAGCTCCTTGACCTGGCTTGCCAGGATGATCACCGCGATCCCGGCAGTGAAACCGATCGTCACGGGATAGGGAATGAATTTTATGTAGGTGCCGAGCCGGAGCAACCCGACCACCGCGAGGATAAGCCCCGCCATCATCGTCGCCAGGATCGTGCCGTCCATGCCGTGCAGCTGGATTGTCGTCGCGACGAGGACGATGAAAGCGCCGGCCGGGCCGCCGATCTGAAAGCGGCTGCCGCCCAGTGTCGAGACCAGGAACCCGCCGACGATCGCCGTATAGAGACCCTGCGCCGGTGTCGCGCCGGACGCGATCGCGATCGCCATCGACAACGGCAGCGCGACGATAGCGACGGTCAGACCGGAAACGGCATCCGCGCGAAGGTTCGCGAGTCCATATCCCTCGCGCAACACGGTCACCAGCTTCGGCGTGAAAAGTTCGGGAAAGGACGGACCGCGGGATCCGCCGGATGGCGTTGACGAATTCATGGTTTCGCCGCGTCCCGAAGGCGCACGCCTCGGCCTTGGCCCGCGCTTGGCGCGCCCTCGCCAATCAGCTCGATACCGGCACGGTCCAGAGCCTCGACAACTTTGATCAAGGTATCCACCACCCCGCGCACCGTGCCCTGGCTCGATTCCATGCGCTGGATCGTGGGCACCGACACGCCCGACAATTCAGCCAGTGTTTTCTGATCGATTCCCAAGAGCGCGCGGGCAGCCCGCATTTGAGCGGCGGTAATCATTGCAACTACCCGATAGAGATATGATTCATCTTCTATCAGAATAGCTTTTTCATGTTTGAAACATCAATAAAAAGGTTTCACACCTTATCGTTCATCCGATGGGCGTACGCTCGCACAAAAGCCGGTAGATCCCGAGATTGGCGCCCGCAAGGGAGCCGTTCAGCCTGTCGGCGGCGGCCTGCGCATCGGGATCACGCAGGAATTCCAAGAGCAGGCAGGACGCGATCTTGGCGTCGGGACCACGGATGGCTTCCTCGGCCATCGCGCCTTCGCCGGGTTGCTCGTCCGATGTCCAAAGCTCGGCCCGGGCGAGGGTTCTGGCGTCCAGCAAGCCGGCGATAGCGGTCTTGGCCTGTGCCGGATCGAGCGCCCCCGGCAGCCGGATCGCGACCGCCGCCGGCCCGAACACCTCGCCCCACAGAACCTGGCGCCGGCACACCGTGCGGCTGGTGTCGGTGAAGGTTCCCGACATGATCCGCTGAGTCCATGGTGTCGGATTTTCGAGACATTTTTTGTAGGGCGCTGATCTCAGGACCGCCGGCGAGGCAACCTCGTACCAGGTGAAAAACTCCAGATCGCCGACCACCGCCTGGTACCGGCGCCCGCGCAGGAAACCAGGCACGCCGAGTCGCTCGGGAAGATGTTCGCTCTGATACCAGTTCTCGTAATCGGCCTCGTCTTCCTTGCGCCTGTTGTTCCAGACCGCGAGAACGCCGGTTCCGCTCATCGCTTCCTCCTCTATCTCTATCGGACCGTGGCGAAGAACCGCCGGACGTCCTGTACGAAAGCCTCGGGCTGCTCGAACGCGGCGAAATGCCCACCCCGGTCCATCTGCGTCCAGTGGGTAATGTTGTAATGGTCCTCGCACCAGCCGCGCGGTACCCGCAGAATTTCCTTGGGGAAGGAGGCGACGCCGGTCGGCACCTCGACCCTGCCCTTGCCCCGGATCTTACCGAAGCTTTCCCAGTAGAGCCGCGCCGACGACGCGGCGGAGTTCGTCAGCCAATACAGCATGACATTGTCCAACATCTCGTCGCGGCCGAGAGCGTTTTCGGGATGACCTTCGCAATCGGTCCAGGCCCAGAACTTTTCCAATATCCAGGCAAGCTGCCCAACAGGTGAGTCGGCCAGCCCATAACCCAGGGTCTGTGGCCGGGTGCTCTGCTGCTTGGAATAGCCGGAATCCCAATCCTGATAGTACTTGTAAGCGGCGAGCGCGTCCGTGTCCTCGGCGCTCGGGTTCTCGCGGGCTTGTCCGGTCGGCGCGCCGAGCGGCATGTTGAGATGAATGCCGGCGCAATTGCCGCCGTTCCGGCCGATCTGGGTTGTCACCGCGGCGCCCCAATCGCCGCCCTGGGCCCCGAAAGTGCCGTATCCGAGACGGTCCATCAGCGTCGCCCACGCCGCCGCGATCTTCTCGATCCCCCAGCCGGACTTCTCCGGTTTGCCGGAGAAGCCGTAGCCCGGCAATGTCGGGCAGACCAGATGCAGCGCCTCAGCGGCGGTGCCGCCATGATTTCGCGGATTCGTCAAAGGATCGATCACTTTGTGGAACTCGACGACGGACCCCGGCCAGCCGTGGGTCATGATCACCGGAAAGGCGCCGGCATCAGGCGAGCGCTGATGAATGAAGTGGATATCGACGCCGTCGATCTCGGTGATGAACTGATCGAAGCGGTTGAGCGCCGCCTCGGCCCGGCGCCAATCATATCCGTCGGCCCAATAGGCGGCGACCTCCCGGACATAGGCCAGCGGCACGCCCTGCGACCAGTCGCTTACCGCTTCCGCCTCGGGCCAGCGGGTGGCGCGGATGCGGCGGCGCAGATCGTCCAGATCCTCGTCCGGGATGGCGATGGTGAAGGGGCGGATCTCGGTCATGGACGCTCCGGCTTTCTCTTGGCCAAGCATAGCGCGCTTCTCTGCCCGCCTCCCACCTCCAAAACCTGAGGGACCTATTTGGCGCGCGCATCATCGCGTTCGGGATTGCGCGGCGGCGCGCCAATCGCTTCTATGAGCTTCGAGACCGCCCGCAAGAAGAGGAGCCCGGGGAATGGACCGCCGCAAATTCAAAGAACAGCGCTATTTTGAGGATTTCGAGATCGGCGAGACCTTCTACATCGCCTCGCGGACCCAGACTTCCGGCATTTTCGCGGCCTTTCAGGCGGCCAGCGGTGATAATCACCCGATCCACTACGACGTGGAGTTCTGCCGGGCCCATGGCTATCCGGATCTTCTGGCGCACGGCATGCACGTGCTGATCCAGGCGGCGCCGGGGGCCGGCGATTTTCCCTTTCTGGTTGAGGACTCGATCATGGGCATCGTCGGGATCGAGGCGAGCTTCGGCAAGCCGGTGTTCCGGGGCGACACCACCTACCCGCAACTGGAGACGATCGCGCTGGAGCCGAACCGCACGACCGGCGTCATCGTGCTCCGGGCCACGGTGCACAACCAGCGCGACGAGCTCTGCATGGACGGCAAGATCCGCTTGCTGCTGCGCAAGCGGAATCCGGACAAGGCAGAGTCCAGACTATGAACCCTGTTTCCGTCGCCCTGGCGACAGGCAGGGCCTAGCGCGGATGATACTTTTAGGATCGGTCGTCGGATCAGCAATTTTTTCCGGACCAAGCGAGCCATGGCCCTGCCTTTCGCCAGGGCGACGGGAAAAATTTAGGCCAGGGATTGAAAAAGGAACACCGCCATGAGCAAGGATAACCCCACCTCCCACCGGGTCCCCGATCCCGGCGTCAATGCGCTCTTGACCCTGGACGCGCGCTGGCAGGCCTGGCTCGATGTCGAGGCGGCGCTGGCCAAGGCCGAGGCGGAATTGGGGATGATTCCCGCCGCGGCGGCGGAGGAGATCGTCTCGAAATGCGATCTCACATTGTTCGACCGCGACCGGCTGAACGAGGGCTTCACTCGCACCGCGCACACCCTGGTGCCGCTGGTCTGGGAGCTGGCGCGGATCTGTGACGGCGATGCCGGCAACTATGTCCACTGGGGCGCGACCACCCAGAACATCACCCAGACCGGGGACCTTCTGCAGTTGCGCAAGGTGCACCGGGTGTTCCTGCGCCAGATCGCCGCGATCCTGCGCCCGCTCGCGGATCTGGCGGAGCGCTCCAAGGACATGGCCCTGCCGGGACGCACCCACGGCCAGCACGCGGTGCCGGCGACCTATGGCTTGAAGGTCGCGATCTGGATCGACGAGTTCGCGCGCCATGTGGAGCGGCTGCGCCAGTGTGAGCCCCGGGTTTTCCAGGCATTGCTGGGAGGCGCCGCCGGAACCGTCGCGTCGTTCGGCGAGGAAGGGCTGGAGGTTCAGGCCCGCATGGCCAAGCATTTGGACATGACCGCGATGGCGGTCCCGGCCCGAAGCATCATGGACCACCTGGCCGAGCACATCATGCTGCTGGCGCTCCTGGCGGCGAGCTGCGGAAAGTTCGCCAACGAGATCTATACCGGCATGAAACAGGAATTCGGCGAGGTGGAGGAGCCGATCTCCCCCGGCACCGTTGGCAGCAGCACCATGCCGCAGAAGCGCAACCCGCATATGTCGCAAGACATCATGGCCTATGCCGCCCAGATCCGCACCATGGTGCCGCTGGCGCTGGAAACCGTGATGACCGAGCACGAGGCGAACCGACAGACCTCGCTGATGATCCGGCATGCCCAGAACCAGGTTTGCGGATTGCTCGGCGATACTCTGGAGCGGGTGCGCATCCTTGCGGAAGGACTGGTCCTCAAGCCCGAGCGGATGCGCGCCAATCTGGATCTGACCGAAGGGCTCATCATGGCCGAGCCGATCATGCTTGCGCTCGGCGAGCATGTCGGACGCCAGGAAGCGCATGACATCGTCTATGACGCCGCCCAAGCGGCGAGCCAGACGGGAGGCTTCAGCGCTCTATTGGCGGCGGACCCGCGGGTGACGGCGCATATGTCATTGGCCCAGATCGACGGCCTGCTGGATCCGACCCAGTACACCGGGCTTTGTGCGCGTATGGCGGAGGATCAGGCAGTTCGCGCGCGGGCTCTGGCGACGGAGATAGAGGCCGGTTTGAACGGGTAAGCCCGGTCAGGATGCCGCGGTCTGGCCGCGGTAGTAGGTCCCTTTGCCCTCGCGCTTTTCGATCCCGCCGGTGCCCTTGTGGAGCAGCACACCGGGCGCCATCGGGCGGCCGTCCTCGCGCAGCCAGAGCCGCAGCAACAGGCGGCGAAGCGCAGGGTCGTCGGCATCCTCGAACGCGGTGCGGGTGTGCAGCAGCAGGCAATTGTTGGTGAGCACGATATCGCCGGGTTGCTGAACGAAATTCAGCCGGACCTCGGGGCGGTTGGAGATCTCGTCCATCGTGTCCAACGCCAGCAATTCGTCCTCGCTGAGCGTGACATGCCCTTCTTCGGCCGCGAGATCGATATAGCCGCGGATATAGATCACGCTCGGCACGCCGTCGGTGACCGAGAAGATCGGAATGCGCTCGGCCGTGACCGGCGGCTCACCCGGCGGCTGTTCGCCGAAACGGTGATGGTGGTAGCCCCGGTAGAGCAGAGCCAGGAGTTCCGGGCATTCCCGGATATGATGTTGTGGATGGTGAGTGCGCTCGCATAGCCGCTCACCCCGCCCTCGATTGCCGGCCGCACGCATAGCATCGCCAGATGATCGCAGCGGTCGGTGTGCAGCTTCAGCTCGCGGCTGTTCCGATAGGCGCGCTCGCGCTTGTCCTTGCCGCCGATATTGACCACCTCGCCGATCAGGTCGCCCATGTTGCTTTGCGAGACCGGCCGGCCGAGATGACTGCCGAGGCCGAGATAGAGCCGTTTCAGATCCTCAGGATCATAGCGGGTAACCGGCAGGCCGCGCAGAATGACGATCCCGCGTCCCTCGCGCATTTCCGACCGCCATGCCGCCACATCGTCGGCGATCGCGTCGATCGGAAACCGCTCTCGGGTGATCTCCTCGTGCCCGGTCGCCGCCTTGTTGAGCGCCGCCAATCCATCCTCTAGCGCCCGGACATGCCGCGGCTCAAGATCGATGCCGATCGCGTCCCTGCCGCCAAGCTCCGAAACCGTCCAGGCGGCGCGATGGTCGATGGGCTGTATTTTGAATTTTGGCATCGGTCGTTTGACCCTCTAGTCAGCGAAGCGCACGGCATTTGCCAGCACGGCGCCGCGCGACGCCATGAAATAAAGCCCCATATAGTGCGTGGCCTCGCCCGGATGAGCCAGACTCTCAGGCAGGCCCAGTTCCACCGTTACGGGGCGCGGCAGATCATAGGTCGCGCAACCCGGCGCGTGAACGATGATTTCCTCAAGCCCCGGCATCAGATCGTGATTGCGGGCGGACAGGGCCGTCAGGACGAAATCCATCACGCAGATATCCGTGCAGATCCCGACCACCAGCACGGTTTCAAGCCGGTTCGCCGTCACCCAATCGACCACCGCATTGGAGCCATCGGGCCGGATTGCTCCGATAAAGCCGTTGATACAATCCTTGCGCACCAGGGTGGTATGTGCATCGCTCTCGAGCCATTCCAGTTCCGGGACCAGGTTTTCCTCGCCCGTCCCCGCCTCGCAATGCGGCGGGTATGGCGGCTCCGGCTTGCCGGGCACGTGGGTATCAAGAAAGGCCAGGATCTTCCATCCGCGCTCCGTGAATTCCCGGGCCAGACGATCGGTTTCCCGTACCATCGCGGTGACCTGGGGGTTTTCGACCGGAGGCGCCAGATTTCCGGCGCCGATTGTGGCGAACCCGTTCACCTCGTCGACGATGACCAGTCCGACGCGCCGGCGCCCCAATTCCACGGGGCCGATCGCCAGCGGCATGGCGTCGCTCAAACGTTCGGTCAGGGTGGGTGGCGTCTGATTGTCGGGCATCCTTGCCTCCGCTCGCCGGGAACCCAGGATGATAGTGTGCGGGACCAGGCTTCGGGAGACAAGGAGGGGCGGGGGCCTATTGCGCTCTCCGGGGCTGGAGAGCCGATGACAATTCCGAGATCGGGGCAATTAGGTTCCAGCGGCCCGGTCTGAGACCGGCCACGGGTATCGCGCTGCAGGTGATGGATTTGTAGCCATGGCCCAGCGCGCGGGCCAGGATCCCGAGATGGGCGGGAGCGCCCGGGTAACTCAGCTCGACAATCTCGCATCCCGCCGGCGCGAAGATCATGTTGGCGAGGGCAGCGCCATGCACGGACACGATCGTCCGTGCTTGCGAGACTGCGGCGATCTGTTTGCGGATCGAGTCGGGAGCCGGGGTGGAGATGTGAAAGCCCTGGCCGGCCAGGAGGCTTTCCACCGCATCGGCGTTCAGCAATTGCCGTTGTTTCGCACCGCGCCGATCGAAATAGACCCGCTCGCCGCCTGATGACTCGGCGAAAGCTCCAGATAGACGGGTCCTGATCCAGCCCAGCGCATCCGCCAGAAACGGTGGAGCCAGGGACGGCATGGCGGGGACATGAAGGGTCTCGACCAAGCAGGGCGCGTCGCGCGGTACGATTGTCAATCTGTCCTTACCGATTTCGAGCAGGCCGGCCAGTTCCAGGATCGGCGCGGGACAGTCATCCGATACCAGGAGCGGCGCCGACGCGGTTTGAGAGGCCTCATGCATCGATAATGTGTAGAGCCGGAGCAGGTAGTCGATCAGCCAGTGGTAATAATTCCCGCCGCTCCCAACCCCGAGCAGGACCGCCTCCTTCACTTTTAAGGCGGGATTGATTTTCCGCGCCACGGCCTGCCCGCGCGGTGTCCTGTGGAACACGGTGTTTCCAGGGTGGAGGCCCGTCGGAAATAAAGGCGGCGAGATCCCGTCGTGCAACAGTGCCCCATCGGCGGTCAGAACCGTCTGCGATCGGGGCAAGACGGTCGCGTTCCGTACAGTCAGCAGAAACGGGTGGTTCTCGGTGGCGGCCGGTGCGCGGTTGTCGGGAAGCCGGAATGCCAACGCCGGCGGACGCTTTTCCGGGTTGAACAGCTCTTCAAGGCGAACGTCACGGAAGACTGTCAGTGTCCCGAAGATGCCCGGATCCATACGCGAAAGACACAGCGCCCATTTCCAGGAATCGCAAAGACGGCCGTCGCCCGCCAAGACGGCGCCGGCATGATCCAAAACGTGACTGAGATTGGCGGGTGAGGCGAGGACCGCGCGGCGGGAGGTGGTTATCGCGTCCCAGTCCCTTCCGTTCTCAAGCGCTTGCCGGACTCTGTTGGCAAGTCCGTCCGAAGTCAGCGGATTGGTGAGGAGCGACCGGCTGATCCGGCGCCACGCGAGCGTGCGCTCATCATTCTCCCAAGCGACCGTGGAGGCGGTGATATAAGCATTCGTTGAGCCTGGAGCGAGAATTACTGAACACTGTGCCGAGGTCTCTGCTCCCGGCAAGTCTCGGAGCCCCAGCCGAATCCGGGCCAGCAGGCGATGACTGTCCTGATCCAGGGGAGCGTGGTTCAGCGCTTGGGCCAGCGCCTTCTTCGCCTCGGCGAACCGGGAGACATCGAACTGGATATTGGCCAGATTGTACAACAGGTCCGGATGGCCGGGAGCAAGCCGGTTTGCATGAATTTGCGCTTCGAGCGCTTGGGCCAGATCATTCCGGTCGCGCAGCAGAACGCCGATCTGGCTCGCCGCGACCGGATTGTTCGGGTGCAGCACAAGGCTCCGCCGCAACTGATCGATCGCGGGTCCCGGTTTGCCGGCGGCCCGGTGTATGAAGGCCGCGAGATGATACCCCCGCGGATGGAGAGGTGCGGCCGCCTGCACTTCGGCCAACCATCTTTCGGCGCGGGCGATCTCGCCGCGCGCGATCGCCGCCTCCACGGCGTCAAGGACCTCACCGACCGTCGGCGCGCTCGCCGGTTTCATGGGGTGTCGGATTCGATCGCGAGCAACGGGTCGCGTTTGAAGACTCCGTTCTCGAAATCGTAGACGTCCACCTCGGCTCCTTGCCAATGCCTGCCTTTGCGCAGGTTTCTCGGCAGCGCCCATCGCAGGCATTCCCGGTACCGGTCGGCAGCTCCTGCACGGCTGAGAAACAGTTTGTTGGCGCCGCGTGACGGAGGGCCGAAATTCACGGCGATCGCAAACGGCACGAGAGCCGAACCGGCGGCCAGATGCTCGAACAGCGCGGCGGTTACCTCGGGATACCAGGGATTGAAAAAGTCGTCGAAGGCGACGATCCCGCTACCGCCGAGCAGGGTTTCGGAGATTGAGAGATCGATCGCGACCGCCTCCTGGTCATGAGCTCCGTCGAGGCTGAGAAAGCGTATCGTGCCCGCAAGTTCGTCCCGCTCGGGCGTTGATGCGAAGACTACGGAGGTCACGCATCGAAGATCGGTTCGCTCCGCAAGGCCGAGGCGCTTCATGTTTGCGATAAATGCGTCGCGGCGTTCGTCCGAGCCGAAAGGATCGATCGCCACCGCGCGGTCACCGTCGACAAGCGATGACGCCAAAAGGCCGAAGGTACGGCCTTGGAAGACGCCGATCTCCATGACGTTGCCCCGCACGCCGGCGAGAGCCTGTGCATCAAGGAGGCTCCAAATCACCGCCCGAGGGCCGGCCTGCAACCATCCCTTGACGGTTTCCACATCCTCCGTGGCATAGCGGCGCAGATCGCGGAGAACCGGAGCGCAGGCCAGCACCTGTTCAGGGGTCGCGAAAGAGCCGGATGGGTCCGTGGTGTTGGCGCTCATCAGAAAGGCTCTCCGGACGGCGTGGCGGTGTCGGTGGCGGGGCGCCCGCGGGTCGCTCCGGCGCCCGATGTATCATGGGCTCTGCAATACCGAACATCGTGGCAAAAATCGAGCGTTCCTGGTAAGAGAGGTCTCATTTTCCGTTTCGTCGCGACTAGATCGAGACTTGATGACAGAAGCAACTGTTTCACGTACGCGCCGCAGACTGGCGCCTGATCAGGCCCCCTGGATGAGCCGGGTGGCTGATCTGCTCCGGGTTTGCCTGATCATTCCGCCATCCGAGTTTCTGCTGGATGACCGTGTGTTTCCCAGCCTCGGCGTGCTCAAGATCGCGGCTGTTCTGGAGCAGGCCGGCCATCAGGTCGAGGTGCTGGACCTGTCCGGTATTGCCAATTTTCTGGATGTGGTCGGCCACGCGGTCTCCGAGGTCGATTACGACGCCGTCGGCATTACCGTGACCACGCCGCAATTGCCGAGTGTCTTCAAGATCCGTGACCGGATCCGCGAATTGCGGCCGAACCTGAAACTGATCCTTGGCGGCGCCCATGTGGCGCTGGCGTATTCCGGCCGCGCGCAGGAGCTTAAATCCAAGCGCATCGGCGGACGGGCCAGCCGGGCGGTGCGCAAGCTCGAGGAAAACTTCGACGTTTTGTGCGCCGGCGACGGCGAGGTCGCGATTTTCGCGGCCCTGCGCGACGACGCGCCGAAATATATCGACGGCGACGATCACAAGAGCGAACTGTTTCTGACGGATGAGCTTTATGAAGTCACGCCGCAACCAGCGCGGCATCTGATCGATCTTTCGACCTACAAGTACAGCATCGAGGGTTTCCCCGCGACCAGCCTGATCGCGCAACTCGGCTGTCCGTTCGCCTGCGGCTTCTGTGGCGGACGGTTCAGCCGCTCTCTGCGGATCATCCGGACCCGCAGCCATGAATCGATCGTCCGGGAGGTCGCCGATCTGCACGACCGCTACGGCTTCACCGGTTTCATGTTCTACGATGATGAATTGAACGTGAATCCGCAGATCGTGGCGCTGATGAACGGGCTTGCCGATTTGCAGGCACAGCGCGGGGTAGAGTTCCGGCTGCGCGGCTTCATCAAGGCCGAATTGTTCACCGAGGAGCAGGCCGAGGCCATGTACCGGGCCGGCTTCCGCTGGCTGCTTTGCGGCTTCGAGGCGGCAGATCCGCGCATTCTGGTGAATATCCAGAAACGCGCGACCCGTGAGGACAATACCCGCGCCGTCCAGATCGCCCGCAAGCACGGCATGAAGATCAAGGCATTGATGTCATGCGGCCATCCCGGTGAGTCACGGGAGTCGATCCGCGCGATCCGCGATTGGCTGATCGAGATGAAGGTCGACGACTTCGACTGCACGGTCATCACGCCCTATCCGGGCACGCCGTATCACGATCTCGCGGTGCCCAATCCGGAGGCCGAGGGTGTGTGGACCTACACCCAGCCTCAGACCGGCGACCGGCTGCACGCCCGCGAGGTCGACTATTCGACGACCGCGGACTACTACAAGGGCATCCCCGAGGAAGGCTACCGCTCCTTCGTCTATACCGATCATCTGAGCGGCGATGAGATCGTGGCCTTGCGCGATGCATTGGAAAAAGAGGTTCGCGCTGCCCTCAATATCCCCTTCAACCCGAGCCGGCCCGCCCTGATGTACGAGCATTCCATGGGCCAGAGCCTGCCGGAATTCATCCTGCGCAAACGCGCGGCCGAAGTGGCGGAATAGGGCGGGCAGCGTCCGGCGAGCCGGCGTTCTCTACGTCTCGAAAACCTCGACCACGCCGCCATCCCCATCGACCGTAAGGGTTGAGCCGTCGGTAACCTGGTTGCCGATCCGGTCTGCGAGGCCCGAGACGATGGGGATACCGGAGAGGATCGCGCCCTGAACCACAGAGGGATCGGGCAATTCACCGGTGATGATGGCGAGCGGATGGGTGCCGTGCTGTTTCAACTGGTAGAGGAAGCGCCAGGCTCCGGCTGACCCGCGGGTCGCGGGCACGATCAGCACCGTGCCGGCGATGTTGCGGCCCCTGAGATCGCTGAGCTCGCCGATCACCGTTCCGGTGCGGATGTCGACATCGCCCAGGAACGAGAACGGCGTGCGGGAGACCAGGGCCGGGCCGCTGATCCGCCCGTTTACAATGCCCCGCCCCTGAAAGCGCGTTTCCCTGGTCATTGCCTGTCCTACCAGCGCGGCACGAAGCGTCCCGAGAGCGCCGTTTCCACGGCTTTCTCGGTGGAGGTCAGAAGGGTCGGGCAGTGAATCATGTCGCGGATGTAGCGCGCCTGTTTGGCGGAATCCACGACGATGGCCCGAAGCGCCGGCGGCTCCACCCCAAGCGCCGGGTCCGGCGAGGTGGTGCGCGCGAAGTGGCAGGAGATCGGACAGGTATCCGAGATCACCTTGGCGCCGGACGCGGCGATCGGTTTCAGCAGACCGGCTTCGCGCGCCATGGTCCGCACCGTGCGGTTGGTGGTGATCCAAAGCTCGACCCCGCTCTTGACGGTCCTGCCGTCCAGCAATGCGGCATAGTGCTTCATCTCCTCGAAAGAGGCATGCGGGCAGCCGAGATGGACGATGTCGAAGCCGGTCTCGGTCCCGGAGCAGAAATCATCATAGACCGCGCGAATATCGCTTTCTCGGATCCCGATGGAGGGCAGTCCATGCCCGAGCCCCGGCTCGGCGCCGGAATAGGGTGGCGTGACGCCCGGCAGGATGAACATCGCCACCCCGCCGGAGGTCGCCATGCCGACACCGAGAGCATCCAATTCGTCGAGGTTGGGCCGGCGCGGGAGACCGCGGATCAGCGGCACCGTGTTGGTGACCTCGGCGCCGATGGCGTAGCCGAGCGCGGTGAAGTCGGTGGTTCCCTCGGGCGCGGCCTCGACCGTGATCTCGTGCGTCGGTTTGCGGTTGTCGTCGAGATGCAGCCCGAACCTCGGGTAGCGGCCGGTCATCCCGGCATAGACGGCGAAAAAGCCGTCGCGGTTGGATTTGGCGCCGAGAACCGAGTTGCAGAAGACCGTCACGCCGGACTCGATCGAGGCCATGTGGGTGTTCCAGGTCGGCCAGTGCCCCGCCCAATAGGGGGTGCAGGTGAAGCAGCCGCCGGTTCCCATGGAACGGTGCGCCCCCTCGGCCCGGCGTTGCAGGCGAACCAGGCTTTCCGGCGCCCGTGTCGCCTTCCATTCCTCCATATCGGCATTGGCGATGTTGGTGGAGGCGGGGACCGCCATTTTGGCGCCGCGGGCCGCCAGATCCTCCATCAACTCCACGTCGCCCAGATACATCGCCATTCCGGCATGCACATGGGCATAGCCGATATCGACCATATCCTCGGCGTCGAAGGCCTCGCCCAACTGCACCAGCGCCGCCATGGCCTCCCGGTTGGCATCGCCCTCGGCCCCGTCGAGCATCGCCTGGTCGCGCTTGGAGAGCCGCATCACCTAGCTTCCGATCCGCAGTGACGCGTTGAGCTCGCGCAAGGCCGCGAGAATGCTCGGTGCGACCGCGCGGCTGGTGCGCTGATTATCCGGCGAGGGGAAATTCTGCGAGGTCATCTCCAGATCCACCACGTCGGACTTCACCCGGACCGTGTGCCGGGCTCCGGGCAGGGTGCCGTTGGCGAAGATTTCGATCTCGGTGCGGTCAAGGCCGATCCCGGCCAGGCTCAGCGCCACCGCGACGTTGAAATGGCGCGGGAAATGCCGGGCCGCCTCGCGCGCGCTACCAAGGAATACCGGGACCGGGCCGGTCTCCGCGGCGGCGAGGTCGATGCCTTTCTCGATCACATATTCCTCATGGGCGAAGGAGCCGGGACGGATGTGGGATTCCAGCCGGACGCTCTCGATTTTCCCTTCCCTCGCCGACCGCAGGATATCCAGGCCCGGCATGGCGCCGGTGGCGATATGCAGGGTCGCATCGTTTTCCTTTGCGATGTCCAGGAGATCGAAATTCACCGCCAGCGCGCCGACGCTGACCGCGATCACATGCTTGCCGGCCCTGAGCGCCGGCTCGAGAATGTCGCGGAAGGAATCATAAGTCGCGCATTCGACGATCACATCGGCGTGCTCTGGCAGTCCTACCGCCGGTACGACCGGCACCTGCAATCCGAGTTTCGCGGCGCGTTTTCCGGCGGCGCCCAGATTTGCAGCCGAGATCGAGGTGATCTCCATGCCGTCGCCGGGTTCGGCGAGGATCGCGCGGGTAAGCTGCGCCGCCACATTGCCGAAGCCGCCGAGGCCGATGCGGGTCCTTTTCCTCATGCGATCCACTCGCTGACCGGGGCGGCGGCTTCGTTGAGCGGTTGGCTGATCACGTCGACCAGGGTCGGACCGTCATGTGCGACCGCCTGCTTCAGGACTGATGGCAGCTGTTCCGGGTCCTCGACCTTCCAGGATTTGACGCCGAAGGCACTGGCTATGGCGGCATGGTCGGACCGGTCGAAATCGACGGAGAAGTAACGCTGTCCGAACCCGGCCCGTTGGCCCGCCTTGATCCAACCAAAGACGGCATTCGAGAACACGATAAAGGTGATCGGCAGCTTGAGGCGCACGACCGTCTCGAGCTCGCCGCAGGTGAAGCCGAAACTGCCGTCGCCCATCAGCGAGACGACCTTCTTGTCTGGCCGGCCCACCGCCGCGCCGACCGCCGCCGAGAGCGAATAGCCGAGGGCCCCGTGTGCGCGGTTCGAAAACAGCGTCCGCCCCGTGGTCCGCAGTTCGTAATAGGCCGAGACGTACGGGCAAGGCGTGCCGGGATCGGCGACCACGATGGCGTCATCGTCCAGAACCGACCGCAGCGCGGCGATGGTGCGTTCGGGCTTGATCGGCCGGTCCAGGCTGTCGGCGAGCGGTCGGAACGCGTCCCACTTGATCTTGCGGGCCTTGGCGACCGCGGCGCCGCCGCCGAAGCCGGTGGTTTTGGACTTGCGCGCCGCCAGTGACCGGTTCATCGCCGCGAGCGCCAGACGCGCGTCGGAGACCACGCCGACTTCCGTCTTGAAGGACGCGGAAATGACCTCGGGGTCGGAGTCGATATGCACCACCCTGACGTTTTTCGCCGGCACCCGCCAACGCTCGGTGGTGACTGATCCGGCGCGGCAGCCGATGAAGACCACCAGGTCGGCCAGGAGCACCAGATCCCGGGTTGCTGGCACACCGCCATTGGAGCCGACCACGCCGACATTGTTCGGATGGGTTTCGGCAAGGCTGCCCTGGCCGGACACGGTGGTGGCGACCGCGATATCGAGCGCGTCCACGAATTTGCCGAACTCGGTCTCGGCGCCGGCAAGCACGATGCCGCCGCCGCATATGATCACCGGAAATTTCGCCGACAGGATCGCGTCGACCGCCGCTTCGATCTCGTCGGGGTCCGGGCCGGCCGGATAGGCGGGATATGTGGCGTGCCTCGGATTGGCCCAGATTTGCTCGGGATCGACCGCGTCGCGCTGGACATCGATGGGCAGGCCGAGATGGGCGGTGCCGGGGCGCCCGGTGGTCATCGCGCGAAAGGCCGTGCGCACCATATCGGGCAGCATGTCGGCGCGCGGGATCACGGCATTCCACTTGGTCAGCGGCCGCATCAGACCTTCCTGATCAAGCTCGGTCAGCGGGTAGTGGCCCCGGCTGCCGACCGATACGTCGGAGGTGATCGCCAGAATGGGAACCGAGGATTCCCCGGCCTCCACCAGTCCCGGCAGGATATATGTCGCGCCGCCGCCCGACGGCCCCTCGCAGACGCCGACCTTCTTGGTGACCCGGGCATAGCCGTCGGCCATATAGGCCGCCGAGCGTTCGTCGCGGGTCAGGATGTGCTCGATCTTGTGATCCAGCCGATACAGCGCGTCATAGAACGGCAGGGTCGTGTCGCCGCAGAGGCCGAAGACATGGCGCACCCCATGCGCTTCCAGCATGCGGACCATGGCCTCGGCGCCATTGAAAACGTTGTCTGATTTACTGTCTGCCAAGATGAACTTCCTGTTTCGAGCGGGTGGGCGGGCGCCCCGAGGATCGGGACTTGCGCGGACCGCCTCGGTCTCCGCAATATTCCCTCACGACCGGTGACGGTGGGCACGGCGTAACTCTAGCACGGGCGAGGGGTGGCGCCAGCCGCCCGTTCCGATCATCTTTCAACGGAGGCTTACAGACATGTCACGTGCGCCGATCACCCGGAAGCTCGCTGAATTCGTCGCGGATTTCCAGCCGGCGGATCTGCCGGACGCGGTCGTCGCCTATGCGCGGACGCTTATCCTCGACGGCATCGGCACCCTGGTGGCGGCGACCCACCCCAAGGTCACCGCCAGCGCCCGGATCGGGGCTTTCGCCGAGACCCAGGGTGGACCGGCCGAAGCGACGCTGATCGGCCGCGCGGCAAAGGTCGGCGTGGTGAACGCGGTGCTCGCGAACGGAACGCTCGGCTATGCCTGCGACATGGAGCCTCATCATCCCGAGGCAATCCTGCATCCGATCTCGATCATGGTCCCTACCGCGCTGGCGCTGTCGGAGGCGCATGGCAGGAACGGCGGCGATTTTCTTACCGCGGTCGCGCTGGGCTGCGAGATGACCTACCGGGTCTCCATGGCAATGGACCCGAAACAGCTCTATGCCATCGGCTTTCATCCTTCCGCCGTCTGCGGGACCTTCGGCGCCGCGGCCGCCGCCGCTCATCTGCTGGATCTGAACGCGGAGCAGACAGTGCGGGCGCTGGGCCTCGCGGCGCTCCAGACATCCGGGCTGATGGCGTGGGAGGACGACCCGAACGAGGATGCACGGCCGTTTCAGATGGGCATGGCCGCGCGCAACGGGGTGACGGCGGCGATGCTGGCCAAAAGTGGTTTCGGTGGCCCTGACAGGATTTTCGACGGGGGGCACACGGTACTTGAAGCCTTCAGCCGGGCGCCGTCCAAGGAGCCGCTCCTGGACGGGCTCGGCGAGAAATGGGACGGGGTCATGGAGCTGGCGATCAAGCCGTATTCCTGCGTCTCGTTCCTGCACCCGGCACTGGACGCGCTTGACACTCTGCTGCGCCGGGAGCGGGTCGATGCGGCGGCGGTGTTCGCAATAAACTTGCGCTTCGCCGCCTCGGGCTGTCATTGCGTCGACGGCAATCCGTTGAAAAGCCACTCGGCGCAATACGTTCTGCCGGTCCGCCTGGCGCGCGGCGCGTTGAGTTTCATCGACTTGTTCGATGACCGCCGCCTGTCCGATCCCGAAGTCGCGCGCCTCGCCGCCGTAACCCGGGTGGAGCACGATCACGGCGAACTGGAGGCTCTGTTTCCGGACTTTTACGCCGGTGAGATTGCCTTGACCCTGGCGGATGGCCGCGTGGTCTCCGAGCGTTCCGACATCGCGCGCGGATATCCGGAAGCGCCACTCTCCGAGGCGGAAATCGCGCGGAAGTTCAACACGCTGACGGGCACGGTCGCGGATCCGGACAGATGCGCGGTGTTGCTGGACGCGGCGCGCGGAGCAACGACGCTCGACGATATGGGGAAGCTGGCCACGGTTCTGGGAGTCCCCGGTGCGGCGCAGGATGTTTAATTCCGCTCCCAGACTATGGACTGATCACGCGGGTTGATGTGAACCCGCACGACATTACAGCGGCCATCGTCGATCAGCAGCCGGGGGCAGGCGCGCTTGCCGTCCTCCAACCGGAGTGAAATCAGGGGACCGCAGAGACCCTTTTGCTCACTTCCGCCAATCGGCAGTTCGAACGACCAGGATCTCGGCTCCGCGTCGGTGCCGGCGCCGTCACTGATCGCGAGCACGAATACCAACCGGTCGTCCGTGTTCTCGGATTCGGCGCGGATGCCGGCGACGGCGGTGTCGGTGACCCCGTCGCAATTGGCATCGAGATCCAGGCGCCCCTGGATATCCCAGAAGGTGCCTTGGTCGAGCAGCGCGCGCCAACCCGTCTCGCGCGGCAGGGCGCCGTCGACCGGATCCTGGGCCAGGACCTGGGCGCGATGATCCGTCAAGGTTTGCAGGCACGCCGCGTGCACGAGCGGCCGAATTGAACCGCCGCGAAAACCGTCGGAAATGCGCGCGCACTCGGCATCGCGGAATTTGCCCCAGGCTTCGGAGGATTGCTTGAAGGCCTCAACAGCCACCTTGTCGTCCCCCAGGCGCGCTTCGGCCTGGCTTGCGATCGCCCGCAGGCGGGCATCGGCCTCCTCGGCCTTCAGCGCCATGCACCGGTTCATATCGGCCTGGGTGAGCGCATCCTCACAGATCGCGAACGCCTGGCCCGCGTCAAAAAGCAACAGGATCGTGGCGGTCAGAACATATTTTCGCATCGCGTCCACGTACGGCCCGAGCTGAACGGTCGGCGCCGTCCGCCTGACTGGCGCGGACCATCATCGGCAAAACGCTACCACGAAGCGGAAGTTCGGCAAAATCACGAGATCGATCCGCTCGGCGCCGCGATCCGAGGGCGATCTCCGAAAGGCCTACGCGGGGTTGCGGCGGCTTTTGAAGGAGTCGTCGATCGCAACAAATTCAAGCCCGCTCTCGACGACCAACCGGCAAAGCTCCTCGCCGGACCGCCGATACTTCCGGCAGAAAACGCCGCTGAACGCGAAGGGCAGGCCGATCATCCTCTCCAGCGGGGATGCGAGCCGGTCGGGACGGACAAAGAACGCGTTGGTTCCGGACCGCACTACACAGAGAAAGCGATAGCCATACCGCTCGGCGATCTTCGTCAAACCCTCGATCGACGCGCCGTAATACAAGCCGAAATTCGGGTGATAGCGGTACCGGCTGAACGCCTCGTCATAGACCACGGTGACCGAACGTGGGCTGAGAAAGCAGTTGTATTCCAGACACAGGATCGACGGCTCGTATCCGGTCTCAAGCAAGGCGTCGAGAACGTAGGCGTCGATCCCGTCGACATCGAGGGACAGGAAATCCGGTGCCGCGGGAAAGTGCTGTTCGGCAAGGCCGGCGATGTTTCGCGCGTTGACGAAGCCATTCAGGATATTCACCGGCGCATTGGGGTTCAGCGTCCCCAGGAATTGCCTGAGGGCCTGGGCCTTGCGCGGATCGCCCTCCACGAGTACCGCCGAGTAACCCTTCTTGATGTGGTGGGTGGAGTTGTTCTCGGTGCCCTCCGCGGCGCCGATCTCCAACAGACTCCCGGTCGGATTCCGCAGTTTGGAAATCAGAAAATCGAGAATGCCGTCCTCACCGTTCTGAGAGTGAAAGCGTCTCTCAAAACCATTGAGGTCGATCTCCATTTCCTCCAACGCGGCGCTCGGCCTCACGCTGACGCCCCGCTCCTTTGCTCAATCACCTGATCGGCGAGCCGGCCCGAGAGCTCGGCGAGATGATCGAATTTCCACTCGTATGTCCCGGCTCCCATGGTGACCGAGCGGATTTCGATGATCAGATCGTGGACATCCGACTCCGGGATATTGGCTTCGACTTCATCCCAGCCTTTCCAGCCGTCCTTGGCCTGGAAGCCGAGGATCTGGCCGCGGCGTCCGGTAATGATACGCTGGATGCGCGCGGTGGCGTCGTTCGGGGCCGAGATCTTCACATGCAGAACCGGCTCCAGCAGGGTCGGCGCGCATTTCGGCAGACCTTCCGACATGGCCATCCGGGCCGCTGTCTTGAAGGCCATGTCGGAGCTGTCGACCGCATGGAACTGGCCGTCATAGAGCTCGACCGAGAGATCGACGACCTCGAATCCCAACGGCCCGCGTTTCATGAAGTCCTTTACGCCTTCCTCGACCGACGGGATGTAATTGCGCGGAACCGCGCCGCCGACAATGCTGTCGATGAATTCGAACCCGGCGCCGCGCTGGCGCGGCTTGATCTTGACCTTGACGTCGCCGAACTGGCCGTGGCCGCCGCTCTGTTTCTTGTGCCGGGCGTGCTGGTCGACGGGCTTCTTGATGGTCTCCTTGTAGGGAACGCTTGGCCGGGCCGTGTTGACCGAAAGGTTGAAGCGATTCGCGAGACGCTCGCACAGCACGGTGATCTGGGTCTCACCCTGGCCCGAGATGATCAATTCACCCATCGCCGCGTTGTGCGCGATGCTGACGGAGGTGTCCTCCTCGGACAGCCGTTGCAGGGCGCCGGACAGCTTGACCTCATCATTGCGGTTTGCCGCCGAGATCGCCATCGCGAAGACCGGGGTCAGCGCTTCCGGCCAGGCAAGCGCGCCATCCGGCGCCTTGCCGGAGGGGGTCAGAACGTCGCCGGTCTTGACCTCGTCCATGCGGCCCAGCGCCACCACGTCGCCGGCCGATGCGCCGCTCTGCTTTTCCAGTTTCGCTCCGAGGAGCATGTTGATGCCGCTCACCCGTTGATCGTTGAGCGTTTCTCCGTCCTTGATCGCACCGCGCCAGACGCGCACCAGGGACAGTTTTCCCATATGCTGCGCGTGCAGGGTCTTGAAGACCTGGACCGCCGGCTCACCCGAAGCCTCCAGACCCCGGCGTTCGGCGGTCTGTGAGACGCTGGGCGTTTCGTGCCGCAATTGTTTCAGCAGACGCTGAATTCCGTGGTCGTTTTCGCCGGCCCCGATCAGCACCGGCACAAGGAGCGCGTGCTGCAGTGCTTCCGTCAGATGCTCGTAAAGCTCCGATTTTTCCGGATGGACTTCCTCCAGAACCTTTTCCATCAGGCTGTCATCGAAGTCGGCGAGCGTTTCCAGCAATTCGGCCCGCGCCTCCGATTGGCGATCCATGGCGGTTTCGGGAAGTTGGATCAGTTCGGACGGGGCGCCGGGTTTGTATTCATACGCGCGTTCGCTCACCAGATCGGCATAGCCGGTAATCGTCTCGCCATCGCGGATCGGAATGTGGCGCAGCGCCAGAGGACTGTCCGAGGCATCCTGCAGGACGGCCATGAGATCGCGCACGGTGTCGGTCGCGGTATCGATCTTGTTGATGAACACCATGCGCGGAATGTCATGCTCGTCGAGGAATTTCAGGATCGGCGCGCAGGCGGGAATTTTCTGGGCTTCGGAATCCACCACGACGATGGCGATATCGGCGGCGAGGCAGGCGTTGCGCGTCTCCTGGGCAAACTCGACCGAGCCGGGCGTGTCGATAAACACCCATTTGTCGTCCAGGTAGGTGCCGTGACCGACCGACAGTTCGGTACTGGCCGTGCGCTTGCGCGCCTCATCGGAAGCGTCGCCGACGGTATTTCCAGCCGTCGCGGTTCCCTTGCGCTCAATGGCGCCGGTCGCATGCAGAAGCGCTTCGAACAGCGCGGTCTTGCCGCTCTGATAGGGGCCGACGAGCACGGCGCACCGTGCGGTTCCTCCGGAGGCATTGGCCATTTCGCGTTTCTCCCTCTGTCCCGTGACGGGCCCGGCATGGGAGCCCGATCGTTATTGCACGATGGCTCCCGACACCGGCGGAAGCCGCGTGATCCGGCAGTATTGTCGTCAGGGATAATCAAGCGACGCAAGAGGGAAATGCCGAGGGATCACGAAGGCGATGCCTTGCGATGATCCCCCGGCGGGGTCGCGAATGCCTGTCGAGCGCGGCCTTACTTGAGCGCGGCGCAGGCCCTTTGGATACGCTGGCAGGCGTCTTCCAGAACGTCGGTCGCGGTTGCATAGGAGATCCGGAAATGCGGGCTGAGGCCGAAAGCGGCGCCGTGAACCGCCGCGATCCCCTCGGTTTCCAGGAAGTAGGCGACCACATCCTCGTCGTTCTCCAAGACCTTGCCTTGCGGCGTCGTCTTGCCGATCAGGCCGGCGCAGGACGGATAGACGTAGAACGCGCCTTCCGGCGTCGGGCAGTTCAATCCCTTGGCCTGGTTAAGCATCGAGCAGACCAGATCCCGGCGCTCCTTGAAGACCTTGTTGTTGGCCGGAATGAAATCCTTCGGCCCGTCGAGCGCCGCGACGGAAGCCGCCTGGCTGATCGAGGAGGGGTTGGAGGTCGACTGGGACTGGATCTTGCGGATCGCGGCGATCAGGTCCTTCGGCCCGGCCGCGAAGCCGATGCGCCAGCCGGTCATGCAGAACGCCTTCGACATGCCGTTGACCGTCAGGGTGCGCTCATAGAGGCCGGGCTCGACTTCGGCGGGGGTGCAGAACTTGAAATCGTCATAGACCAGATGCTCGTACATGTCGTCGGTCATCACCCAGACATGCGGATGGCGCATCAGGACATCGGTGATTTTCTTCATGTCCGCGCGGGTGTATCCGGCGCCCGTCGGGTTGGACGGACTGTTCAGGATGATCCATTTGGTTTTCGGCGTAATCGCCTTCTCCAGGTCGCCAGGCTGCAGGATGAAGCGGTTCGCCTGGGTGCATTCGACGATCACCGGCGTTCCCTCGGCCAGCAGCACCATGTCAGGATAGGACACCCAGTACGGCGCCGGAATGATGACCTCGTCACCGGGATTGAGCGTTGCCATGAGCGCGTTGTAGAGCACCTGCTTGCCGCCGGTCCCGATGGTGACTTGGGCCGGAACATAGTGGAGATTGTTGTCGCGCTTGAATTTGCGGCAAACCGCCTGTTTCATGGCCGGAGAGCCGTCCGGGTCGGTGTATTTCGTCTCGCCCCGAGCCATTGCCTCTTCCGCCGCCTTGATGACGTTGGCGGGGGTCGGGAAGTCGGGTTCGCCCGCGCTAAGCTCGATGACATCGCGGCCTTCGGCCTTGAGTTCACGTGCCTTGGCGCTCATGGCCATGGTCGGAGAGGTCTTAACGCGGTCTAGCCGCGCGGCGAGAATGCTCATGACTGGCCTCGAATTGGAGTGTCGGAAAAACGGCGAGAACCTACGCCCGCTCCCCTACCCATGCAAGCCTTGAACGCGCCGCGGGGCGGGTTTCGGACAAGTTCATGACCAGTGTCGCACGCCTGACACATAAGGGATTCACGCCGGCCGATCTCTCAAGTATCCTCGCGGGTTAGCGTTTAAGGAGATTTGAATGCCAAGACGCATCCGCGAGAACCAGGAAATTCCGCGCTTCGGTACCGTTGATCGACATGCTTTCGTCAGGGACGTTGCCCGTATCCTTCTGGAAGAGGCGGGAGAAAATGATCAGCCATTGGTCCCGCAGGCTGAACAGTTGTTGTGTGGTCTCATCCATTATCTCCTGGGCCGGCTTCAGGATCGACCCGGCGAGGAACCCACACGGGGACCTTGGCGAGGCAAGGTGCCTCTGGTTTCGCTTTTGCACGGACTGCTTACGAAGCAAAGGGAAGTCACGGGCGACTCCGCCCAAGCGTTGCGCGGCTGGCTGGACGGCCTGATCGCCGAATGCGAGATCGGAAAGTACAACCCGATCGCCGCGCGCGCCTTCGCCTCGACCGGAAAGGTGCAACCCAAACAGATCGTGCGGACCCTTGACCTTTGCGAGCGGGTTCTGCGGAAGGAGATGGGCCTCGCGGCCTAGGTCATGCGGCTTCTGGCGATCGGTGACCTGCATCTGTCGAATCCCCACAACCGGGAAGCCTTGTTCGAGATCGCGGACCATGGCGACGATTGGTTGATCCTCGCCGGCGACGTGGCGGAAAGCCTTGAGCTTCAGGAACTGGCGTTTCGCGAGCTTGGCCGGCGTTTCGCCAAGCTGATATGGGTTCCCGGCAATCATGATCTCTGGTCGGTTCCGCGCAAGGGCCGGGCCTCGGTCCGCGGCGTGGCGCGCTACCGCGCGTTGCTGGATCTCGCCCGCGCCCATGGCGTGCAAACGCCCGAGGATCCCTATCTCGACTGGCCCTTGCCGGGACCCGATGGGGAGCGTGTCGTGATCGCGCCGCTGTTTCTGCTCTACGACTACAGTTTCCGGCCCGACCATGTCGACCGCGCGGATATCCGCTCCTGGGCGCGCGAGGGCGGGGCCCTGTGCGTCGATGAGATCTGGTTGCGTTGCGATCCGTTCCCGAACCGCGAGGCGTGGTGTTGGGCCCGGTGTCGGGATGCGGAAATCAGACTCATGGCGCTGCCGGCGGACTGTCGGACCGTTCTGATCAATCATTGGCCGATGCGCGCCGACTTGATCCGGATTCCGAGAATTCCGCGTTTCACGCCCTGGTGCGGCACGGTGCTGACCGATGACTGGCATCGCCGGTTTCGCGCTTTGGTCGTGGTTACCGGGCATCTGCACACCAGAAGAACCGATATTGTCGACGGTTGCCGCTTCGAGGAGGTCTCGCTGGGATATCCGAGGCAATGGCGCCGCGAGGAGGGTATCGAAGGCTACTTCCGCACGATCCTGGGAGGCGGCCTGTAGCGCCGGCGCTTCCCGGGATATAGACGCGGGCCCGCCGTTCTGGTGTGATTAACCCTCGAGAGGCGATGTGTTCCCGTCGGGGGGATTGCCGGAGATGGATAAACCCGAGGACGAAGAGCGGCGAGCAGCCATGCATTCCGCCATTCCTGATCCCGATGGGCTTGTCTCCGAAACGGATTCGGATCTGAACACCTTCAAGGACATCTGGTTCAGCGAATTCGCCGAGATTTCCGGAATTTGGTTCTTTGAATTGGACGATCAGCTGCGCTTCACTTGGATTTCAAGGAATTTCGAGGCGTACAGCAAATATCCCCGCGACTGGTTTTACGGCAAGACGCGCAAGGAGCTCGGGCCGCCGGATCTTCCCGACGGTGTATGGGAAATGCATCTGGAAACCCTGCGGCAGCATAAACCGTTCAAAGAGTTCGTGTTCCGCCGGCCCGGGACAAACGGCGATCGCTGGATCACCAACAGCGCCGCACCGGTCTTCGACGCGGATGGACGCTTTCGCGGCTACCGCGGCACCGGCGCCGATGTCACCTCGCTGATGCAGGCCCGCCAGGAAGCGGAACGGAACGCCGAGTTGATCGAGCAGGCGGTCGATGGGATGGACGAGCTGTTCATTCTCTGTGATCCGGACGACCGCATCGTCATGTTCAATCAGCGGTTCCGGGAAATCAACGCCTCGGTCATCGATCGGGTGCGTCCGGGCATGAGATTCGAGGAATTTGTTCGTTTGATCATCGCTGAGGGACTGACACCTGAATCCGCGGGCCGGGTGGAGGACTATTTCGAGGAACACATGCGCTAGCACCGGTCACCCGGCGGGTCTTTCGTGACCAGACGTGACAACAACCGATGGCTGCTGGTTCGCGACCAGCGGACACGCAATGGCGGGACAATTGTGATTTCCGCCGAAATCACCGAGCTTGTTGAGGCCGAACGCAGGTTGCGGGAGGCGATGGCGGAGGTGCAGTTCGCGAACCGTGCAAAGACCGAATTCCTGGCCAATATAAGCCACGAACTGCGCACGCCGCTCAACTCGATCATCGGCTTTTCGGAAATCCTGACGAACCAGATGTTCGGCCCCTTGGGGAACGAACGGTATGTCGGCTATGCCGAGAATATCAACACGGCGGGTTCGCACCTGCTTGATCTCATCGGCGATATCCTTGATGTTTCGAGAATCGAGGCCGGTGAGATCCATCTGGATGAGGAAGAATTCGAAATCGCTCCCCTGGTCGGCGAGTGCCGCGCGATCGTCCAGCCGAGGGCATTCGGCGACGGAGTCGTCCTGAATGTGAACATCGCCGAGACGGTCGGACCCATGCGGGCTGATCCGTTGCGCGTGAAGCAAGTGCTTATCAATCTCATGGCCAATGCGATCAAATATTCCTCCCCTGGCGGCGAGATCGTGGTCTCGGTCGAAGGCGGGGGAGCGGAGCCGACCCGGTTCTCGGTTCGTGACCAGGGCATCGGGATCGCGAAGGCGGATCTGCCAAAAGTTGTCGAGCCGTTCTTCCAGATACGGGAAACGACGGAAAAGAATGCCACCGGGACCGGCCTCGGCCTCACCTTAGCCAAGGCTTTTGCGGAACGGCATGGCGGGCGCTTGCTGATCGAAAGCGAATTGGGCGTCGGTACCTGCGTCAGCCTTGAACTGCCGGCGAGCCGCAATGTCGGCGCGTGAGCGGGCGGTAGCGGCTCGGGTAAGTTTCCTGCTCAGGAGCATGTAATGAGTGTCGTGATCGTCGGCGCCGGTATCGGCGGGTTGACTCTCGCCTTGAGCCTGCATCGCGCCGGAATCCCCTGCCGGGTGTATGAAGCCGCCCCTGTCATCAAGCCGCTGGGAGTGGGGATCAATCTCTTGCCCCACGCGATGCGTGAACTCGGCGCCCTCGGACTGGAGCCGGCGATCGCCGCCAGGGGTATCGAAACCCGGGCGGTGACCTTCTACAATCGTTTTGGCCAGCACATTTTCACCGAGCCGCGCGGACGCTTCGCCGGCTATGACTGGCCGCAATATTCGATCCACCGCGGTGATCTTCAGGGCGTGCTTCTCGAGGCGGTTCAATCCCGGCTTGGCCGTGACGCGGTGCTGACCGGACATCGTTTCGTCGGCGCCGAGCAATCGGATGACGGCGTCGTCGCGCGCTTCGAGAACCCGGAGACCGGCGCCGACCTTCCCCCTGTCACTGGTGAGGTTCTCGTCGGTTGCGACGGCATTCGCTCGGCGGTGCGGGCGATGCTGCATCCCGATGACGGCCCGCTGGTCTATTCCGGGATCACGATGTGGCGCGGCATCACCCGCTGGAAACCGTTCCTCGGCGGCGCAACCATGGCTTATGCCGGATGGCTCGAGACCGGCAAGGTGATCTTTTACCCGGTCCGCGACGCGATCGACGAGGCCGGCCGTCAGGCGGTAAACTGGCTTTGTGAGTTTTATACCCCGCCGCGGGACCCGAGCGGGGATTGGAGCCGGCCTGGCGCGATTGAGGATTTTCTTTGGGCCTGCAAGGACATGCGGTTTGATTGGCTGGACGTGCCGGCTTTCGTCAAGGCCGCCGATTTCATTCTGGAATATCCGATGGTCGACAAGGATCCGCTCGAACGCTGGAGTTTCGGGCGCATCACCCTTGCCGGCGACGCGGCGCACCCGATGTATCCGCGCGGCTCCAACGGCGCGGGCCAGGCGATACTCGACGTGCGGAGCCTGACCGGACATCTGGCGCGGTCCCCTGGGAAACCGGCGGGGGCCCTGACGGCGTATGAGGCCGACCGGCTGGGACCGACCCGCGATGTCGTCCTGGCGAACCGACGGATTCCGCCGGATGCGATCCTGCGCGAGGTGTTCGAGCGGACCGGCGACAAGCCGTTCGAGTCCATTGACGCGGTCATCAGCTCCGATGAACTGAAGGATCTGTCGAACCGCTACAAGCAGATCGCGGGTTTCGAGCGCGACAGTCTGAAGACGAGAGCCAACCTCGCCTGACCTGATGGTGGCGATCCACTGGACGTGGGCGGGCGGCCGGGCGAAAGTGCCCGGCTAGGCTGCCGAGAGGGATTTGTCGATGGGGTACAACCATCTGCATCTGACACGATTTCTGCTTTTCAACGCTTTGGCGACGGCAATGGCTGTGGCCGCCTATCTGCAGGGCTGGCTGGACGGCGTCTTCCAGGCGCATCTGAGTGAGCTGTCCGGCCTGATTCTCCTGGTGTTTCTCTACGGGCTCTGCCATTGCGCCGTTAAGGTATGGCGGCATGGCCGGGAGCTGGCGGATATCGAGGCGGGCAAACCGGATCCGGACGGACTGGCCGGCTCCTATCTCCTGCACGCCCGTGAACGCGGCGATGACCGGGGCGGACGAAGCGAGGCCTTGCGGCTTCGGCTGACCGACCGGATCGTCGTGGTGCGGCATGTCGCCGATTCTCTCGTGTTCCTCGGCCTCATCGGCACCGTGATCGGCTTCATCCTCGCCCTGTCCGGGATCGATCCCGAGGCGGCGGGCAAGGTCGAAAACGTCAGCGCCATGGTCGCGACCCTGATCAACGGCATGTCGGTGGCGCTCTATACGACGCTGGTCGGCGCGGTGTTCTATATCTGGCTGATCATCGACTATCGCATTCTGGTGACCTGCACGGTCGCGCTGATCAGCGCCTGCCTCGACGAGGGCGAAGGCAATGCGCGGCCTTGACCATTTGGAAGAGCAGGACAGTTGGGGAACCGTCTTTCGGGACGTGATCCTGCTGGCGCTGATCGGGTTCATCGCAATGGTGATCATGTTGCTGCCGCATATTCAGCCGGTGCGGGAGCAGACGGACGAGCACAAGGCGCCCGGCAACGTCATCGTCGAGATGCATTGGCCGGCGACAATGCCCTACGACGTGGATCTCTGGGTCAAGGCGCCGGGGGAACTGCCGGTCGGGTTCTGGAACCTCGGGGGACAGACCTTCAACCTCCTGCGGGATGATCTCGGCGCCGAGGGCGATGCGACCGAGCGCAATTACGAGGTCTCCTACAGCCGCGGCATTCCGGCGGGCGAATACATCATCAACGCCCATATGTACGGCCCGCTTCCGGTTGGCATCGTCATTCCGGTGAACATCGTCGTCAGCGTTAAGCGCCGCTACGAGGATACCGAACAGATCCTGGATACCACCGTCGAGCTTCGGCGCCGGGGCCAGGAGGAAACCGCGTTCCGCTTTCGCCTGACCGAGGAAGGCCAATTGGTGCCGGGCAGCGTCAGCACGTTGCGCAAGCGTCTGGTTACGGGGAGCAAGTAATGGACGTTCTCTACTATGTCTTCGCCGCCGCCGCGCTGGTTGCCGGCGCGCTTGCCTCCATTGCCATATGGGCTCCGCGTCCGGCCCGGGTGCGCATGCTCGCGCTCGGCACGGCGGTGCTGTTCCTGCCGCTGGTCTATCTGCAGATCATCGAAGTGCTGAGCAAACCGAAGCCGGTAAGCTTCGAGTGGTATGAACGCCAAGCCGATGCCGCCCAACTGATCTCGGCGAGCATTGACGAGGGCAGGGCGATCTATCTCTGGCTGCGGCTTGACGGCGATCCGGAGCCCCGGGCCTATGTGGTGCCTTGGAACGTCCGGCTCGCCGAGAAAATTGAAGACGCGGTCGAGGAGGCCGTGCGGCGCGACTCCACCGTGCAGCTTAAAAAGCCTTTCTACCGGCGCAGCTTTGAGGAATGGGGCGACCTGAACGTCGAGATCATCCCGCCTCCCATGCCTCCTCAAAAGCAGCCGCCGGTGGAGCCGAAGGTCTTCAATCCTCGCGGCAAAAAGGCGTAGCCGGCGGGATCAGCCGGCCTTCTGCATCTCGCGGACCCTGCCGAAGGCCGGCCGGCCGAGGCAGGTGTCCAGCCAGCGGCTGATATTCGGATAGGCGGCAAGATCCAGGCGCGCCGTCTTTGCCCAGGACAGAACCGACGCGACGTTCAGATCCGCGAGGGTGAAACGGCCACCCATCAGCCAGTCCCGACCCGACAGGTGCGCTTCCAGCACCTTGAACGGCCGCTCCAGTTCGGCGAGGCACTCGGCGACGATCGCCGGATCCTTCTCGTGTCCCATGATCCCGAGCGAGTGGAACAGGGCCCGCAGAAGCGGCTTTTCGGCTTCGGTCATCGCCCAGAGCGACCATTGCTGCGCCGTCGCGTCCTCGGCGAGATCCTTCGGCGCGAGGTCGCCGCCGGCCTTCTTGACGATATAGCTGTTGATCGCAAGGGACTCGCACAGCGTCACGCTCCCGTCGACCAGCGCCGGCACCCGGCCGTTCGGGTTGATCTTCAGGTACTCGGGGGTGTTGGTGTCCTTGCGCATCACGGTTTTCACGTGCTCGTAAGGCATGCCGGTCTCTTCCAGCGCCCAAAGACAACGCGCCGCGCGACTGGCGGCGATGCCGTACAAGGTTGGTTTGCTCATGATGGAATAATCCTTCGCGAGGGGGGAGATGGACTGCAGCGATTCATAGCTGAAATCTGGCGGTTTTCGAGAACAATATTGTCAGGCGCGCCATTCAAGGCCGGCATCTCCGCCGGCTCGGCGCTGTCGGAATATACGTAGCCGGATTGTGATCGGTCACGATTCACAAAAAATTAACGTTAGAGCAGTATTTCATCGTATTGGACCGACGAATGGGAGTGACGATGTTTTCCGACGTTGCCGCCGCCAACCGAGATGGTCAGTCACGGGCCGAGCGCATGCGGAATATCCAAGCCGCGATGGATACCCGTTCCTAGCAGAACCTGATCCAGGGAATCCTGGACGAGTTTGACAGCGAGAACACTTTGGAGCGCCGCCGACTTGTAGCGGTGCGCGACTAGCCGCCGGTCTGTCCCGACGGCTGATCCACGCATTTCAGCAATTTTAACCGAGTCCATCCCCCCGCCATGCCCCGCTTTTAGCGTCGTGGCGCGAATTTTGCTGGGAATTCAGAGGAGTATACCAGCATGGGGGCGCTTTCCTGGTGTTTAGTTCGCGTACCAGTCCGGAAACATTGCTTGCGACGCGTGTGTTCACCGCCAATACGGCGGCCACCGCAAATATTTATCATAGGGTCGGAACCGGCTTGAAGGTACCTGGAGCCGTCCAGGACGCCTCAAGCTTTTCCATTGCCCAGGGCGTTCGGACCGAGGTCCGGGCGTGGCAGGCGGTGCGTCAGGGATTGGGCGCCGCGGCCGGGGTCCTCAAGGTGGCGGAGACAGCGGCGACCAATATCTCCGACCTGTTGAACGTGCTCAAAACGAAATATGTCGAGTATTTCACCGCCGATACCCAGGGCCGGACCATCATTTCCAACGACATCAATGCGATCCTTGATCAGATCGACCAGATGGCCAATCAGTCCACCTTAAACGGCGTCAATCTGATCAACCGGGACCAGGCGGGCCTCGTGGTAACGCCGCCGCCAGATGCCGGCACAACCTTCACCTTCAACGGGGCCGGCAGCAACACCCATACTCTGCCCGCCGTCAGCGGTACGGTTTCGCTATCCTTCACCGCGACCGGAAATGGCGGCGGACCGTTGCGGCTGATCTATAACGGTGTGACACAGGACCAGGAACCGGTGAACCCGCCGGAAAGCGGGACCCTCACCTTTGCATATCCGGCAACGCCCGCAACGTCATTCACTGTCCAGAAAACCGGATCCCCGAACACGAACCTGGACTATGTCTTTTTCTTCACGCCCGATGTGACGGGAACCGCCACCGGTGAATTCCGGGTCCTTCGCGACCCGCAAAACAACGAGATCGATGTCCAGTTCCGTTCGATGCTGGCGACCGACATGTCGTTGCGCCCGCCCGTTCTTACCAATGTAAGCGCCGCGCTCACGCAGATCGAGGCGGCGGAAATCGAGGTCAACCAGAACCTCGGCTACTATGGCGCCAAGCTGCGGGCGGTTGAGCAATCCACCGCCAACGCGCTTCGGCAAATGGACGCCAATTCCGAAGGCCTGGGGAATATCGTTGATGCCGACATCGCGCGGGACTCCGCGAAGCTGACCGCACCGCAGGTCCGCGAGGAGCTTTCGCGAGATGTATTGGGCTCCATTTCCCGCGGGCGATCCACGATCCTGGGACTGTTCGAAAGCTGAACCGTTCGGTTGCCATCCGACAAAAAAATGGCCCCGTAACCTATTGATTACGGGGCAAAGTGCTCAGGGAGGCTTCACGTCTGGGAGACGTGGGGCCCGGAGGCCCTCGATCCAGGCGGGGGCGCCTGGAGATCTTGTTGCGTCGCAACAATCATCTCCCCTAGATAGGACCGCGACTCGCTCACCACCATGCCCAAAAAGGCAATTCCGCCATGCGATTTTTGCATGGCTGAAAAGGGCGGGGCCGATGCGGGGACGTCGGAGGCCGATGCGTCGCTAGAACGTCGTCTTCGCTACTTCCTGAATCAGGAAGTCACGGAGCACGGTAATGCGTTTGGAATGGCGCATTTCCTCGGGATAAACGAAATAGGCCGGGGTCTGCGGGCCCTCGAGATCGGGTAGGATGCGGGCGAGCTCGGGGTCGTTGGCGGCGAGATAGTCCGGTAGCGCGGCAATCCCGACGCCGCCCTTCACCGCGCGGAAGATGGCGTAGTAGTTGTTAACCTGCATGGTTGTGATGGGTTTGCGCCGCCGCCCGCCGGCGATCAGGTCGCGCAGCCAGTTCACCTTGGGGAACGGTGGGTGCGGTGAGTCGCCGTAGATCACGATCCGGTGGTCACTCAAATCCTCGATGGTTTCCGGCACGCCGTGGGCGGCGAGATAGCCGTGCGAGGCATAGAGGTGAAACCGGATGGTGCGAAGATGGCGCTGGATCAGGTCCGGCTGTTTCGGCGGGGTCAGACGAACCGCGACATCGGCCTGACGCATGGACAGGTCAAGCTCGTGATCGTTGATCAGCAGAGTGACCGAGATATCGGGATAGCGCTCGAGAAAGCCGCCGATCCGCGCCGCCAGCCATGTCGATCCGAAGGCGACCGTGGTGGTGATTCTGAGCGGGCCCTTGGGAACCTCGCGGCCCTCGCTGATCAGCGCCTCGGTGCTGGCCAGTTTCGCCAGGACCTCATGGGCCGTCTGATACAGCATTTCTCCCTGTTCGGTGAGGATCAGGCCTCGCGCGTGCCGGTGAAAGAGCGGCGTGCTGAGGCTGTCCTCGAGATTGCTGACCTGCCGGCTGACTGCTGACTGGCTCAGATTCAGGGTTTCGCCGGCATGGGTGAAACTTCCGGCCTCGGCGACCGCGTGAAAAACTCTGAGTTTATCCCAATCCATTGTCGGTCTTCCGGTGCCATGCCGGTCGGCGCGCGGCCGTTCCGGAAGGCGTGGGCCATCGGGGGCCGTTAAGGTCTTGAGTCCATGTAGGCGGGGGGACATTGTGCCTGAGTCGCGGCGTTTGCGATAGACCGCGGCCCAGAAGCCGATCCTCATCTGGTGTCGAGAAACGCCCGGCGCAAGGGAAAATCGAGTTTTGAGCACAGGTTTCGAAAATCCGGGCTTGCGTGAGGTGCTGAGCGCTCCGGAACGTCTTGGATCCTATGTCGACCTTTTCTGCGGCATGGCCAAGCCCGAGGCGGCGGGCGAGACGGGCCGGGGCATACTGCAATCCGGAGCAGCCTGTATGCTGGCGCTTGATGGCCCGGCATTGGCGATCCTGATCAACCGGTACAGCGAATTGCGCAAGAGCCTGCGTCTCGACCTTGCCGAACATCTGCGCCCGCTGGTCGACGCGGTGCTGCGGGAGCAGCTCGCCAGGGGAGTGGTGCCGACCGAAACGCCGGGGCAGTTTCTGCTGCGAAGCGATGATCCCGCGACCGCGCTGACCGTCGCCGAGCGGTATCTCGGGCGGGTCGCACAGGGTCTCGGCGAGGAGGCCTGGAGCCGCGATCGCCGGCCCGCCTGGACCTGGACGCCGGCGCGGCGGCTTCGGATCGGCTATGTCTGCTCGGATCTGACGATCCACCCGGTCGGCCTCTCGATCCGCAGCTTGATGGGGCATCACGACAAGAACCGATTCGAGGTTTTCCTCTACGACCGGACACCGGTTCCCGACATGGCGGTGGCCGGGCCGGTCACGGCGGCGGCGGATGTGAAACGTGCGTGCGTCGACCTGTCCGCCGCCGGGTTGGCGCGTTTGGTCCGTGATGACGGAATTGATATTCTGGTTGATCTAAGCGGCGCCGTGATCGGCGGCGGGGACACGGTCTTCGCGCGCCCGGCGGCGCCGGTGCGGGTCTCGATGATCGGCTATCCCGGCGCGATGAGCCGCGGGATCACCGACTATGCGGTGGTTGACGCGACAACGGTGCCTCCGGAAGTCAGGGCGGGCTTTAGCGAACGGCTGATCTTCATGCCCGGAAGTTTCCTGCCGCTCGACGATACGTTCGCGGTCGGCGCGGCGCCGAGCCGGCGCGAGACGGGCTTGCCGGAGGACGCTTTCGTGATGGCGTCCTTCAACCGTCTGGACAAGGTTACGCTCGAGACCGTTCGGCTTTGGATAGCCTGTCTTGGCCGTATCCCGCGCGCGGTGCTCTGGCTCGCCAGCGACGACGGGGAGGCCGTCGCGGCCGCCGGAGGCCTGCTCGAGCGGGCCGGGCTGGACCGGGGCCAGCTCGTCGTCTCTCGCCGGGTTTCGGTTCCAGACCATGCAAGACGCCATCAACTCGCCGATGTGTGCCTTGATCCCTTGGGCTACAACGGCGGCCATACGACCGCGCTTTCCCTGTGGTGCGGTGTTTCGGTGGTCAGCCGCCCCGGCCGTTGTTTCGCTTGGCGGATGTCGGCGGGTCTGCTGCGGACCGCCGGGCTGGATGAATGCGTCACCGGGACGGCGGCGGAGTATCTGGCGCAAGTCCGCCGGATCGCCGAGGACCCGGCCCACGCCGAGGATCTGCGGTCCCGGCTGACGCGGGACAGGTTGAGCCGATGTTTGGGCTGAAGGCGGTATGTCCGCGCCCTGGAGGAGGCTTTCCTGCGGATCGCCGACATGGAAAGCCGGGGGCTTTCGCCCGAGGATATCGTCGTCAAGGCGTGACGGCGGAGCCAGGCTATTCCGCGGCTGCCCGCGCATCCTCCTGGCCGGCGATGAATTTTTCCGCCTCCAGCGCCGCCATGCATCCCATGCCGGCGGCGGTAACCGCCTGCCGATAGATCTTATCCACGCAGTCTCCCGCCGCGAAGATGCCGGGAATGCCCGTCCGGGTGGTGCCGGGCTCGACCAGAATGTAGCCCTCGTCGTCCATGGCGACCTTGCCCTTGAAGGCTTCGGTGGCGGGCGTGTGGCCGATGGCGACGAAAAAACCCTCGGCCGGAATCTCGGAGACCGCTCCGGTCTTCACGTTGCGGATCCGCGCGCTCTCGACCCCCGCCATCGGGCCGTCACCGCCGAGGATTTCCTCGACGACGCTGTCCCAGATGACCGTGATCTTCTCGTGCCGGAACAGCCGGTCCTGCATGATCCGCTCGGCCCGCAGCTCGTCACGTCGGTGCACGAGCGTCACCTTGGAGGCGAGATTGGCGAGGTAGAGCGCCTCCTCGACGGCGGTATTGCCGCCGCCAACCACGATCACCTCCTTGCCTCGGAAGAAGAACCCGTCGCAGGTCGCGCAGGCCGAAACGCCGCGGCCGTTGAACGTGGTCTCGCTTTCGAGGCCAAGCCAGCGCGCCTGTGCCCCAGTCGCGATGATGACCGCGTCGGCGACATAGGTGTCGCCGGTATCGCCCTTAAGGCGGAAGGGCCGCGCGGAGGTGTCGATATCCGTGATGATATCGTGCGCGATCCGGGTGCCGACCGCCTCGGCCTGGGCCTGCATCTGTTCCATCAGCCACGGGCCCTGAATCACGTCGGCGAAGCCCGGATAATTCTCGACATCGGTGGTGATGGTCATCTGTCCGCCCGGCTGCAGACCGGCGACCAGCAGCGGGCTCATATTGGCCCGCGCGGTATAGATCGCGGCGGTCAGGCCGGCGGCGCCGGAACCGATGATCAGAATTTTCTCGCGATGCTCCGTCATCGATGCCGTCTCCCTTGCGTATCGGTGGCCCAGAAGATAGTGCGCCTCGTGCGGCGGGACAACCGGGCACTGCCGGGAGAAACCGGTTACTCGGTCGGCGCTGAAGCCGCCCGCGCGGCATCGCGAAAGCTTGACATGGCACCCGGTTCGAAAGAGGGTCCCGCGAGCCCGGCGCCAGTGAGGGAGGCCGGCTGAATCGGGATTGTCCAATGGCCGACTGGCTCGTCTATCTGCTGATCTTCACCAATGCCGTGACGGCCGTTGCCCTCTATCTCGCGACGCGCCGGATGCTGAAGCTGCGCCGGCAGAAACGGCGCGCTTTTGCGTTCGGTTCCTATCCAATCCGCCAGGTCAAACTCGAGGAGGTCGATCCCTGTTTCGCGATGACCGAGCATGGTCCGGCACCCGAATCGACGGTCGCTTTCATCGGCGGCGAGGGGGTGGTGGCCTCGCTGTCGGACCGGGAGACCTGGGTGATCGCGGGCCTTGCGAAATCGTCGCGCCGGATTTTCGAGTTCGGGACCTGCAGCGGCAAGACCGCTCATGTCATGGCGCTGAACGCGCCGGAGGGTGCGGAAATCCACACGCTCACCATCCATCCGGACGATCTGGCGAGCCTCGCGTTCGGCGAATCGGACGACAAGCTTCATCGGACCGTTGCGGCGGACGAGGCGGCGTTCACGACTTTTTATTACGAAGGGCATCCGACCGAGGCGAAAATCCGCCAGATCTTCTCGGACAGCAAGGCCTATGACGAGACGCCCCTAAGAGACAGCGTCGACCTTGTATTCATAGACGGGGCGCATACCCGCAGTTACGTTGAAAGCGACACCGCCAAGGCCATGGCGATGCTCGGCGCGCGCGGCGTGGTGCTCTGGCACGACTACAAGCCCGACGCGCCGGATGTGTTCGGCTATCTGAACGATCTGGCCAAGGAACTGCCCCTGATGCACATCAAGGACACCGACATCGTCATGTATCGGCGCGGCTGATACGGTCGTTGAGGAAGGTCACGATCCAGGACCCGACCTGATCCTCGTCGGTCGGCTGTTCCAGACTGGCGAGCGCCTTGTCAGCCTGTCCGGGGGCATAACGCTCGCGGCGCATGTCGTAGACCGAACCGAAGCAGCTTCGGGTCGCCTCGGGATGCGCCTGGATGCTGATCGCGTTCGGGCCGAGCTGCAAAACGGCGAAGGGGCAAAATTCGCTGCTCGCGAGAACCGTCGCGCCCGCGGGCAGGGCGACGACCTGATCCATATGCGAGGTCAGCATCGCCACCTCGCCGAGCGGCGGGGTCATCCAGTCGGCGGTGGCCCGGACGTCGTAGCGGTGCACGCCGACGCCCCAGCCGACCTCCGCCGCGCGTACCTCGCCACCGAGCGCCTGACAGAGAAGCTGGTGGCCGAAGCAGATTCCGACCACGGGTTTGCGCTCCATGGCCCGGATGCAGAAATCGCCGAGCGCCAGCATCCACGGCGCGCGTTCGATGACGCTCGCGGCGCTTCCGGTGATCAGATAGCCGTCACATTCGTCAATCGACCCGGGCAGTTCGCCGTCGAAAGCATGATAGACCCGGAAGCTGAAACCGTCGTTCGAGACCCGGCCCAGGAACCGCTTGAACCAGTCGCCGGGGGCGCCGTGCTCGCGGATGAAGTCGGGTGTGTAGGTGCCGGCTTCGAACAGGCCGATCGTGGGTTTCGTCATCTCGGTGTTCCGGTGGTTTGCGGGAAAATCCCCGCGTTCCTGAGCTTTTCCTGTATCAACCCCGCGACACGCTCGGTTTCGCGGAGCGGCGCTGGGGTCCATGATTCTAGCGCGCCGGTGAAATGGCGTGCCAGACCCTGGGCGCGGACGGTGTCGAGAAACCGGGCACGGCGGCGGGGCTCTTTTCCCAGAGGCATAATATGGACCGGCTTTCCGGTCGAGCAGGCCTCGGAGACCATGTTTATCGAGTCAGCGGTCACGATGACGGCATCGGCGAGGCCGAGAAAGCCGAGATAGGGGTTCTCGCCCGCTCCGGTCCAGACCACCGCATCATCGCGCTCGGCGAGCGGGGCGAGCGCCTCCATCAAAGGGGTGCCGGTGCGCCGTGACGTGGTGACCATCAGCCCGCAGCCGTCGCGCTCGAGCAGACCGAGGAGGCTGCCTGCGATCCGGACCGCCATTGCCGCGTCGACACGGTATTGCCTGGTGTCGCCGCCGAGATTGACGGCGACCCGTGGATGGGGCAAGCGGGCGACCTGATCGGTGAAGCGGGCGGCCTCGCGCGTCAGGAGCCCGTCGTTGAGACGGTTGAGCGATCCCGTCGTGGTGATCACGTTCGGTCCCCGGGTGGGATCGTGATCCGGCACCACGAGAATGTCGAACAGGCGCGGCGCCAGACGCGGGTCCTGGATGTGGATGGTCCGTGTCACGCCGCCGGAAAGCCGTTTCAGTGCGATGCTTGCGCCGGCGTGACGTCTGCCGCAGGTGATCGAAAGCGCCGGGTAGGGAGGGTCCAGCGAATCGCCCCCGCTCGTTGGCGCGAAAAACGGCAACCGGGCGAGTGCCGGAAAGGCCCGCAGTACAGGGCTGGGGCGGATCGATTTGATCTCCGCCCGCAACCCCAGCGCCTCGGCGAGGCCGACGGCCTGAGCCTCCATTCCGGCTGTGCCGTCGGAGAGAATCCAGCAATTTGGGATTATGGCGGGCATATCCGGGCCAGTCAGAGTCGCGGGCCGCACCGCGTCGTGGAAAAGCGCGGCATCCTATGCGAATCGGACGAAAATAACAATATCGCGCAACAATCTTGCGTCCATCATGGGCAGCCCTTTATATTCCCCGCAGCCGCCGGCCACTCTCGGACGGCGCGGGAAGGAATACCACGATGCAACGCGTAAAGCTCGACCGGATCGACCGGCGCATCCTCCGGGATCTGCAGGATAACGGTCGGATGACCAATGTCGACCTGGCGAACCGGGTAGGGATTTCGGCCCCGCCGTGCCTGAGGCGGGTCCGGGCGCTGGAGCAGGCGGACTTCATCCGCGGCTACCATGCGGACATCAATCCCGAAGCGCTCGGATTCACGGTGACGATCTTCGCGTTCGTCGGCTTGTCCAGCCAGGCCGAGGCCGACCTCGTCGCGTTCGAGGAAATGGTCAATCAATGGCCCGAGGTGCGTGAATGCCACATGCTGTCCGGCGAAACCGATTTCCTGTTGAAGATCGTCGCCCGTGACTGGGACTCCTTCCAGAAATTCCTGACCACCCGGTTGACGCCGGCCCCGAACGTTTCGCACGTCAAGACCGCGCTCGCGTTCCGCACTAAGAAGCAACTGCCGGGCGTTCCCATCGACGATCGGGTGGAAGAGGCGGACGATTGATCAGCGCGCGCGCAGACGCTCAGGAAACGGAAATCGTCAGGATCTCGTAGCCCTTGGTGCCGCGCGGCGTCGTCACCTCGGCGCTATCGCCAACGCGCTTGCCGATCAGCGCCCGCGCGATGGGCGAGGAGGTGGAGATCAGCCCCTTGGAGATGTCCGCCTCATAAGGGCCGACGATGGTATAGGTCGATTCCTCGTCGGTATCCTCATCGGCGACCTTGATCGTGGTGCCGAAAGTCACCGTGTCGCCGTCGATCATCGATGAATCGATGACCTCGGCCCGGCTGATCACGTCCTCAAGCTCGGCGACCCGGCCCTCGATGAAGCTCTGCCGGTCGCGCGCCGCGTGATATTCCGCGTTCTCGGATAGATCCCCGTGTTCCCGGGCTTCGGCGATTGCTCTGATGATCGCCGGCCGCTCGACGGATTTGAGCTGCTTTAGTTCGCTCTGCAGCCGCTCCAGGCCTTCGCGCCTGATTGGAACCTTCTCCATCGTATAATGCCCAAACTTACCTAGTAGCGAATACACTGCATCCGGCGACGCCGGTCCCCACCGATGCCACCCACTCCGGCCCCATCGCCGGAGGTCAGAAGGACCCGCTTAGATAGGTTTGCAAGGGCGTAACTTCAAGATGCCCTTTGCGGATGGCGTTTATGGCCTTAACAGCGGCCTTTGCACCCTCCACCGTCGTGTAATATGGAATATTGTGGGTCAACGCTGTGCGACGCAAGCTGAAACTATCGGCGATCGCCTGCGCGCCCTCGGTGGTATTGATCACCAGATCCACATGTCCCGAGAGCATGTTGTCGACGATATGCGGCCGTCCCTCGAGGACTTTCTTGGTCCGGTCGACCCTGAGGCCCGCCTCTTTCAACGTCAGGGCGGTTCCCGATGTCGCCAGCAGCAGGAAGCCCATCTTGGACAGCTCGCGCGCGAGAGCGATGATTTCCGGCTTGTCGCCGTCGCGGACCGAGATGAAGACGGTTCCGGAGGAGGGCAGGTTGGTGCCCGAGGCGATCTGGCTCTTGGCGAAGGCGGCGGCGAAATCCTTGTCGATCCCCATCACCTCGCCGGTGGACTTCATTTCCGGGCCGAGAATGCTGTCGACGCCGGGGAAGCGCGCGAAGGGAAACACCGCTTCCTTGACCGCCACATGGGCCGGGTCGCGGGTCGGCAGATCGAAGGAGGAGAGCGGCTCGCCCGCCATCACGCGCGCCGCGATCTTGGCGATCGGCGATCCCGTCGCCTTGGCGACGAAGGGAACCGTGCGGCTGGCGCGCGGGTTGACCTCAAGCAGGAAAACCTCGTCGTCCTTGACCGCGAACTGGACGTTCATCAGCCCCTTGACCGACAGCCCGTCGGCCAGCAGCGCGGTCTGGCGGCGGATTTCCTTGATCACCGCTTCCGGCAGGGATTGCGGTGGCAGCGAGCAGGCGCTGTCGCCGGAATGAATGCCGGCTTCCTCGATATGCTCCATGATCCCGGCGATGTGCGAGCGGGTGCCGTCGGCGAGGCAGTCCACGTCAACCTCGACCGCGTGCGAGAGGAAGCCGTCGATCAGCACCGGATTCTTGCCCGACGCGATCACCGCCTGGGTCATGTAGCGGCGCAATGAGGTAACGTCGTGGACGATCTCCATGGCCCGGCCGCCCAGCACGTAGGACGGACGGATCACGACGGGATAGCCGATCCGGGCGGCCTCGACCTCGGCCTGATCGCTTGAGGTGACGATGCCGTTGTCGGGCTGCTTGAGACCGAGCTTGTTGAGCAGCTTCTGGAAGCGCTCCCGGTCCTCGGCGAGATCGATGGCGTCGGGCGAGGTGCCGAGAATCGGAATGCCGGCTACCTCCAGCGCGTTCGCCAGCTTCAGCGGAGTCTGGCCGCCGAACTGGACGATCACGCCCTTGACGGTACCGTTGCGTTGCTCGACCCGCACCAGCTCGATCACGTCTTCCGCGGTCAGCGGCTCGAAATACAGCCGGTCCGAGGTGTCGTAGTCGGTCGACACCGTCTCCGGGTTGCAGTTGACCATGATGGTCTCATAGCCGGCCTCGGACAGCGCATAGGCGGCATGGACGCAGCAATAGTCGAACTCGATCCCCTGGCCGATCCGGTTCGGCCCGCCGCCAAGGATCAGGATCTTTTCCCGGTCTGTCGGCTCGGACTCGCATTCCGGCTCGTTCAGTCCGTCGCCCTCATAGGCCGAGTACATGTAGGGGGTCTTGGCCGGAAATTCGGCGGCGCAGGTATCGATGCGCTTGTACACCGGGGTCACGCCGAGCGCCCGGCGGGCCGACGCGACGGTTGCCTCATCCTGTCCGGTCAGCGTGGCGAGCCGCATGTCCGAGAAGCCGAATTTCTTCAGCTCCAGCATGCCTTGTCGATCCTTGGGCAGACCGTCCGCGCGGATCTTCTCCTCGGCGGCGACGATCGCCGCGATATGGCGCAGGAACCAGGGATCGATGGAGGAGGCGTCATAGACCTCCTCGACCGTCAGGCCGAGCCGGAAGGCCTGGGCGACCCGCAGCAGACGGTCGGGCACCGGCTCCGAGAGCGCCGCGATGGCGCCGGCGCGATCGACCACGCCGTCCGCATCGACCGGCAGTTCAACTTCATCGAGGCCGGTGAGGCCCGTCTCCATGGAGCGCAGGGCCTTCTGCAGGCTTTCCGCGAAGGTCCGGCCGATCGACATCGCCTCGCCCACCGACTTCATCGACGTGGTGAGCTTCGCCTCGGCGCCGGGGAACTTCTCGAAGGTGAAGCGCGGCATCTTGGTGACGACATAGTCGATGGTCGGCTCGAAGCTGGCCGGGGTCACGCCGGTGATGTCGTTGTCGAGTTCGTCGAGCGTGTAGCCCACCGCCAGCTTGGCGGCGATCTTGGCGATCGGAAAGCCGGTCGCCTTCGAGGCCAGCGCCGAGGAGCGTGAGACCCGGGGGTTCATCTCGATGATCACCAGCCGCCCGGTCTCGGGGCTGACGGCGAACTGCACGTTCGAGCCGCCGGTATCCACCCCGATCTCGCGCAGCACCGCGATCGAGGCGTCCCGCATCCGCTGATATTCCTTGTCGGTCAGGGTCAGCGCCGGGGCGACGGTGACCGAGTCACCGGTATGGATGCCCATCGGGTCGATATTCTCGATGGCGCAGATGATGATGCAGTTGTCCGCATTGTCGCGGACCACCTCCATCTCGAATTCCTTCCACCCCAGGACCGATTCCTCGATCAGCACCGTGTGGACCGGCGAGAGGCGCAGACCGTTGCGGACGATCTCCTCGAATTCCTGAATATTGTAGGCGATGCCGCCGCCGGTTCCGGCAAGCGTGAAGGACGGCCGGATGATCGCCGGCAGGCCGACGGCCTTCAGCGCCTCCTGCGCCTCCTCGTCGTTCGAAACCAGCGAGGAGCGCGGCGATTCAAGCCCGATCTTGTCCATCGCCTGGCGGAACAGCAGCCGGTCCTCGGCCTTCTCGATGGCCTCGAGATTGGCGCCGATCAGCTCGACGCCCAACCGCTCCAGGGTGCCGTCCTTGGCCAGCGCCAGCGCTGTATTCAGCGCGGTCTGCCCGCCCATGGTGGGCAGCATCGCGTCGGGCCGTTCCTTCTCGAGGATCCGCGCCACGGTCGACGGCGTGATCGGCTCCACATAGGTGGCGTCGGCCAGGCCCGGGTCGGTCATGATCGTCGCCGGGTTGGAGTTCACCAGGATCACCCGGTACCCCTCCTCCTTCAGCGCCTTGCAGGCCTGGGTCCCGGAATAGTCGAACTCACAGGCCTGACCGATGACGATCGGCCCGGCGCCAATGATGATGATCGAGGAGATGTCGGTGCGTTTGGGCATGGAGGAGATGCGCCCCTATTCCATCAGATCGACGAACCGCTGGAACAGGTAGTGGCTGTCCTTCGGTCCGGGGGAGGCTTCGGGGTGGTATTGGACGCTGAAGACCGGCTTGCCGGTGACCCTGATCCCCTCGATGGAGCCGTCAAAGAGCGAGCGGTGGGTGATCTCGACGCCATCGGGCAGGGTCCCCTCGGAAATCACGAAGCCGTGGTTCTGGCTGGTGATCTCGACCTTGCCGGTGGTCAGGTCCTTGACCGGATGATTGCCGCCCCGGTGGCCCATATGCATCTTCTCGGTCCTGGCGCCCAGCGCCAGGGACAGCATCTGGTGGCCGAGGCAGATGCCGAAGACCGGCTTGCCGCTGTCGATCAGTTTGCGGATCTCGGGCACCGCGTAGGCGCCGGTCGCCGCCGGGTCGCCCGGGCCGTTGGCGAGGAAAATGCCGTCGGGATCGCGGGCGAGGATCTCCTCGGCGGCGTTATTGGCCGGCACCACCGTCACCTCGCAGCCCAGCGCCACCAGATTGCGCAGGATGTTGCGCTTGGCGCCGAAATCCATGGCGACGACCCGGTGCCGGACGGCGGGGGCCGGCTGATATCCCTCGGTGTCGTCGGCGCCGAAGGCCCAGGTGGAACCGTCCCAGGCATAGCTCTGGGTGCAGGACACCTTAGCGGCGAGATCCATGCCCTCGAGGCCCGGCCAGGCGGCGGCCTGTTTCCGGAGCGCCGGGATGTCGAAATTTCCGTCCGGCGCGTGGCAGAGAACCCCGTTCGGGGCGCCGCCGTCGCGGATCCGCCGTGTCAGGCGCCGCGTGTCGACACCGCTGATCCCGGGCAGGTTCACCGATTTCAGCCAGTCGTCGAAATGCCGCTCGGCCCGGTGGTTCGACGGGTCCGTCATATCCGCGCGCAGCACCAATCCGAGGGAATGCGGGGTCGCGGTTTCCACGTCGTTTGAATTGGCGCCGACATTGCCTATATGGGGGAAGGTGAAGGTGATGATCTGCCCGGCATAGGACGGATCGGTCATGATCTCCTGATAGCCGGTCATCGAGGTGTTGAAACAGACCTCACCCACCGTGGTCCGCGCCGCGCCGAGGCCGCGGCCCCAGAACACCGTTCCATCGGAAAGAATCAGGGCGGCGGTGGCGCCATCGGGCTTTGCGGGTGCGGCCTTGTGGCCAGGATCGGTCGCCAGAGCGTCCGCCATGAGGGGGTATCCAGTGTGCCTTGATCGGCACGGTTGATACGCTAAGGCGCCCGGAGGGTCAACCCCTATGTTTTTGGAATATTTGATTGATTTCAAGGTCTTAACAAATTGCTTGCGTTTCGCTGGTGATTCACCGTTAAGTGGTTGCAATGCCGTACCGAGCGCTCGCAGAAGCGCCGGCGGGATGAGGGCAAAGGGAAATTAACCGTGATTCGCACCGAATTGAACGAGGCGTTGAAGGTGTCCATGAAGGCGCAGGAAAAATGCGCCGTCAGCACCATCCGCTTGATTCTAGCGGCACTTAAGGACCGGGACATCTGCGCGCGGGCCGACGGCAACGACGACGGCGTCTCCGATGACGAGGTCTTGGCGCTGTTGCAGACCATGGTCAAGCAACGCGACGAATCGATCCGTTTGTATGAAGAGGGCGGCCGTCTCGAGCTTGCCGAGCAGGAGCGCGAGGAGGTGGAGGTCATCCGCCGCTTCATGCCCCAGCCGCTGGAAGGCGAGGATCTCGACAGCGCGGTCAAGGACGTGATTCGCGAGATCGGCGCCCGGGACATGAAAGACATGGGCAAGACCATGGCGCTCTTGAAACAGCGCTATCCCGGCCGCATGGATTTCGCCAAGGCCAGCGGGATGGTCCGCCAGGCGCTGGTGAACTGACGGGCGGTCGAAAGCCGACGGCGACCTATGTTCGGATGGAGCCGGCGCTGACCGCCGCTGAAGCGATGGGACCCGTCTCGGGCAGATCGGTCCAACCGGTGTCCAACAGAACCTCCGCCGGCCTGAACCGGGCCTTGTAGGACATCTTGCGCGTCTCGGCGATCCAATAGCCGAGATAGACATAGGGCAGGCCCCGCGCCTCGGCCCGCCGGACCAGATCCAGCACCATGAAAACGCCGAGACCGCGCTCCGGCGCCTCCTCGGAGAAGAAACTGTAGACCGCCGACAGGCCGTCGTCCTGGACATCGACCAGCATGACCGCGACCAGATCGCCGGTATCCGCCGCCCGGTATTCGAGCAGGCGGGAATCGATCGGCGAGCGTTCGATCATGTCGCCGAAATCGACATAGTCCATCAGGCCCATCTCGCCCTCGGCATGGCGGCTGTTCTGGTACCGCTTGAACAGGGTGAACTGCTCCGGTGTCGCCCGTGCGTCACGCCATTCGCCGGAAATGTCCCGGTTCCGACCGAGGCTGCGCCGGAACGAGCGGGTCCACTCGAAATCCGCCACGCGCACCCGGATCGGCAGGCACGATTTGCAGCTCGGGCAGGCAGGGCGATAGCAAAGATGCTGGGTGCGGCGAAACCCGGCCCGGGCAAGGGCGTCATGGCTGCTGCGCCCCCGGCGGCTTGAAATATCCGCGACCAGCCGGCGCTCGACCCGATCCGGCAGATAGGGACAGGGCATGGGCAGGGTATGAAAGAACACAAGCGGAGGAGTCGTCGTGCCGTCGAACATTGCCTCGCCATCTCGCATGCCGGAACACCCGCCTGGGAGCGGGCAGGTGATCGTGAACGATTTCAGGGGCCGCCGCAACCGCCGGTATGCCGAGGCGTGACAGAACGCACCCCGCGCCGGCCGGCAGTCACTTTTTCAGAAGGTTCAGCCGCCGGTTCTCGGAATCGCCGAGGTTACTGAGTTGTTGTTGTCGCTCTGCGCCCGGACCGACGGCAGGCTGGTTTCGGTGGCGGTCGGCAGCTTGTCGACGACCGCTTCCTCGCCCGTGCCGGTATTGGTGTTCTGACGCAGCAGGATGATGCTGATCCGGCGGTTTTCGGGCGCCAGGGGATCGGACGGTTCGATCGGGTCACGGTCGGCCATGCCGACGACCTGGGCGATCCGGTCCTCCGCCACGCCGAGCTGCTCAAGCGCGCGGCGGCTTGCATTGGCCCGGTCGGCCGACAGATCCCAGTTCGTGCGCTGTGAGCCGGCGGCGAAGGGGCGCGCGTCGGTGTGCCCGGAAATCTTGATCTTGTTGGGCAACTTCTTGATGATCTCGGCGACCTTTTCCAGGAGCTTGCGCAGTTTCTCATCCATGTTCGCGCTGCCGAGCGGGAACAAGGCGACCTTTTCCTGATCGATCAATTGAATACGCAGACCTTCGGGCGCGGACTCGATCTCGAGACTTTGGGCGGCTTCCTTAAGTTCGGGGTCGTTGGATTCATCGACTGCCTGTTTGATCAGCTTCTCGGCCTCGGCGAACTGAGCGGCCTCGCGTTGGGCTTCCTGCTGCTGCAGCAGTTGCTCAAGCTGTTCCTGGCTGATGGTGCCTTCCTCGTCGGCGTCACTGCCGGTCTTGGATTCAATGTTCTCCGGGTCGTCGGAGTCGGGATTGATCGCCTCGGTATCCTCGGCTTGGGGGCGCGCGACCTGCGGTGTGCTGATCATCGGCGGCGAGGAGGCGGTTTTAAGGGCGCCCGGCTTGGTGATCGAGGTTCCGCCAAGCACGCCGCCGGAGCCGCTTCGCGTCGAGCGCGAGATCGCGGTCGGGTCGAAATAGTTGGAAATGGCCACCTTCTGTTCTTCGGTGGTGGCGTTAAGCAGCCACAACAGAAGAAAGAAGGCCATCATGGCTGTCACGAAGTCGGCATAGGCGACCTTCCAGGCGCCGCCGTGATGGCCGCCATGGCCACCCTTCTTGACTTTCTTGATGATGATACTTGCTTGTGCGTCCACGTTTTCCGCGCCCCGGTTCGCTTAGGTCCGCACCGTTTCCGAACCCATATGGTGTTGTCTCCCAAAGGATGAAAGACCGGGTATGCAAACATCATACCGGAGGCAGGGCAGCAACCGCTTCCTCAACCTCGTAAAACGACGGGCGATCCTTTGACATCAGGATTTTCCGAGCGAATTCAACGGAAACCGCCGGCGCGTAACCGGATACATGCGCCAACAGACCAGCCTTGATACAGGCCATATATTTGGCATCCGCGCTGAAGACGTTGTTCATGTTGACGGCCAACGGAGAGACGATGCCGTAGGCGAGGAAAATCCCGAGGAACGTTCCAACCAGGGCGCCGCCGATCAGTTTACCCAGGACCTCCGGCGGTTCGGTGATCGAACTCATGGTCTTAATGACGCCCAGCACGGCGGCGACGATGCCCAGCGCCGGAAACCCGTCGCCCATGGTCGTATAGGCCCCGGCGATCTGCGCGTCCTCGGCGTGATGGGTTTCCAATTCCTCGTCCAGAAGATCGGCCAGTTCGTGCGGATTGTCGGTTCCGAGCGTCATCATCCGCAGATAGTCGCACAGGAACTCAAGCGCGTGATGGTCCGAGGAGAATTTGGGAAAGGCCTGGAACAGAGAGCTCTCTTCCGGTCTTTCGATGTGTGACTCGATCGCCAGCATGCCCTTGGTCTTGGCCAGCTTGAAGATCGCGTACATCAGGCTCAGCAGTTCGAGATAATCGTCCTTGTTGTATTTGGGACCCTTCATGGCGGCCTTGAAGCCCTTGCCCGCCTTGCTGAGGATGAATTTCGGATTCGCGACGATGAAGGCGCCGACACCGGCGCCGCCAATAATCACGAGTTCGAAGGGCTGCCAAAGCGGGCCGAGCTTTCCGCCCATGGCCATGTAACCGCCGATCACGCAAACGATCAAGACAACCCAACCTATTAAGACGAACATGCCCAACCTCCCGGTGACCGCAAGCCGGCAGTCTCGAATCAGGATCTGCCGCATACTATCACTGAATTTGTGGTGATTTGCAAAGACTAAGCGCTATCTCATTGAAAAAATGTCTAATTTCATCGCTCTGTTGGCGCGTGCAGCAACTGGAAATGATCGCGTGCCGGATGCTGTTTCGCTAGCGATTGAAAAGCGATCGGGGAATGGAGATAAATGAGCCGGCGTGGGGGACGCTATTCGGGTCGAAAAGCTTGGCCGTGTCGGCGCCGATGTTGGTGACGATACCGGCGATCTGGACGAGCCGCGGCGTGGCGACGGGAGAGACGGCAATGGCGATCGATCAGCGCCACTTTCGCAATGTGATGGGAACCTTCGCCACGGGCGTGACGATCATCACCACCAATTTCGCCGGCGCGCCGCACGGCATTACGGCGAACTCCTTCAGCTCGGTTTCCCTGGACCCGCCGCTCGTTCTGTTCTGTCTCGGTAAATCCTCGACCAATTTCGACGCCTTCATGGCAACCGACAATTTCGCGGTGAATATTCTCGCCGCAGGCCAGGACAAACTGTCCACCCATTTCGCCATGTTTGATGGCGACCGCTTCGATGGAACGCGCTGGAGCACCTGGGAGACCGGCGCGCCGATCCTTGAGGGCGTGGTTTCGGCGGCCGATTGCCGGCTTGAGGCGCGGCACGATGCCGGTGACCATGTGATCATCGTCGGCTGGGCCGCGCGCGCGGAAGTCATCAACGAGGTCGCGCCCTTGCTCTATCATCGTGGCCGATACGCGGAGGTGACGGGCGTCGGTTGAGACCGTATCAGACGGTCCGCCCCTCGACCTCGGTCCGGCCCAGCAGCCGGGATTTCAGTCCGGCGGCGGCCAGGGCTTCGAGAATCTCCATGACATGATCGGCATTGCGGGTCTCGACCACCGCGTCGAGCTCGGCAAGGTTCACCGGCACGTCCTGGAACAGCCGGTGGTGATAAATCTCGATAATGTTGCCGCCGCGCTCGCCGATCAGGCCGCTGATCCGTCCCAGCACACCCGGTTCGTCGTTGATTTCCTCGCGAATTCGCACCAGCCGCCCGTCCCGCACCAGTCCGCGCATCAGCACCGAGGCGAAGACCCGAGAGTCGATATTGCCGCCGCAGATGATCGTCGCCACCGTGGCTCCGGCGAGTCGCGGCGCCAGTGTCTCGAGCGCCGCCACGCCGGCCGCGCCGGCTCCCTCGACCACCAGCTTCTGCTCCTCGGCCAGACGATGGACCGCGCCTTCCAACTGGGCTTCCTCGACGAGGACGATATCCTCGACGAGGTCTTCGATGATCCGGCGGGTCATCTCTCCGGGTGTCTTGACCGCGATGCCCTCGGCGATGGTCTCGCCGCCGGAGGTGGGGGGTGTACCGTTGATCGCATCGCTCATCGAGGGATAGAGCGCCGCCTCGACCCCGTATAGCCGTACGTCCGGCTTCAGCGCCTTCACCGCGAGCGCGATCCCGGCCATCAGACCGCCGCCGCCGATCGGCACGACGACCGCATCGAGATCCGCGATATCCTCCAGCAACTCCAGCCCGATCGTCCCCTGGCCAGAGATGATGGCGGGGTCGTCGTAGGGATGGACCAGGACGTATCCGTGCTCGGCGATCAGACCGCGCGCATGTTCGGCGCAATCCGCGATGTTGCGGCCGTGCAGTACGACCCTGGCGCCATGCCGCCGCGTGCGCTCGACCTTGGTGAACGGCGTCTGCGCCGGCATGACGATGGTCGCCGGTATGCCGAGCCGGCTGGCATGATAGGCCACCCCCTGGGCGTGGTTGCCGGCGGACATGGCGATAACGCCACGCGCACGTTCCTCGGAGGTGAGACCGGACAGCTTCACCGCGGCGCCGCGGTCCTTGAATGAGCCTGTGACCTGTTGGTTCTCGAGCTTCAGATAGGTCTTGAACCCGTGCCGCTGATCGAGCCAGGCGGCATTTGAAACCGGGGTCCGAACCGCGCTGTCCTTCAGAATCCGGGCCGCGGCCTTGATGTCGTCTAGGGTCGGAATGGAAGCCATGTCGAAGCCGCTTTCCCTGGTGGAGACTGAATCATGGGCATGCTCGAACGATAGTGTGAGCCCGGCATCTCGCGAAAGGGTAGCGGTTTGATCCGTCACGAAGTGATTTTTAACGTTTCTTTCAAGGATCGTCCGTTATAGATCAGCGGCCTGGGCCGATTTTTCTTGAGGATCGGCCATTCGATGTTTAGGTTTCGGCGATGTGAAACGCTTCTGAGAGAGAAGCGGGTGGGGCGGGAGACATTGCCTGGGCGGTGCGTTGTGGTCGACCATGGCGGAGGTCTGAGAGGATGAAGCGCAAGCCCCGTTTTCCGATAATCGCCTTTGCGGTCGTCGCCGCCGTTTCGATCCTTGACGTGCCTGCACTCGCGCAGGAGGCAGACAGCAAGGAAGCGACTTGGTATTTCATTGGTGACAGCAATTCCCAATGGTCCCGGACCGACCGGGAGCCTTTCCGGTCGCTCGGTGAGCAGGAAGCGACCGTATCACGGCACGAATTCTTACTGACCCTGAGCGATGATGCGAATCCGGAGCGGCTGCGCTTTACGGCGGGACAATCGCTGGACCTGACGGGCCGGAACGAGACCTATACCTTTCTGGTGAACCGCTCGTTCGACTGGTCCAATGCGTCGCCCATTACCCCGCATTTCATGGCGGGCGTGGGCATGACCTATACCGATGATCAGGGAGCCGCGAACTTGACCGGCGGCGATACGGGCGAGGCGACCTGGCGCCCGGCCCTGCAATTCGGATTCGGCGCATCCTACGCGATCTCGACCAGTCTGGCGCTTGTCGCACAGTACCGCGCCCTGATGGTCGGAACTGATTCTCTGAACCTCGATGGGGATACCGACCGCGGTTTCACGCAGAATTTCTTGATCGGCGCGCGGTTGAATTTCTGATCGGCGGCCGGGGCTTCAGTCGACTTTCGCGACCTTTTCGCCGGGCTTGGCCTTGATGTTCGGGTATTGCGATCCGAACCAGAGCATATATTCGGTATAGGTCGTTGGCTCGTGCCGCGCCGGATTGGCCGGCGAAACGCAGCTTGGAAAGCATTCCATCACCGCGTTGATGTCGCAGTCGAAGAAGAACGGCGCCGCATAGCGGTCCCGGCTCTCGCGATGGACCACCCGGTGGGGGGTCGAGAGAAAGCGGTGATTGCTCCAGCGCCGCATCATGTCGCCGGTATTCACCAGATAGCTGCCCGGGATCGCCGGCGGTTCCACCCATTCACCGCTGGCCAGCCGTATGGCGAGGCCGGGAACGTCGTTTTGCGGCAGCAGGGTCATGAAACTGGAATCCGTGTGCGGCGCGAGCGCGAACTGGTTCTCGGCAATCTGCTCTTCCGGAACCGGCGGATAGTGGGTGAGCCTTAGGGAATATTGCGGCTCCCGGAACAACTCGTCGAAAAAGCCGTCCGGCAGTTCGAGCGCCCTGGCATAGATCGGCAGCAGACTCAGCGCTGCCGCCTCCACCGCCTTGCAATAGGCGACGAGGGCCTCGCGAAACCCGGGAAGCATCGGGGCGGCCGGCCATTGGTTGAGCCCCCGGTACCGGCGGCCGGCAGCCACGTCGGGATGGTCCGGAGCCAGGTCCCGCTTGACGAAATAGGCCGCGTTCAGGTTCGGCTGGGTGTTCTCGTGAATGCGCGAGGACCGCGACGTATAGCCCTTGTAGGGCATGTAGCCGATCTGGTGCTCGTTCACCTTGAGCGCCTGCTTGACGTCGCTCGGCAATGCGTGAAACCGGGCCGCCTGCTCGAAAACCGAGGCCATCACCTCGGCGGTCACGCCGTGATTGACGATGAAATAGAACCCGACATTCTCGCAGGCATGGCGCATCTGGGCGGCCAACTGTTCCAGCGCGCCGGGCTCCCCGGCGCGGAGTGGTCCGAGGTCCAGAATGGGGATTTCGTCATCCGCCGCCGCCGCGCGGGCGCCGCGTGGATCGTCATATGCGAGAGCCATTCCCATCTCCCCATGATCGGGTGTTCGACGATGATCCCGCGCCGCCGCCGTGCTGACAAGCCCGATCCGCACGCGCTTGAAAGGGACCTTCGCGTTGATTGCCCGGGCCGCGGTCCCGTTTCCCCGGTCGGCAGGTAGACAGAAACAACACCGAACTGTAGCTTGCCATTCAGCCAAACACGTTCCGTGCCAAGGAGATTCCGGGAATGTTCGAGATCGACAAGTTCTGCGCCGATTGCCGTCTGGCCATGAAGGAAACCGACCAGGAGCGCGCCGTGCGTGAGGTTGTCGCCCGCGCGGTTGCCGATCCGGCGGCTCTGATGCGCGATATCGGCGAGCCCGACCGAGCCGGCGTTTTCACGCTCCACCGGTCCGACGATCTGACGGTGCTCAATCTGATCTGGGGCCCGGAGATGACCCTGCTGCCGCATGATCACCGCATGTGGGCGGTGATCGGCATCTATACCGGGCGCGAGGAGAACACATTCTACCGCCGGTCCGAGACGGACGGTCTGACCAAGCTCGGTCTCAAGATCATGGACGAGAAGGATTGCAGCTATCTCGGCGAGACCGCGATCCATCAGGTCCACAACCCGCTGACCAAGCTGACCGGCGGACTGCATGTCTACGGCGGCGACTTCTTCGGCACCCCGCGCAGCGAGTGGGATCCCGAGAGCTACCAGGAAATGCCCTACGACGTTGAAAAGAACGTCGGCCTGTTCGAGCTGTCGAACAAGCGGATGGAAGACCTTCGGCGCGGCGCCGCCGAATAGCCCCACGACCCGATCCGCCACGCCCGCGGACCAACCCGGAGACCGCAATGCCGATCATCAACCGTATCGCGGATTTCGCGGAAGAACTGACGGAATGGCGCCGGCACATTCACCGCCATCCGGAACTGGGTTTCGAGGAGCATCAGACCGCCGCCTTCGTCGCGGCCCGCCTGGAGGCGATGGGGCTCAAGGTGCATAAGGGCCTCGCGGGAACAGGCGTCGTCGGGACGCTGACGGCGGGATCGGGTGAGGGGCCTTCGATCGGCCTGCGCGCCGACATGGACGCGCTGGCGATGGAGGAATACGGCGAGCACGATCACCGCTCGGCTAATCCCGGGCGGATGCATGCCTGCGGCCATGACGGCCACACCACGATGCTGCTCGGCGCCGCGAAATATCTTGCTGAAACCCGGAATTTCGACGGCACCGTGCATTTCATTTTTCAGCCCGCCGAAGAGGGGTTGGGCGGCGGCAAGAAGATGATTGAGGACGGGCTGTTTGAGCTTTTTCCCGTCGATGAGGTTTACGGCATGCACAACATGCCGGGGATCGAGATCGGCAGTTTCGCTGTTTCAGCGGGACCGATGATGGCGGCGCGGGACAATTTCGAAATCCGCGTCCAAGGCCGGGGCTCGCACGCGGCGATGCCGCATCAGGGCGTGGATCCGGTGATTGTCGGCTCGAACATCGTCATGGCGTTGCAGACCATCACCAGCCGGAACCTCAACCCGCAACAGGCCCTGGTGGTCAGCGTCACGCAGTTCCACGCCGGGACGACCGCGTTCAACATCATCCCGGACGAGGTCACTCTGCGCGGCACCTGCCGGGTTTTCAGCCCTGACGTTCAGCGCACCCTTCCCGAACGCCTGACCCGGATCATCGAGGGGGTTGCCGCGACCTATGGCGCGACGGCGGAGCTGACCTATCATCACGGCTATCCGGCGACCATAAACGCCGAGGGTCCTTCGGCGTTCTGCACCGAAGTTGCGCGGGAAATCGCCGACGGGACGGGCAAGGTCGATCTCGCGCCGCTGCCGTCGATGGGGGCGGAGGATTTCTCCTACATGCTGGAAGAGAAGCCGGGCTGCTATATCTGGGCGGGCAATGGCGCTTCGGCCGGCCTGCACCATCCGGAATACGACTTCAACGACGAGCTGTTGACGATCGGGGCCAGTTACTGGTCGCGCCTGGTCGAGCGGCGTTTGCCCCGCGCGGCCTGAAGCAAAACCGGCTACTCCTTGATCTTATCGTCGGGCGTGGTCTGTGTCCTCGGCGGAGTGCGCGGGGCCGCCGTCACGACGGGGGGCGGGTCGCCTTGGCGCCGGGATCATCCGACCGGCTCAACTCGCGGTCGATGGCGGTTTTGAAGCGCAGCATCATCATGTCTTTGTTGTCGCTCAAACCCAGGCCTCCATGGCAATCCAGACCGAATTCACCGAATCGAATATATCGTGAAACCGGCCGATTTTACACCGGCGGGCCGCTCGAAGCGGCGGTCGCCGCAGGCGAGGCGGTCGGGTCACTGGCACGAATCTGATTTTATTGCGATAAGGCGATATGAAAATCTGGGCTCGCCGTTCGCTTCAGTCAAAGTTTCTGCTCCTCACCATTCCCTTGGTGTTGCTGGTTAATCTCGCGTTCTTCGCGGCCTTTGAGTTCATCGAGATCGGATCGCAACGCGCGGCCCTGAAGAAGAAGCAGGAAAGCATGACCGCGAGCCAGACCATCATTCTGGCCGGGCCCGTGGACGCGGGCGACACGGTACAGATTACGCTTACCCTGGCCGTGGCGCTGGCCGACTCGGATTTCGTTGCCGCGGTCGTGCATGACACCCAGGGCCGTGAACTCGCGTCCTTCGGCCAACCCATCACCGATACCATGCCGGGACACCGGATCACGCAGGCGATCGCGCATGCGACAAGATCCGGCTTCAAGACCGTGGGCACCTTGACCACCGCAACCTCGGACGAGCGTCTGTGGGCGGGCTTCTACCGCCGGGCGACGGTGATGACCGGATTGCTGATACTGGTGTCGGCCGGCCTGATCCTCGGCGTCCATGTGGCGCTTCGCGCGACAGTCATCAGCCCGGTCCGCGACCTGATCACGGCAATCGAAAGCGCCGAGGCAGGCGGTGTCCGGCGGGAAGTCAATTGGAACAGCTTCGATGAGATCGGCCGGGTCATCGACGCCTATAACAGGCTCGAACGAAACCGCGAGAGATACGCGGCGGAACTCGGCGATACCCGCCGGGAGCTTGAAAACCGGGTTCGGGAACGCACGCTTGAGCTTCAGGTCGCCCATGATCAGGCCAACGCGGCGAACCAGGCGAAGTCCCGCTTCCTCGCCAATGTCAGTCACGAACTGCGCACGCCCTTGAATGCGATTCTCGGCTTCGCCGATCTGATCGCCAGCGAACAGTTCGGGCCGATCAATGATCAGAGATACCGCGAGTATTCCGAATTCATCAGCCGGAGCGGGCAGCACCTTTTAACCCTGATCAACGACATCCTGGACCTTTCCAAGGCGGAAGCCGGGCAACTTGAACTGCATGAGGAACTCATCGAGCTGGCAAGCGTGGTCGACGACACGATCAGGATGGTGCGCCAAAGGGCCGATGCCGAGCGTATCGAGCTCAGGGTCGACGACATGGCCGCGGCGCCGGTATTCCGCGCCGACCGGCGGATGATGGTGCAGATCCTGGTGAATCTCGCGTCCAACGCGGTCAAATTCACCCCGTCGGGAGGCCGGGTAACCTTCAGTTGGGCGCTGATCGAGGATGAGGTGCAGCTGTCGGTCTCGGATACCGGCATCGGCATCCAGCCGGAGGATCTGCCGATGCTTATGGAGCCGTTCACCCAAAGGGACGGAGATCTTGCCCGCGACTATGAGGGAACGGGTCTCGGCCTGCCGTTGACCAAGCATCTTGCGGAGCTGCACGGCGGGCGTCTGGCGATCGAACCCGTCGAAACCGGCGGCACCAAGGCGACGGTTGCCTTGCCGGGCAGCCGGATCGTCGATCTCGAGGCGGTTGCGTCGCTCTGATGGCGCCGAAGCCCGCGCTGCTCAAGGAATAGAAGCCGGATTGATCCGAGAGGGCGCTAATCCGCCGCGGCCATTCCATCGAGCGCGCGGACCAGCCCTTCGGCCCGGGCGCGCTTTTGCGGGTTCGCATCGCGCTGAATGATCCGCAGCAGCGCGTCCCGCGCCTGACGGTCGCCCCGCTCGGCCATTGCGAAGGCCATCTCGTCGCGACGTTCGTAGTGACTGGTGTCGAATGCAACCACATCGGGATCGCGGGCCCGCCAGTAGTATTGCTGATCCGTCGAACTCCAGCCTTCGTAGACTTCCTCCCAGGTTCCGCAGCCGGAGTAGGGGCGCATATTGGTCTCGGCGATCGGCTGGCTGGCGGGCTGGTAGCGGGCGTCGAAGGACTGCCGCAGCTCTCTGGTGCGATTGGGCAGGGCCCGGTGCACCGTGGTGTCGGCGAAGACCAGCGCGTCGCCGGCCCTGAAGGCGCCGGTGACCCACTCGCCGGGAATCTCGACACAGATATCCATGCCGCCGGCGCCGCTGCCGACCTTGGTTTCCAGGATGCCCGCCTTGTGCGAGCCCGCCGCCACGGCAAGCGCGCCCTTCTCGCGAGGGCAGTCGCCGATCGGCATCCACAAGGCGAAATTCGTGGCGCCGCCGATATGCACCTTGTCCTGATGAATTCCGGTGGTGAAGTCGAAGCTCCCCTGCCTCGGGAAGATGTTGCGCTGGACGAACATGGGATGAACCAACGCGGGCTCCGCGAAAATCCGCTCGAAAAAAGCCAATATGTCGGGATGGGTGCGTAGCCGGTGCAAGGACTCGTCCCGCCAAATGTCAATGAAAACCCGCATGTAGGTGTCTTCGGGATCTTTGCAGGCCGCCGCCGGGTCGGCGATCCCGGCCTCGAGCGGATGCGCCGTGTCGAGCCAGCCGCCGCCGGCGGCTTTCTCAAGCAGACGGCGGCGGGTTTGCAATACTGTTTCCGCCGGCAGCAGGCCGCGTACGAAGAGATAGCCGTCATCCTCTAGCCGCCGGCGCAGCGCCGCGCCGTCGTGCATGATGTCCGTTGAATCCTCAAAATCAGGCAAATCCAGCATCTCTCGCCCACCCCCGGCCTTCGTCGGCATCAGACTGGCGAGGCGCGGTTTTCCCGTCAAGCCGTCATGCCGGGAAACGCCGCGCCACCAGACCGGGCGAGCCGCCTCGGCTGGTTGCATCAACCCGCGTGCTGTGCGCTACTCGCCGTTCTCGCAACCCGGGTGCTCGCGATGACATGGGTTCTGGTTCTTTCCATCGGACTTTGCGCCGGGACCCTTGCCGGCGTCATCGGCTTTGGCGGCACCACCATTCTGCTGCCCATCCTGACCCTGACCTTTGGTCCCGAGAACGCCGTGCCGATCATGGCGGTCGCCTCGATCGTGGGAAACCTGTCGCGCGTCACCGCCTGGTGGCGGGAGATCGACTGGCGTGCCGTCGCGGCGTTCTCCTGCATGGCCATTCCCGCCGCCTGGCTCGGCGCGCGGACCATGGTGGCGCTTGATCCAAGGACCCTGGAGCTGTGTCTCGGGATCTTCTTCATCCTCATGATCCCGTTGCGCCGCTGGTTCATGGCGAAGGAATTCAAGATCTCGATTGCGATGCTGGCGGTGGTTGGCGGAGGCATCGGCTACCTCACCGGCATCGTGTCGAATACCGGGCCGATCAACACGCCCTTCTTCCTCGCCTATGGCCTGGCGAAAGGCGCCTTCGTCGGCACCGAGGCGATGAGTTCGCTGGCGATGTTCTCCTCGAAGGTCGCGGCGTTCCGCTATTTCGGCGCAATGCCGGGCGAGATCATCATCAAGGGCCTCATCGTCGGCTCGTCCCTGATGGCGGGAACCTATATCGCCAAGCGGCTGATGCGGCGGATCAACGAGGCATCCTTCAGAGGCCTGATGGACATTCTCCTGGCGGTTGCCGGCATCGCCATGATCGCGGGCGCGATCTGAGGTACCCGTGCCGGCGCCAAACTATTCCGCTGCTTGGCCGGGCTTCGCGCCCTGATAGTAGACCTTGCGCTGCATCGCGTCGGCCTTCTGGTGCAGCGCCACGGCGGCGGGGTCGAAATCGCTCGCCGGTTCGGGCTCGAGCTCGAAATGACCGAACGGATCCTTGCCGCGCACCAGGGAGGCGGAATCCCAGTCCGCAACCACCTGACGTGCCGTTGGCGGGATGTAGCGGATGCCGATGCCGATGCGGCGGTCGGCGCTCCGGTTGGCGTAGCTGGCATGCGCCAGGCGATAGTCGAAAACCGCGGCCTCGCCCGGTTGCAGTTCGAGATTCACCGCCTTGGCCTCGTCGATCCCGTTGATGGTCTGGCCCCGGGTCAGCATGTTGTCCTCGGCCCAGGTATCGACATGCTCAAGGGCCGCCTGCTTGTGCGAGCCGGGCAGGATGCGGATGCAGCCGCTCTCGACGGTCGCCGGCGACAGCGCCAGCCAGACCGAAATCAGATCGTCGGTCTCCACGCCCCAATAGTTGCTGTCCTGGTGCCAGGAGACGTATTTCGGCGAACGCGCCTCCTTGATGAACCAGTGGGTGGTCCAGCAGAGGATGTCGGGTCCGATCAGATCCTCCACCATGTCGAGAATGCGGGGATGGCGGATGACGTCGGCGAGGCATTTGAACAGCAGATGGCTCTTAAAGCGATAGGAGCCCTGGAACGGATCGCCCGGACGCGGGCGGTTCTCGGTAAAGATGGGCCCCCGTTCGGCCTCGAAGCCCTCGATCGCGGCGCGCAGGGCTGCGGCCTGTTCCGGCTCGAGAACCCGCACCGGCGCATGCGCCCCGGTCGCGCGGTATCCGGTGATCGCGTCGTCGGAAAGCACCTTGCCCATGGATCATCTCCTCGGCGGTGGGGCGGTTCGCGAAGTTTAAGGGGATGGCACGGAGCAAGGCAATTGCGGGCGGATGGGAGAATGACCGGGGCCCGTCAGAAGAAGCGCAGGCCGGCGGCCTCGGCGCCAAGGACAGCCTGGCGGAATTCCATGACCGAGAAGATTCCGCCGGTGACGATGGTGACTTCATCCGCGGCCGGCGGATGTGTCTTCAATTCACGTGTCAGCTCCCCGGCATTCCCGTAGCGCCGCACGGTCGCCCGGGGATTGTGGGCGCGGATCTCGGCCTCGAGAACGGCCGGCGCGGTCCCTTTGTGCCGCGCGTTGAAAACCCGGAATGTGCTCCAGGCGTCGGAGAAGATCCGCGTGATCTCGTCATGCTTCTTGTCGCTGGAGATGCCGACGACCGCGGTGATCCTTTTGCCTGGGAACAGCCGCTTGGAGGTTTCGACGACCTCCCGAGCCGCGCCGGGGGTGTGGGCGAAATCGCAGTAGATCAGCGGAGCCTCGCAGAGCTTCTCGAACCGGCCGATCAGCCGGACACGCGAAAGCGCGTTGGTGAAGGCGTCCGCGATGACTTGAGGGCCCAAATGACCCGGGCAGATCCTGCGAAACGCCTCGAACGCCAAAACGGCGTTGCGCGCGAAATAGTCCGCCCGGATCGCCGGGCGCCACGTCATGCCGATGGGCTCGCCGGCGGTCCGGAGCGTGACCGTCACCGTGCCATCCGCGTCGTGGGCGATGCTTGAAAGACCGGTAAGATCGTTCAGAACCCGTCCGTTCACCGCGGCGTATTCCCGGCAGAAGGTGTGCAGGTCCTCGCCCAGCCAACCGGTGACGACCATGCCGCCGGGCCCGAGGATATCCATCTTGTCGGCGGCGATTTCCTCGCGGCTGTTTCCCAGCACCTCGGTATGTTCGAGATCGACCGAGGTCAGGATGCTGATCGCGCCGCCGAACAGCCGGGTCGAGTCGAACCGGCCGCCGATGCCCGCCTCGATGACCAGGGCGTCGAGATCGTGGCGCAGGAAGAGATCGGCGGCGATCAGGGTCATCACCTCGAAGCCGCCGAAACCGGCCTCGCGCGCGGCGATCTTTTCAATGGCCCGAACCGACCGCTCCAGTTCCTCATCCGGGGCATCGGCGCCATTCAGCCCGAACCGTTCGTTCACCATCAGGTAGTGCGGCGAGGTGAAGCTGCCGGTCCTGAGGCCCGCCTCCTGGAAGGCGGCTTCCAGAATCCGCGTGGTGCTGCCCTTGCCGTTCGAGCCGGTGATGTGAACCACCGGCGGGAAGCCTTTGCCGTGCCGCGCCAGGAGACGGCCGAAGGCGTGCTTCATGCGGACCATGGCAAGCCCGCGCCCGGTCTTCGGATAGGACTGGATGAAGTCGAGAACCGGGCCGGCGCTCATGTCTCGAAGGCCTTGGTGAGGATCTCCGTCCAGAGAGCGTCGAGCAGTCGGGTCTCGCCGAGGGTCTCCAGGGTTTTCAAGGTCGGATTGGCGTTAATCTCAAGCACATAGGGCGGTGCGTTCGGGCGGTCTGTCGCGGATACCAGATCGGTGGCCGAGACCCTGAGGCCGGTCGCCTCGAAGATCCTGGCGCAAAGCGCCGTCTCCTCGGCCCGGAACGTCGTTCGAAAGCCCGTGGCGGAGCCGCCGGAGGCGGCGTTCGCGGCCTCAGAGAACGCCAAGGTCTCGCCGGCACCCAATATGCTGGCGAGCGTGTAGTTCCGGTCGGCGAGCGCCGCGGCCAGCACCGGATTGTCGCGCGCCTGCGGCGGCAGGCCCTGGCCGAACGCGGCGGCATCAGCCCGGTCCAGCAGCGCCCCGATGCTGCTCTCCCCGTCGCCGGTGAGCGTGGCCGGCACTTTTTCGTAGTAATATTTCGGCACCCCGTCGATGGCGAACAGCCGGGCTTCCCGGCCGGGCAGATACTCCTGAACGACGGCGGTGTTGAACTCCCGCGCGATCACCTCGAATTGGTTTTCGAGCGCCCGGACGCCATCGACCGACCGCGCGTATTTGCCGCGCGAGCCCTCGTTCGGTTTGACGAAAACCGGAAACCCCAGCCGCTCGGCGAACGCGACGCCGTCCCGCCGGCCCAGCCCCTCGGGCCGCAGATCCGCGAACCTGTCGGACAGGAACACCAACTGTGAGCGCGGCGTCGGAACACCGATCTTCGTGAGCAGTTGATATGTGTGGGTCTTGTCGGACACCAGGTTCGCGATCGCGGCGCCGTTGAGCGGATACCCCGAAACATTGCCGGCCCCGACGAAGACGGATTTCGCCCCGTCGGAAATCCACAGCAGATAGCCGGAAAACGGATCAAGCTGCTCTGCGGCGAGCCCCAGCTTTTCCGCGATCTTCGCGGCATACCGGATGTTCAGAGGCAACTCATACAAGACACATTCCCCGGCGCGACGCGGCTTTCAGGTGATGCCTAACCGATAGCACGCACGCTTTTTCACGTCGCCGGGTTTTCGGGAGCGATAGGTGCTTATGGTGAAGTGGCCGGAGTGGTGGAGCTTTCCGGAAAAAGGCTGGAGCACTACGGCTTTCGCGGATTGCCGCGCAATCCACTTTCGCCTTCCAGCATCTCGAATGGGGTCGCGCTTTCTTGCGAAAGCGCGGTGGTGGGCGCGGCTGGGATTGAACCAGCGACCCCTCGCGTGTGAGGCGAGTGCTCTCCCGCTGAGCTACGCGCCCATTCCGGTGGAGGCGGCAGATAGCGGTACCGGCGCGGGTCTGTCAAGCGGGGTGTGCCGCCCGCGCGCGACCAGCGCGCGGATATCGCGGCGATATCATCTTCCGCGCGGGCTTTCCGGCTGTTCAGGGGCGCGGGAGGTGGCTAGTGTCCTTTGGTCTTGAAAGCATTTGTCGGGAGTTTCGGATGGCCTTCCAGGTTGGGGTGATGTTGCGTGGCCAATACGCCTTCGGCGTCGACATGGCGGCCTGTGCCGAGGAACTGGTCGAGCAGGCCAGGATGGCGGACCGGCTCGGCTACGCCTCGATCACCAAGGGTTCGCACTACTCCACGCCGGACTATCAGGCGCTGCAGCAGCTTCCGGTGCTGGCCCGGCTGTCGGGCGAGGTGAAGAACGCGCGGCTCAACGCCGGCATTGTGCTGCTGCCTCTGCACAAGCCGCTGGATATCGCCGAGCAGCTCGCGACCATCGACATTCTGTCCAACGGCCGGCTGATCTTCGGCGTCGGGATCGGCTACCGGGAGGTCGAGTTCCGGGCCTTCGGCACCACCATGAAGGACCGGGGCGCGCGCGCGACCGAGGCCTTGATCGCGATCAAGCGGCTCTGGTCCGAGGATGTGGTCTCGATGAAGGGCAGCCATTTCGAGCTTGATGAGGCGGTGTGCTGGCCGAAACCGATTCAGAAGCCCAATCCACCGATCTGGATCGGCGCCAACGCCAACGCAGCGCTGAAGCGTGCGGTGGAACACGGAGACTGCTGGTACATCAACCCGCACACCACCATCGATACGCTGGAGGGGCAGGTCGAGGTCTACAAGCGCATGCTGGACGAGGCGGGCAAGCCGTTCCCGACCGAGTTCCCGATGCGCCGCGAGGCATTCGTCGCGCCGACCCGCGAAGAGGCGATCAAGCTCGCCGGTCCCTTCGTCTCCAAGAAATACGCCGCCTATCACGCAACCGGGCAAAGCAGCCAGCTCCCCGAGGGCGAGAGCCTTGACGGCGGCTTCGAGGAACTGGTCGGCGGCCGTTTCCTGATCGGCTCACCCGATGACGTGGCCGAGCAGATGATCGACATCAACAAGCGGCTCGGGGTGAACCACCTGATCCTGTCGATGGAATGGGCGGGCATGGAAAAGAACGTCGCCATGGACTGCATGCAATTGATGGCCGAGGAAGTGATCCCCCGGGTGAAGCAGGCGGTCTGAGCGCGCAATCGCAATCGAGGAAGACAGCATGTCCGAACCGCTCTGGAAGCTCGGAGCCGGCGAAACCGCGGCGCGGATCGCCGCCAAGGAGGTCTCGGCAACCGAGGTGGTCGATGCGCATCTGGCGCGCATGGACCGGGTGAACCCGGCGCTGAACGCGGTCACGCGCGGCCTGCATGACGAGGCACGGGCGGCGGCCAAGACGGCGGACGCCGCGGTCGCGAGCGGCGCGGCGCTGGGCCCGCTGCACGGCGTGCCGGTCACCATCAAGGACAATGTGGATATCGCCGGCCAGAGCAGCCCGAACGGCCTGCCGGCGCTGAAGGATCTGGTGGCGGATGCGAACTCGCCGGTCGTCGACAATCTGCTGAAGGCCGGCGCGATCGTCATCGGGCGCACCAACGCGCCGGAGTTTTCGCTCCGTTGGCACACCGACAATCCGCTGTACGGCGCGACGCTCAATCCCTGGAAGGCGGACTGGACGCCGGGCGGCTCCTCCGGCGGGGCGTCCGCCTCGCTCGCGGCCGGGGTGGGGTGCCTCGCCCATGGCAACGATCTCGGCGGCTCTGTGCGTTATCCCGCCTATTGCACGGGGCTGGCGACGATCCGGCCGACCCAGGGACGCATCCCGGCCTTCAATCCGACCGCCAAGGAGGAGCGGCCGCCGCTGATGCTGCTGATGTCGACCCAGGGGCCGATCTGCCGGTCCGTCGCCGATACGCGTTTGGGTCTGGAGGCGATGGCAGGCAGTGATGCGCGCGATCCCTGGTGGGTGCCCGCGCCCCTGTCCGGGCCGAAACCCGGGGGGCCGGCGAAGGTGGCGCTGGTCATGAACCCGCCCGGCACGCCGGTTGAGCCCGAGGTGACCGACGCCCTGGAGCGGGCGGAAAGAATGCTCAGCCAAGCCGGATATCAGGTGGACCGGGTCGATCCGCCGGAGATCGCCCGTTGCGGCGAGGTCTGGGCCGGGCTGATCACGGCGGAAACGCGGGCGATCATGGGCAAGGCGATGCGCCAGATCGGCTCGGCCGACATCGTGCGCTCGCTCGACCATTTCGAAAGCTTCGCGCCGGCGGTGGATCTCGCCGGCTATATGCGTCTGGTCGGGGAGCGCACGCGGCTGATCCGGGCCTGGATGCAGTTCCTGGAGCGCTATCCCCTCGTCGTCGGTCCGGTATCGAACATACGGCCATTCAAGCCGAACGAGGATGTCGGCTCCCGCGCCGAGGTTGAGCGGATCTTCAGGGCGCAGGTTCTGATGGTGAGCGTGAACCTCCTGGGTCTGCCCTCGGTCGCGGTCTGTACCGGATTGCGGGACGGGTTGCCCGGCGGCGTGCAGATCATCGGCTCGCGCTATCGGGAGGATCTGTGTCTCGACGCCGCCCAGGTGATCGAGGACGCGGCGGGGCGTGTGACGCCGATCGATCCGAGGGTCTAGCCGCGCTGGCCGTCGATGATCACCGGAAAATTCTCCCCGTCCATCGGGTCACCGGTGCGCTTGGAGAGGTCGTGCAGCGGCTTGCTGGTCCCGGGCCGATCGTCATAGACCGCGTCGTCGCCGGTATAGCGCACAGTGTAGCCGCGTCGGCGCAGGTCGTTGCGCTGGTTGCCGCCGGCCCCGTGCACGGTCATGGCGTGGAAGACGTAAATGTCGCCCGGCTCGAGATCCCAGGTTACGATGTCGAAAGCGGAGCGGTCGGCCTCGACATCCACCATCTTCTCATAGGCGGGATTGATGTCGTAGCCGGACTGCGGCCCCTTTGAGCCGGCGCCGAAACTCTCTGGCTGGAACCAGCGGTTCCACTTGTGCGAACCGCGCACGAATTCCAGCGCGCCGGTCTCCGACGTCACCGGGTCGGGCGAGAACCAGAACGATACCACCTGATAGCCGGTAACCGGCCAGTAGGGCTGGTCATTGTGCCAGCGGGTGCGGTTGACGGTGCCTGGTTCCTTCACGAACAACTGGTCGTACAGCAGGTTGACCTTGGACGACCGGAAGATCTGCTGGGCGATCTCCGCCAGACCCGACTCAAGGCAAAGCGAGCGGAATGCCGGGTCGTTCTGCCAGATTTTCAGGTTTCCGTGAAACTGTCCCCGGCCATCCTCGGGAACATACCCGTGGAAATAGGGGCCGGGCTTGGCGATGTCGCGTTCGATCGCATCCGAAAGCCGGTCCAGCCATTCTCGGTCCACCACGCGGCGCAGCACGATCGCGCCGTCCCGGTTATAGGCGTCGCGCTCGGCATTGGAGATTTGATACGAAACCTTGGCCATGCCCGGATCTCCCGCTAGTCTTGGCTGTGCAGCATAGTGCGATAGTTTTCTCCTGGAAAAGCCATTCGCCGCAACCCGTTTGAAGGAATCAAGACATGACCAGCCTGACAGCAATGGCAGAGAAGGTGGGTGCGCTTCTGAAGGAGCGTAAGCAGACCGTCGCGGTCTCGGAATCCTCGACCGGCGGGTTGGTCTCGGCGGCGCTTCTGGCGATCCCCGGCGCCTCGGCGTATTTCATGGGCGCCGGCGTGATATACACGCACCGGGCGCGTGAGACCTTGCTGGAGATCGACTTCAACGACCACCCGGGCATGCGGTCTTCCAGCGAGCCCTACGCGGCGCTGGCGGCGGCGACGATCCGGGGCCGGCTTGGCACCTTCTGGGGGCTGGCGGAGACGGGAGCCGCCGGGCCGACCGGCAACCGCTATGGCGACGCGTCGGGCCATACCTGCATCGCCGTCGCCGGGCCGGTCGAGCGGGTCCTGACCCTGGAGACGGGACTGACCGACCGCGAGCGCAACATGTGGCTGTTCGCGGAGAAGACCCTGGCGACCCTGGAAGAGGCGATCCTGGCGGCGGATTGACGCCTGCATTTCCCCTGATTTTGTTCGGAGAGACTGAATGAGCCGGGTATTCGGAGATCTGAGGCAGCTTGGCTATGTCGTCAAGGACATCCACGCGGCGATGAAATACTGGCACGAGGTGAACGGCGTCGGGCCCTGGTTCTATATCGACAAGGTGCCGCTGGCGTCCTTCAGCTACAAGGGCCGGCCGTCGGCCTTGGAGATGTCGATCGCGCTGACCTTTTCCGGCGGCGCCCAGGTCGAGCTGATCCAGCAGCGCAACGACACGCCCTCGCTCTACAAGGATTTTCTGGATGCCGGCCAGGAAGGCCTTCAGCACGTCGCCTATTGGCCGGATGACTACGGGGCGGCGAAGGCGGCGGCGGCGGGTCAGGGGCTCACGGTGGGCCAGGAGGGCGACATCGCCGGGCGGGGCGGTTTCATCTACTACCAGACCTCCGGCCATCACGGCACCTGCATCGAATTTGCCGAGTTCAACGACTACCGGCGCTATCAGTTCACGGAGATGGAGCGGATCTGCCGGGCCTGGGATGGCGCCGACCCCATCCGCGAGACGCTTCCCGCGCTGAAGCCGTAGCGGGAAGGGGCGCCGCCGCCCTCCCTTAAGGCGATGTTGAGTGCAGAATCGATATCTCGGCGATCAGGGCCCGGCAAATCCGGTCAAACCCGTCGAGATGCGTGCGATAGGTCTGCATCACGTTGTGCCGCATGGCCGCGACCTGGTCCGGCGGTATCGCGCGGATCCGCTCGACCACCGTGCCGGCTTCCGCTTCCGGTACATGCAGCGCACAGGCGCCCCAGTCGATAAGCCGGTCGAAGGGCAGCACAAGGCCGTCGGCCAGCACGACCGGAATGCAGCCGAAGGACATCACCTCGAGCAGGCGGTAGGAAAACGCGCGGTCGCCGCGTGGGACGAATGCGAAGGAACTCGCCGCCAACAGGCCGGCATATTCCCGGTCGGTCTTGCCGGCCTCGGCATCGATCGCGCCGGCCTGGGGATGCGCATCCAGCAGGTCGACCACGATATCCGGCTCGTTGCGGCTTCGGGCCAGGACCTCGCGGACCGGATGCGAATTCGCGCCGCGAAACGAGGCCAGGACGGTCGGTTCGGCATTCCCCCCCGTGCCCGTTACCAGCGGCAGGGCCGGCATGCTTATGGAGCGGGGGTTTTCGTCCCGGTGGGGCACCAGCAGGTTGATATCCGCCACCATCTTACTCGCGCAGCCGCTGAGGCGCCGCGCCATCGCCAGGTCCGGGTGCATGCAGAGAATGCACATGGCCTCCGGGCGCTGTTTCAGACCATCGATATAGCCGGAATACTCCTCCCAGAAGACCGTCCGGTTGAACGTGCCGCGCGCGAAAGCCGATGCCGGGTCCCCATAGCGCGGCCAGTTGGTCTCGATGGCCGTGTCCTCTTCGGGAAACAGGACATCGGCCGAGGCCGGGTCTTGCGCCAGAAAGGGGCTCCGGTCGATCGCCGCGTGAAAGCGTTCGTAAAACACCGTTCTCGGCAAGCTCGGCCTTGGGAAAGCGAAGGCCACCCGGACCGGATGGACCCGAAGCGGCGCGCCGCCGCCCACGGACCCGGCCGGATGCCGTCCGGCAATGACCTCAATCTCCGGCAAGTCGGCGCGCGGGTCGGCGGTCGGGACTGTCGGCGTCCGCGGGATGCAGGTTCCTGGTCATGCGGCCGCGTGATCCTGCTTGATCATGTCCGATGCCTTCTCGCCGATCATGATGCAGGCGGCGTTGGTATTGCCGGACACCATGGTTGGCATGATCGAGCCGTCGGCGACCCTGAGGCCGGTCAGACCATGCACCCTCAGTCTTTCGTCCACCACCGCACCCGGCCCCTGGCCCATGCGGCAGGTACCGATCGGATGATAGGCGGTCTCGGCGTTATGGCGGATATAGTCCATGATCTGCTCGTCGGTCTCGACCTCGGTACCCGGCGAATATTCATCCCCGCGCACATCCTTCATCGCCTCGGTGTTCATGATCTCGCGGATCCGGCGGAACCCGAGGGTCATCGCGTCGCGGTCGATCTGGTCGGACAGGAAGTTGAAGTTGATCGCCGGCTGCTCCTTCGGGTCGGAGGACTGGATATGGATCGAACCCAGGCTTTCCGGGCGGAGCTGGTAGCAGGCGATGGTCATGGCCGGGAAATCGTGCAACTGGCGCTTTTTCGGGTTCTTCACCGCATAGGGCACGATATGCATCTGGATATCGGGCGTTTCCATGTCCTGCCGGGTCTTCAGAAACGCCAGCATCGGGGCCGAGGGCAGTGTCATGAAGCCGCGTTTCTGGAAAATATAGCGCAGCACCTGCCAGGCGGGACCGATGCCCTGCATCCGCTTGTTGTAGGATAATTCGGTGCGCTTCATGTGATATTGGATGCGGGCGTTGATATGGTCGCGCAGATGCTCGCCGACGCCCGCAAGCTCATGCTTAACCTCAATGCCGTGGGCCTTCAGCACTTCCGGACGGCCGATGCCGGACAGTTCGAGCAGCTGGGGCGAGGCGACCCCTCCGGTGCACACGATGACTTCCTTGGCCGCCATGGCCTCGACCATTTGGCCGTTCTGCTCGTACCGCACGCCGGTGCACCTGGTGCCCTCCAGCAGTACCTTGTGGGTATGGGCGCCGGTTTCGATCCGCAGATTGGCGCGATGCGCGATCGGGTCGAGATAGCAACGCGCCGTGCTTTGCCGGATGCCGTTGCTGATCGTCGTCTGGGTGCGCACGATGCCTTCCTGGCTGGCGCCGTTATAGTCCGGGTTGTGGGCGATGCCGAGTTCCCGGGTCGCGGAGCGGATGGCGTCGTAGAACGGCCCTTCATCCGTCGCCTCGCTGACCCTGAGCGGGCCGCCCTGGGCGCGCAGCTCGTCGGCGCCTTGCTCGTAATGTTCCATGCGCTTGAAGACCGGCAGCACGTCGTCGAAGCTCCAGCCCCGGTTGCCGAGCTGTCCCCAGGTGTCGTAGTCGAGCGGTTGACCGCGCACGAAGACAAGGCCGTTGATCGAGCTCGATCCGCCGAGCAGCTTGCCGCGCGGGACCGGGATCCGCCGGTTGCCGGTACCTTCCTCGGGCTGTGAGCTGTAGCGCCAGTTCGCGGTGGGATGATCGATCAGCAGTCCGAAACTGACCGGAAAGCGGGAATAGAAATGGCTTTTCGCGCCGGCTTCCAGAAGCAGAACCTTGTTGCGTTCGTTCTCGGTCAGCCGGTTGGCCAGTGCCGCGCCGGCGGAACCGGCTCCGACGATGATGAAATCATAGGTCTCGCCACTCACCGCTTGTCCTCCCCTTGGGTTCCCTGAAGCTTTGCGCCAGTGCTGATGCCCTGACAAGAGTTTGTCCGGAAAATCCGATCTATTTTTCCACTCTCCACCGGGCTGAATGCCTATCGAGTGGACGCCAAGAGGCGATGTTACAGTTTATCAACCATCGATCGGTTACAAGTCTTGCAAGGCGTTCTTCGGAGTCCGGTTTGTGGATATGCTGTGGATAAACCAGAATTTCCTTGATATTTACTGGACTTTGATCTTTTCTTTATCCGCTTTGTGAAGGGGGTGGTGGCATCATGTCCGCAATGCGTCATTACGATATGATCGTTATCGGCAGCGGCCCCGGTGGGCGCCGCGCCGCGATCCAGGGAGCCAAGTTCGGCAGGAACGTGCTTGTTGTCGAGAAGGGGCGGCGCGTTGGCGGTGTGTCGGTGCATACCGGCACAATCCCGAGCAAGACCCTGCGCGAGACCGCGCTCAACCTGTCGGGTTGGCGCGAGCGCGAATTTTACGGACGTTCGTACCGGGTGAAGCAAAACATCACCGCCGAGGATCTGCGCAAGCGGTTGCATCTGACCCTTGATCACGAGGTCGAGGTGCTGGAGCACCAGTTCACCCGCAATCATGTCGACATGGTCAAGGGTTTCGCCCGCTTCACCGATCCAAACACGGTAGAGGTTGAACTCGATGACGGCGCGTTCCATCGCTATACCGCCGATAAGTTCATCCTGACGGTCGGCACCAAGCCCTACCGGCCGAGCCATATCCCGTTTGACGGCAAAACCATTTTCGACAGCGACGAAATCCTTGAGATTGATCGCATGCCAAGAAGTCTCGCGGTGGTCGGCGGCGGCGTGATCGGTGTCGAGTACGCGACGATCTTCAGCGCCTTGGACGTGCCGATCACCCTGATCGAGGCGCGCGAGACGATTTTGGATTTCGTGGACCAGGAACTGGTCGCCGAACTGCTGCACGACCTGCGGGACCGGGGCGTGGTGCTGCGGCTCGGCTGCACCATCAAGTCGGTGAAGAAAGGGCGCGGCCGCGGCTGCACCATCCTGATGGAAAACGGACGGACGGTGAATTGCGACATGATCCTTTTCGCCGCCGGACGGGCGGGCGCGACGGACCAGCTCAATCTGGAGGTCACCGGGCTCAAGCCTGACTCGCGGGGTCGGCTGGTCGTCAATCCGAAAACCTTTCAGACCGAGGTGCCGCATATCTACGCCGCGGGGGACGTGATCGGGTTTCCCAGTCTTGCCTCGACCTCCATGGAGCAAGGCCGGATCGCCGCCTGTCACGCGTTGGATGAGGCCGCCTTCCCGCCGCCGGAATTCTTTCCGTACGGTATCTATGCGGTTCCGGAGATCTCCACCGTCGGCCTCAGTGAAGAACAGGTGAAGGAACAGGGAATTCCTTACGAAGTCGGCATCGCCCGGTTCCGCGAGACCAGCCGCGGGCACATCATGGGCCTCAATTCCGGCATGATGAAAATGATCGTCGATCTGAAGACCCGGCGCCTGCTGGGGGTTCACATCGTCGGAGAAGGGGCGACGGAACTGATCCATATCGGCCAGGCGGTGCTGAACCTCGGCGGTCCGTTGGAATACTTCGTTGAGAACACCTTCAATTTCCCGACCCTGGCGGAGGCGTACAAAATCGCCGCTCTCGACGCCTGGAACAGAATGCCTCCCACATAAGCTTGCGAATCAGCTTATTGTAGAAGCCCGTCGCGGTGATGCCGTGACGGGCTTTGTTGTTTGCGGGCGGGGATTGTCTTCATGGCCTTGGCCTTGGCGTTTGAGGATCGCAAGCGGGAGATCTTGCGCGAGGTCTACGGGTTCGAGGATTTCCGGCCGGGTCAGGAAGGGGTGGTGGACTGTCTGCTTGCGGGACGCCATGCCCTGGCGGTGATGCCGACCGGGGCGGGCAAGTCGCTCTGCTTTCAGGTACCCGCGCTGGCGCTTGGCGGATTGACCGTCGTGGTCTCGCCCCTGGTCGCGCTGATGCAGGATCAGGTCTCCGCGCTCCGCCTGGCGGGAGTTCAGGCCGAGACCATCAATTCGGCGCGCGAGCGATGGGAGAATGTCGACTCCTGGCGCCGGGTGGCGGCGGGCGAGGCGCCGATCCTTTACCTCGCGCCCGAACGGCTCATGACGGATCGGATGCTGACGGCGCTGTCCAGGCTGCCGGTCCGGCTGTTCGCCGTCGACGAAGCGCACTGCATTTCCCAATGGGGCCCCGCCTTCCGCCCGGAATACGAGGATCTCGCCCGGCTCAAGGATCTGTTCCCGGGGGTGCCGATCGCCGCGCTTACCGCGACGGCCGACGAGGTCACGCGCCAGGATATCGCCGAGCGCCTGTTCGACAACAACGCTGACATTTTCGTCACCGGGTTCGACCGGCCCAACATCAAGCTCGCGGTTGCCGCCAAACGCGACTGGCGCCGTCAGATGATGGAGTTCCTGGAAGCGCGGAAAGGCGAAAGCGGCATCGTCTATTGTCTGTCGCGTAAGAAGACGGATGAAACCGCCGCCTATCTGCGGGAACAGGGGCTCGACGCTTTGCCCTATCACGCGGGCATGGAAAAGCATGAGCGCGAAGCCAATCAGGACGCCTTCATGTCCCGTGACGGCGTCGTCATGGTCGCCACGATCGCCTTCGGCATGGGCATCGACAAGCCAGACATCCGGTTCGTGTTGCACGCGGATCTGCCCGGCAGTGTCGAAGCCTATTATCAGGAAATCGGGCGTGCCGGACGCGATGGCGGTCCGGCCGAGGTGATGATGCTCTACGGGCTTGATGATATCCGGATGCGCCGGGTGTTCATCGAGCAGGAGGAAAGCAGCGACGACCGCCGCCGCCGCGAGCACCAGCGGCTCGGCGCGCTGATCGGCTATTGCGAGGCGCCGGGGTGCAGGCGCCGCACCCTGCTCACGTATTTCGGGGAGGAGAGCGGTGATTGCGGCAATTGCGACATGTGCCTCGACCCGGTGGAATTCGTTGACGGCAGTCCCGAGGCGGAACTGGCCCTGGGCGTAATCGCGGCGACCGGACAGCGTTTCGGCGCGAGTCACGTGGTTGAAGTCCTGCGCGGAAGGACCGCCGAGAAAATCACGCGGGCCGGGCATGACCGCCTCTCAGAGCATGGTGCCGGCGCCGGGCGCAAGGCCGAGGAATGGCGCTCGATCATCCGGCAGATGGTGGCTGCGGGCTTTCTTTACATGGACGTGCGGGACTATGGCGGCCTCAAGATCACCAAGCGCGGCGAGGCCTTGCGCCGGGGGGATGAGGTCTTCCGGTACCGTCATGACGTCGTCGCGCGCGTGCCGGCGAAATCCCGACGGAGCGCCCCGGCGGCGGCCCAGGATTTGGATGCGCCCGCGCTCGAGTTGCTGGGACGATTGAAGGCGCTCCGATCCAAGCTCGCCCGCGCGCGCGGTGTTCCCGCCTATGTGGTCTTCACCGACCGGGCGCTTCAGGATATGGCCCGCAAGGCGCCGCGCAACCGCGAGGAGTTCGCCGAGGTGCATGGGGTCGGCGCGGCAAAGCTGAAGGATCTGGCGGAGCCGTTCCTGGAAGTCATCGCGCGGTCCTGAGCAGGGCGGCCCAAGGCGGATCGTCCCCTTTCGAGCCGTCGGCCATGGTCTATTGATTTTGACGGCGAAGTTTTACGTCGATCACTCGCAACCTGGACGGGTTGGCCGGCGCGAAATCGTCGCTCTTGAACAGGCGGATCTCGATCGTTCGCGGGGCGGATCCATCCGCCCGCGTACCGTTGCCGGCCTCCAGTGGCATGGGCATGACAATCTCGCGTTCCTCGCCAACCGCCGGCGGGGGAAAGAAGCCATAGGATCCGATGTATTTTTCGGCATCAGGCACATTCGTCTTAAGAAATACCTGGAGAATCACCGGCGCTCCGGGATCCACGATTTCGGGCCGGACACGCAACGTGAGGATCGCCGCGCCCGCGCCGCTATCAGGCACGGCCTCCAACATCAAGGTCGCGGAGTCCTTGATGCTGATCGTGTCGGTTTCCAAGCCCTCCGCGCCGCCGAAAGCGATAGTTGGCTGAAACAGGGCGACGAGCGCCGAGAACAGCAGGGCGCGCCGCCTCGAAAGCTGAAGGTGTCGGAGGTCCAGACGCATCTGTTTGATCCGGTTGGAGGAGCGTCACGCGTATCCAGATATGGGAAGTATCCTCACGGCGCGCAAGAAAAAGTGAGGCGCCCGCAAACGAGCGCCTCAAGTTCCGCCGGTTCGAAAGCGGCGGATCGCAAGCATCGGAGGCGGGTTTACGTGGAGATCAACTGAATTTCTCCGACCGTGAAGCTCGATTTTTCGGATGTCGGATCGAAACTCTGCGGCGCCCAGGTGATTTCGACATCGTCGTTCACCACCAACCCGTCATTGGCGAGGTCGGCCAACGCGTTGGTAATGTCTATTGTGAAGTCGTGGTCGTCATGCCCGTGCGCGCCTGCCGGCGCATTCGTGAAGCCGAAGAAGGCGAACGCGCCTGCATAGTGCGGGCTGGCGTCGTCCGGAGCCGATGCCCCTTGCGGCGCGTTGACATAGACCTTCACCCACATGCCGGTGAGTGCGCCCTCCGCCTTGATTTTCGAGAACTTCGGCAAGGTCCGGCGTCCTTCCATGGCGTTGCGCGGGCTGGCGAGAGCGGTGGTGGCGTTGAAGACCCGCCGGGTGAACATCGAATCGAGCAATCCCGACGCTTGGATCCGGGCACGGGAAATCTGACCCGAGGCGGACGCGGCGGTATTTGACACCGAACCCAGGGGCTTGGGCAGGGAGAGGCTTGCCGAGGCGACCAGCGATGTCGCAGAGTTCAGGCTTGCAACGGCCGCCGGCGCGGCGCTCGTCAAGGTATCGTAGGTGTAGCCAAGGGCCTTGAAATCGTAGGACCCGGCTGCGTTGATCCCGGTTTGCGGTTTGTTCATGGCGTTGACGAATTGATTGTCGTAGTTGCCGACCAGCGGCGGCGTGGTATTGCGGGCGGTTTGCCATTCGGCCCACAGCCTGTCGACGTTGCAGTGATGCAGCCAGAAGATCGGATCGAGCGGCGACATGCCGGAAATCATGTGTCCGTTCGGGCGGCCGACGATGACGTGGCCGTTATTGTGCGGGTTGCCCTCAATCGCGCTGCGGAACAAGCTGTAGTTGGTCTGCGCCTGATAGCCGTCGATGGCTTTCTGATCGAATACATCCGGCAGAATGGTTTGCACGCCAACCCCCTTCGCCAAGCCCCGCGTGCCCACGGTTCGAACCATGGCGCCCCCGGCCCAGTTGGGTGAGCTCGCGTTTGACGGATCGTTCCAATAGGTGACGTTCAATTGCTGGATGTCATAGAAGGCATTGGGGATGGTGCCGAGATTGGCCGCCCAGTTCCAGTAGGGCAGGGCGAAATCCTTTTTGCCGATGAGCTCGCCGCAGATCTGTTCGTAAAAATTTATGTACCAGCGATGCCAGGGAAAGAACGTATCCCGGCCATGCGGGCAGAAGTTCAGATGGATCAGCGCCTGGTTGCGCCATCCGCGCCGGTCGGAGGCGGTCGAGTTCAGCTGGTGCATGGCGCTGACCGCGTCGGCGTAGTCCTTGAAGGTCTGATCGTTCGCCGCCATTTCCTGCGCGTCGCGGCGCACCCGCTCCGAGGCGGCGAAAACCCGCCGGCTGATGATCGCCGGCGCCGCAAGCGCCAAGCCGGCGGCTCCGACGGTTCCAATAAATTGTCTGCGTGCGGTTTTCATGATCATCATTCTCCGTCATAAAATTATTATATTATTCATATAATATGTATTTATTTAGAAATCCGCAACAATACAAAATCCTTTTCCGTCGATGAAATGCGGCCATCGCGCGGCCGACGATGCGCTTGTGTGCCCTTGCGATGGAGGAAAGTGCTTAATCCTCGATCCGCCATGCTATAGTCTGGCCCGGTCATTGGGGGGAGGAGACGGCCATGGATCTCGGTCTGAAGGGCAAGAAAGTCATCGTTACCGGCGCCAGCCGGGGGATCGGGCTGTCGATCGCCGATACCTTCGCCAGGGAAGGGGCCGACGTGTCGATCTGCGCGCGCGGGGCGGAGACCCTGAAGGCTGCGCGGACGAAGATCGCCGCGCATGGGACCAAGGTCCATGCCCAAGCCTGCGACGTTTCCGATGCCGATGCGCTGGTCGCCTATATCGAGGCGGCGGCGGGCGCGCTCGGCGGGTTGAACATCCTGGTCAACAATCCTTCCGGCTTCGGGCGCACGGACGACGAGGAGGGCTGGCGGCTCGGCCTTGACGTGGATCTGATGGCGCTTGTACGCGGCTCCTGGGCGGCGGTGCCGCATATCGAGAAGGCCGGCGGCGGGGCGATCATCCACACCTCCTCGATTTCGGGCCTGACCTCGTCGTTACGCACCCCGCCCTATGGCGCGGTCAAGGCGGCGGTGATCCAGTATACCAAGACCCAGGCCCTGCAGCTCGCGTCCAAGAACATCCGGGTCAATTGCCTGGCGCCGGGCTCGATCGAGTTTCCCGGCGGCACCTGGGACGATGCCAAGAAGAACAATCCCAAGCTCTATGACGGGATCAAGCGCTCCATCCCATTCGGTCGCCTGGGCGAGCCGGATGAGGTCGCGAACCTCGCGGTCTTCCTCGCCTCCGACGCCGCCTCCTGGGTAACCGGGGTCACCATCGCCGTTGATGGCGGGCAGATGCTGTAGAATGCCGCCTCACATCGCCGCCAACGCTTTTGCCGCGTCCTTGAAGGCGGCGAGGGTCAATTGAACGTCATCCTCGTCGTGGGCGAGGGAGATGTAGTATTTGCTGTCGCCCTTGAAGACGCCGCGCTCGCGCAAAAGCAAGGTGAAGGCGCGGCCCTTGGCGGCGTCGGCGGCGGCCATGCCGCGGTAGTCCTCGACCGGACCGGTGGTGAAGAACACGTCGAACAGGGGCGGCTCGCCGATCACCTTGGCGGCATGACCGTTGTCGCGGAGGGCCGCTTGCAGGCCTTCCATCAGCCGGCGCCCGGTCTCGAAGACTTTCTCATAGGTTCCCGGCCGTTGCAGAATTTCAAGCGTCTTAAGGCCCGCGACGGCGGCGACGGGATTACCGCTCAGGGTGCCGATCTGAGGCAGGAAATCCTCGTCGGCGACGCTCGCCTTGTCGAAATGCGCCATCAGGTCGTCATGGCCGCAGATCGCCGCGAGCGGGAACCCGCCGCCGATGATCTTGCCGAGCGAGCACATGTCCGGGATGACGCCGTAATATGCCTGCGCGCCGCCATAGGAGAAGCGGAAGCCGGTCACGATCTCGTCGAAAATCAGCGGGATCTCGTATTCGCTGGTGACCTCGCGCAAAGTCTCGAGGAATCCGGGCTTCGGCGGGAGCAGGCGCTGGAACGGCTCGGCGATGACGGCGGCGAGCTGATCATGGTACTCGGCGATGATCGCCCGCGCGGTCTCCGCGTCGTTGAAGGGAGCGATGATGACCTCCTCGCTGACCTTCTTGGGGATGCCGGGCGTATCGGGCACCGCCTGCGGGAAGTTTGAGCGCTGCTTCGGCGCCATGCTCATCAGGGCATAGTCGTTCATGCCGTGAAAGCCGCCCTCGAATTTCAGGATCTTGTCCCGCTTGCGGTGGGCGCGGGCCGCCCGCATGGCATAGAAGGTCGCCTCGGTTCCGCTGCTGACGAAGCGGAGCTTGCCGGCGCAGGCCATCGCCGCGCAGATCGCCTCGGCAAGCGCGATGCCGTGTTCGTTATTGGCGAAGAAGGTGGTGCCCTTGGGGATCTGCTCCTGTACCGCGGCGGTCACTTCCGGGTGGTCGTGGCCGACGAACATCGGGCCGGACCCGAGCAGAAAGTCGACATACTCGTTGCCGCTGATGTCCCACACCCGGCCGCCCTTGCCTCGCGCGACGACAATGTCTCCCGCCATGTTGCCGAACGAGCCGGCCGGCAAAACCGCGCGCGCCCGGTCGATCAATGCCTGTTCGGCCGCAGCCCGTTGCATGCCTGCCATGATGTTCCTCCACCGCAAAAGATTCTTCTCACTTTAGCAGGACGCGGGGAAATCCAAAGGCCGAGTTATCGATTTCGCCAATGCCCTTTCTCGCGATGCTCGCTGCCCATAGACTGAGGGGGATCAGCGGTTTGGGGGCGCGGGTGCAGACCAGCGAGATAAAACGGACCATCCATGAGACCTTGGAACTCATTCCGGGGCCGGGCGCCGCGCGCAGGTGCGGGCAGGCGGTGATCGTATTTGCGATTCTGTTCACCTTGGTCGTGGTCATAACGGACTCCATGGACGTTTTTACCGCTCCCGTGCGGCGCTGGATCATCGCGCTTACGACGCTGGCGATGGCGCTGTTCGCCGTGGAACTCGTGCTTCGGGTCTGGCTGTTCGATGCGGGCGGCGGGCGACAAAGCAGCGGCCGCAATCCGATCGTCGGACGGTTGCTGTACCTGATCGCTCCGGGAAACTTTCTCGACCTGATTGCAGTTCTTCCGCTGCTTTTTGGAATTGAACCGGATCTTGTCATCCTGCGCGCCTTCCGGCTGATGCGGGTGCTCCGGTTCACACCCTTCGGTACCGCGGTCGAAAGCCTGGAGGCGGTCTTCTACACCGAGCGTCGGGCGCTGATCGGTGTTTTCACCATGCTGATATTGATGCTGATCGTCGCGTCGACGTTGGTCTTCGTTGCCGAACGCGAGGTTCAGCCGGAGGCGTTTGCCAGCATACCGCATGCCATTTGGTGGGGATTGGCGACGCTGACGACGGTCGGCTACGGCGACGTCACCCCGGTCACGGCCATGGGCCGGATCCTGGGCGGCTTTGTGACCATTATCGGCGTCGGCATGTTCGCCCTTCCGGCCGCCATCCTGGCGTCGGGATATACCAGAGAGTTCCGGCGGCGCGGGTTTGTCGAAACCTGGGATCTGGTGGCCGAGGTGCCGCTCTTTTCCGGATTACCGGCCGCCCGGATCGCGGATCTGGCGGCGATGCTGAAACCGCGTTCGGCCCGCGCCGGTCAGGTTGTGGTCCGCAAGGGCGAGCATGCCGACAGCATGTATTTCGTTGTCAGCGGCGCTCTCGAGGTCGAGCTTGAACCGGAGCCGGTGATCCTCCACGCGGGCGACTTCTTCGGCGAAATAGCCTTGATCGCACACGGCGACCGGGTCGCCACCATCGCCGCGATCGAGGAAACCCGGCTGCTTGTGCTCGACGCGCAGGATCTCGGCCGGTTTCTCGACAGCAATCCGGAACTGCGGGAGATCCTGGCGCGGGTCAGCGCGGAGCGGCAGTCGGGTCATGCCGGACAGCCGGTCTGGCCGGTTCAGCGGCGCGGCTCCGCGGCGGGTGGCACGAGAACAAGCTTGGCAGGGGAGGCGGATCCATGAACGAGCAGCCCGCAATCATCGCGGTGGCGGGACGTACCGGACAGTGGCCGGACGGCGCCGCCTATGTCGACGGCGCCTATTGTCCGATCGCCGAGGCGAAGATCTCGGTGCTCGACTGGGGTTTTACCCGATCCGATGTCTGTTACGACGTGGTGCATGTGAAGGCTGGGTCATTCTTCCGATTGGATGACCACATCGCGCGTTTTCAGGCGTCGATCGCCGGGCTGCGGATGAGTATTCCACTGAATGCCGATGCCTTGAAGGCGGTGTTGGGGGAATGCGTGCGCCTGACCGGGCATCGTGACTCGTATGTGGCGATGGTCTGTACCCGCGGGTTGCCGCCGCCTGGCCCGCGCGGCTCGGTCGCGCGTTACAGGAACAGCCTGATCGCCTATGCCCTGCCCTGGATCGATGTGCTTTCGCCGGAAATTCAGGAACGGGGCGGGCATGCGATCATCGCCAAGACACCCCGCATCCCGGCCGACTCGGTCGATCCGACGATCAAGAACTATCATCGCGGCGATATGGTCAAGGCGCTGTTCGAGGCCGAGGACGCGGGCGCCGACACCGCTGTCCTGCTGGACCATGACGGCTATGTCACCGAGGGGCCGGGCTTTAACGTCTTCGTGGTGCGGGACGGCGCGGTGGTCACGCCGGACCGGGGGGCGCTGGAGGGGATCACCCGCCAGGCGACGCTGGAGCTGTGCGCGGATCTTGGAATGAAAGCGGAAATCGGCCGCCTGCGTGCCGAGGATCTGCATGAGGCGGACGAGATCTTTCTGACCACCACCGCCGGCGGCATCATGCCGGTGACCCGGATCGACGGCCGCATATTGTCCAACGACAGCCCTGGCCCGGTTTCCCGGAACCTGAAGGATCTATATTGGCGAAGGCACGAAGAGGGCTGGATGGCCACGCCGGTCAACTATGGGGATGGTGAAGCATGAAATCCTGGATGGAACGGCCTTCAGCGCGCCGTCACCCGCAAGCGGGTTGCTGGAGGCGTGGCGCATGAGCGGCGTGGGTGGCGGTGAAGATGCGGGCCTGGTTGCGTTGTTCGAATCCCATGCCGGCAACAAGAGCGACAAATGGAGCCACTATCCGGAGATCTTCGAGCGCCATCTTGCCCAGTTGCGCGGCAAGCCGGTTTCATTGCTCGAGATCGGGGTCTTCAACGGCGGTTCCCTTCAGATCTGGCGGCGCTATTTCGGTGCCGAGGCGAGAATTGTCGGGGTTGATATCGATCCGACCAGTTCGCTGCTTATCGAGGACGAGGCGGAGATCGTCATCGGAGACCAGGCGGATCCCGCGTTCCTCGAGAACCTGAAGGCGCGGATGCCGCGATTGGATGTGGTCATCGACGACGGCGGTCACCATGCCCACCAGCAGGTCGCGACCTTCGAGGCCCTGTATCCGCATCTCTCGGATGGCGGGATCTATATCGTCGAGGATCTCCATACCAGCTATTGGCCGCATTTCGGCGGCGGCTTCGGGCGGGAGTCGTTCATCGAACGGGCGAAACGCATGATCGACCTGTTGCACGAGTGGTATTGGTACAACCCGAATTTCAATACCTACATCAACCCGCTATCCGAGCGGGAACAGCCGATGCCGGTCGGAGATTTCGCCAAGTCCACCTTCGGGCTGCACTTCTATGACAGCATGCTGGTGATCGAGAAACGCGCCCAGCACGAGCCCTGGTTGCGTCTCTATGGCCAGATCAGTCGGGAGGAGGTGCTGCGGAAACGGGCGCAACGAACCCTCGAAGAGGGCGGGGACGACAATGACGGCCTGCC
>JAYOEU010000001.1:126172-171430 GCA_038116915.1 Alphaproteobacteria bacterium
GGGTCGTTCCTGGAACTTGATGGGATTTTGAAAAGATGAGCGACGGATTGGTCAAAACTGAATCGAGGGATCGGATCGCGCTGATCACGATCAACCGGCCTGAAAAGATGAACGCGTTGTCGAACGCGCTGGTCGCGGATCTGCGTGACGCCTTCATCCGGTACCGGGATTCGGACGACCGGTGCGCGGTGCTGACCAGTTCGGGCGACAAGGCGTTCTCGGTCGGCGCCGACATCAAGGATCCGCCGGTGGATCCCGATCTCTGGGAATGCATGCCCGGAGTGGGCGTGATCACCGACAAGCCGGTCATCGCCGCGGTCGCCGGTTATTGTGTCGGCGGGGCCTTCTGTCTTGTGCAGTTCTGCGACATCGCCGTCGCGGCGGAAAACACGGACTTCTTCTATCCCGAGGCGCAATTGGGATTTTGCGGCGGTCTGATCGCCAGCGTGGCGGCGCGCATCCCGCATAAGATCGCCATGGAATTCATGCTGACCGGCAAGCACTTCAGCGCCCAGCGCGCCTATGAAGTCGGGATGGTCAACCAGGTGGTGCCGGTCGGCCGGCAGGTCGAGGCGGCGATGGACTACGCGCGCATCCTTGCCGACAGCTCGCCGATGGTGGTCGGAATGCTGAAACGCTTCGTGCGTGACACGGTGACCGCAAAGGGGCCGTCCGAACAGCACGCGCTGGCCCGGGGCGAGCTGCTGGCGATCCGGCGCAGCGAGGATCAGCAGGAAGGCGGCAAGGCCTTCCGGGAAAAGCGCAAGCCGGTCTTCAAGGGACGGTGAGGGCGGCGTTTCCTGCCATGAGATCGCCAATTCATTTGGACGCCGATTATCTCCGCCGTCCCCGCGTGCCCCAAGCGGTCAGTCCGGCAGGCTCGATTCACCCATGAGATGGAGATCAACGGCCCGGGCGGCCCGGCGTCCTTCGCGGATCGCCCAGACTACCAGGGACTGGCCGCGCCGCATATCACCGGCGGCGAAGACGCCTTCGCGAGAGGTCATGTAGTTTTCCTCATCGGCGAGCACATTGCCGCGCGGGTCCTTTTCGACGCCGCAGCCGTCGACCGCGCCGTCGTGCCGGGGGTGCAGAAAGCCCATGGCCAGCAGCACCAGATCGGCCTTGATCTCGAACTCGGAGCCCGGAACCTCGGCCATCGACATCCGTCCGTCGGGGCCGGTCTTCCATTCGTTGCGGATCAGCTCGAGGCTGGTCACCCGTCCGCCCTCACCCTTGAAGGAGCGGGTGGAGATCGACCAGTCGCGCTCGGCGCCCTCAAGATGCGAGGAGGAGGTGCGCAGTTTCATCGGCCAGTTCGGCCAGGTCAGCGCCTTGTTCTCCATCTCGGGCGGCTTGGGCATGATCTCGATCTGGGTGACCGACGCGGCGCCCTGCCGGATCGAGGTGCCGACGCAGTCGGACCCGGTATCGCCGCCGCCGATCACCACCACATGCTTGCCGCCGGCGAGGATCGGGCGGTTATCGCCGATATGCTCCTCGGCGACCTGGCGGTTCTGCTGGGTCAGGAAGTCCATGGCGAAGTGGATGCCGTCAAGCTCGCGTCCAGGTGTCGTTTCCATGTCGCGGGGCACTTCGGACCCGCCGGTCAGCACCACCGCGTCGTGATCCCTTAGGACCTCGTCGACCGAGATCGTGACGCCGACCTCGACATTGGAGCGGAATTCCACGCCTTCGGCCAGCATCTGCGACAGCCGCCGGTCGATCAGATGCTTTTCAAGCTTGAAGTCGGGAATGCCGTAGCGCAGCAGCCCGCCCAACCTGGCATTGCGCTCGTACAGGGTTACCGCGTGGCCGACCCGGGCCAATTGCTGGGCGCAGGCGAGGCCGGCCGGCCCGGACCCCACGACCGCGACGCGCTTGCCGGTACGGCGGCTCGAGATCTTCGGCTCGATCCAGCCTTCCTGCCAGCCCTTGTCGATGATCGCGCATTCGATGTTCTTGATGGTCACCGGATTGTCAGTGATGTTGAGGGTGCAGGACGCCTCGCACGGCGCCGGACAGACCCGGCCGGTGAATTCCGGAAAATTGTTGGTCGCGTGCAGCGCGTCGAGCGCCGCCCGCCAGTTCCCGTCATAGACCAGGTCGTTCCAGTCCGGGATCAGATTGTTTACCGGACATCCGTTGTGACAATAGGGAATCCCGCAATCCATGCAGCGGGCGCCCTGCTCGCGCAGTTCCGCTTCGGGCAGGGGGATGACGAATTCCTGGTAGTGCTTGATCCGCTCGGCGACCGGAGCATAGCTGCCGTCGCGCCGCGCGATCTCTTTGAAACCGGTAATCTTACCCATGCTTATTCACCCGCGGCGACGGTCGCGCCCTCTAGTTTCGCCGGTCCGGAGGCTGCTTTCTGATCCTCCAGCGCGCGCCGGTAGTCGGTCGGGAAAACCTTCACGAACATCGGCAGATACTGATCCCAGAGATCAAGGATGCGGCGCGCCCGGTCGCTGCCGGTAAGCTCGGCATGCTGCCCGATCATGAGCTTGAGGCGCCTTGCGTCGTCGCGGGTCATATCGGCCATGACGTCGCCGCCGCTATCCGGGCCGGCCTCGTCAATATGCTCAAGTTCGACCATGGACCGGTTGCAGCGTTCCTCGAAGTCGCCGTACTCGTCCAGGACATAGGCGATGCCGCCGCTCATGCCGGCGGCGAAGTTGCGCCCGGTCTGACCGAGGACCACGACCACGCCTCCGGTCATGTACTCGCAGCCATGATCGCCGACGCCTTCGACAACGGCATTGACGCCGGAGTTGCGGACCGCGAAACGCTCGCCCGCGACGCCGCGGAAATAGCATTCACCCTCGATGCCGCCATACAGCACGGTATTGCCGACGACGATGTTCTTTTCCGGGGCGAAGTTGCCGGCTTTGGCCGGGTAGATGACCAGGCGGCCGCCGGACAGGCCCTTGCCGACATAGTCGTTGCCGCCGCCTTCAAGCTCCATCGTAACGCCCTTGGCGACGAAGGCCCCGAAGCTTTGCCCGGCACTGCCCTTCAGCTTGACGTGGATGGTCCCATCGGGAAGCCCGGCATGGCCGTATTTCTTGGCGATCAGTCCCGACAGCATGGCGCCGACCGTTCGGTTGGTGTTGGTAACCGGGGTTTCGATGCGAACCGGGGTGCCGGAGTCTAGCGCGGGCGCGGACTTTTCGATCAGCAGATGGTCAAGCGCCTTGTCGAGCCCGTGGTCCTGCTCCTCGCACTGATGGATCGCAACGCCGGCGGTCGGCGTGACCGCATGCAGGATGCGGGAAAGATCCAGGTTGCGGGCCTTCCAATGCTCGATCACCGCCTGGCTGTCGAGATGGTCGCGCCGTCCGATCATGTCGTCGAAGCGGCGGAAGCCCATTTGCGCCATCAGTTCCCGCACTTCTTCGGCAAGGAAGGTGAAGAAGTTGATGACATGCTCGGGTTGTCCGGTGAACAGCTTGCGCAGGTCCGGGTCCTGGGTGGCGACGCCGACCGGGCAGGTGTTCAGATGGCATTTGCGCATCATGATGCAGCCGGCCGATACCAGGGCCGCGGTGGCGATGCCGAACTCGTCGGCGCCGAGCAGGGCGCCGATCACCACGTCCCGGCCGGTGCGGAAACCGCCATCCACCTGGACCGCGATCCGTCCGCGCAACCGGTTGCGCACCAGGGTTTCGTGGGTTTCGGCAAGGCCGATTTCCCACGGGCTGCCGGCATGCTGGATCGAGGTGATCGGGCTGGCGCCGGTCCCGCCCTCGAAGCCGGAGATCGTCACGTGATCGGCATGTGCCTTGGCGACGCCCGCGGCGACCGTGCCGACGCCGAGTTCCGAGACCAGCTTGACGCTGACCCGGGCCTCGGGGTTGACGTTCTTCAGATCGTGGATCAGCTGCGCCAGATCCTCGATCGAATAGATGTCGTGATGCGGCGGCGGCGAGATCAGACCGACACCAGGCGTGGAGCGGCGGACCCGCCCGATCCAGGCATCGACCTTGTGGCCGGGGAGCTGTCCGCCCTCGCCGGGCTTAGCGCCCTGGGCCATCTTGATCTGCAGATCAGTCGCGTTGACCAGATATTCGGTGGTCACGCCGAAGCGGCCGGACGCGACCTGCTTGATCCGGGAGACCATATTGTCGCCGTTCGCCAACGGCTTGAAGCGCGTCTCATCCTCGCCGCCCTCGCCGCTGTTGGAGCGCCCGCCGATGCGGTTCATGGCGATCGCGAGCGTGGTGTGCGCCTCCCAGGAGATCGAGCCGAAAGACATCGCGCCGGTAGCGAAACGCTTGACGATCTCGCTTGCGGGCTCGACCTCATCCAGCGGCACCGGGTTGTCGGAGACCTTGATTTCGAACAGGGCGCGGATGTTGCGCAGTTTGCGGTCCTGGTCGTTCATCTTCTTGGCGTAGGCGCGATACCGGTTCTGATCACCGGACCGTGCCGCATGCTGCAACAGGCCGATGGTCTCCGGCGTCCAGGCATGGGTCTCGCCCCTGAGGCGGAAAGCCAGATCTCCGCCGACATCCAGCGCGCCGCTGAATTGCAGTACGCCCTGATAGGTGATGGCGTGCCGGCGCGCCGCCTCCTTGGCGATTTCGGCAAGGCCGATCCCACCGATGGCGCATTTGGTGCCGGTGAAGTAGCGGGCCAGCACATCATCGGTCAGACCGACCGCATCGAAGATCTGGGCGCCGCAATAGGACTGATAGGTCGAGATCCCCATCTTGGAGATCACCTTCAGGATCCCCTTGTTCAAGGCCTTGATATAGTTCTGATGCAGCTTCTCCGCATCCGTTCCGAGGCGCGGTGCCAGATCGGAGAGCGTATCGAAGGCGAGATACGGGTTGACCGCCTCGGCGCCATAACCGGCGAGCAGGCAGAAGTCGTGGACCCGCCGGGCCTCTCCGGTCTCGACGACCAGACCGGCGCTGGTACGCAACCCCTCGCGGATCAGGTGATGATGAACACCCGCTGTCGCCAGAAGCGAGGGGATCGGAATGTGATCGGCGTTCACGTCCCGGTCGGACAGGATCAGGATATTGTAGTCGCCCTTGACCGCGTCCTCGGCTTGCTGGAACAGCCGCTCCATCGCCGCTTCCATGCCCTCGGCCCCGTCGGAGGCCGGATAGGTGATGCTGAGCGTGATGGCGCGGAACGTGTCGTCCACATGGTTCTCGATCTGGCGGATGCGCTCGAGATCGAGATTGCTGAGGATCGGCTGGCGCACCTCGAGACGGTGCCGCGCGTTTGCGCCCTCGAGTTCCAGAAGGTTCGGCCGCGGCCCGATCAGCGAGACCAGCGACATGACCAGTTCCTCGCGGATCGGATCGATCGGCGGATTGGTCACCTGCGCGAAGCACTGCATGAAATAATCGAACAGCAGCTTCGGCCGGTCCGACAGTACCGCGATCGGTGTGTCGCGGCCCATGGAGCCGATCGGGTCGTCGCCCTGCAGGCCCATCGGGGCGAGGAACTGCTTGATGTCTTCCTGGGTGTAGCCGAAGGCCTGCTGGCGGTGCAGCAGGGTATCGGCATCGGGCGACATCGCGCCGATTTCCTCGGGAAGATCCTCGAGATGGATCTGCGTGCGGTCGAGCCACTCCTGATAGGGATGCGCCGAGGCGAGCTGTGCCTTCAGCTCCTCATCGCCGATGATCCGGCCTTCCTCAAGATCGATCAGCAGCATCTTGCCGGGTTGCAGGCGCCATTTCTGAATGACGCTGTCGTCGGGAACCGGCAACACGCCGTCTTCCGAACCCATGATCACCAGATCGTCGCTGGTCACCACGTAGCGCGCCGGCCGAAGCCCGTTGCGGTCCAGGGTCGCGCCGATCTGCCGGCCGTCGGTGAAGGCGATCGCCGCCGGTCCGTCCCAGGGCTCCATCAGCGCCGCGTGATATTCGTAAAAGGCGCGCCGCGGCGGGTCCATCAGCGGGTTGTTGTTCCACGCCTCGGGGATCATCATCATGACCGCGTGGGACAGCGAGTAGCCGCCGGCCACCAGCAGCTCGAGCGCGTTGTCGAAGGTCGCGGAATCCGAGGCGCCGTCGCCGATCAGCGGCCAAAGCTTGTCCAGATCCGCGCCCAGCGTGCTGGACGACATAGTCGCCCGCCGCGCCGCCATCCAGTTGATGTTGCCGCGAACCGTGTTGATTTCGCCGTTATGGCAGAGCTGCCGGAACGGCTGCGCGAGTTTCCAGGACGGGAAGGTGTTGGTGGAGAACCGCTGATGCACCAGCGCCAGCGCGGACTCCGTGCGCTCGTCACGCAGATCGGAATAGTAGACCGGCAGATTTCCAGACAGCACCATTCCCTTATAGACGATGGTTCTGCATGACATCGAGGTGATGTAGAAAACCCCGGTCTCATCGCCTTCACTGTGGCGCGAGGGGTACCAGATCTTGCCGTGCGACTGTTTGCGCATGACATAGAGCTTGCGCTCGAACGCATCCTGGTCGGTCATGCCCTGGGGCGGGGCGATCACGATCTGGCGGATCAGCGGTTCCTCGTCGAGCACGCTTTCACCAAGACACGAATTGTCCGTCGGAACATCCCGCCATCCGAGGATCGTTCCGCCTTCCGCATGGATCGCGCGCTCAATGCTGTGGATACAGCGGTCCCGCGAACGCTTCAGCCTGGGCAGGAAGACCATGCCGACGCCATAGCCGCCGGGAGCGGGCAGGGTGACGCCCTGGGCCGCCATTTCCTCGCGGAACAGGCGGTCGGGAATCTGGATCAGGATACCGGCGCCGTCACCGGCCAGCGGATCCGCGCCCACGGCGCCGCGGTGGTCCAGATTCACAAGGATCTGAAGCCCTTGGCGCACGATCTCATGACTTTTGCTGCCTTTGATGTTGGCGATGAAGCCAACTCCGCAGTTGTCATGTTCATGATCGGGATCGTAGAGCCCGGCGGGTTGTCTCTGATCAGAACCGTGCATGGCTTTGGTTTCCGGCCAATCGTAGTCGTTTCACCCTTTAAGGTCGCGTCCGCGGCCCGACCGGGCTTAGCCGGCCAAAGTCAACGTTGCATGGTTCGCGACCTCCTCTCGAAGGAGCCTTGACGCACCGCGCCAAACGCGCGGGTCTTATCAAGAATGCCAATTTATAGCAAATTTCCAGTTTGTCACTGCTCTGCGCGCTCGTGCGGCAATGTTAGCCGGATTCCGCAGGTTATCGCGTCTTCGCTGGTCGGGAATTTCGATAATCCGCCATATCGCGCAAAATTCGGTCAAACCCGACCTGAGCCCGGTCCGGGTCACGCGATACGTTTCAGGATCATTGCCTTGAACGCGTTCGAGATCGCCTTGTCGTGCGGCATCTTGTAGGGAAAATTCCGGGCATGATCGAAGCTGTGCCGCATCGCGGGATTAAGCTCGTAGATGAACAGTGATCCATCCGCATCGATGGTGAAGTCGATACCGAAGAACTCCAGACGGGTCCGCTCGGCAACGGTCTCGAGCCGAGCGACGTTGCGGGCGCCGACATAGCTTTTCCAGTCCGCCAGAAAGCTCTTTTCCTCGGCCATCAGCGTCTCGTCGCCGCGCATGATCACCTTGCGGTTGCCGCCATGGACGTTCCAGACCTTGTCGAGATGACAGACGACGGGGAAAAACTCGCCGTCGATATGGAACAGACGCAATTTGCGGAACAACCGGTCCTTCCAAAGGATCTTGCGGTGCGCGATAACGAAATAGGTCGCGTTCAACCGATCCTTCACATACTCATCCAGATCGTCCCGGGATTCGATGCGCGCGAAACTGCGTCCGGTTTGGGTTCCGACACGGCGGATCAGGAACGGATGGTCGAATTCAAGCTCGTCGATCATACGGGCGACCCTGTCCGGGTCCGCGTTCTCAAATCGGACCCGTTCGGTGCGCGGGAAGATCAGACCGTCGATATCGGCGAGCCTTTCAGCATTCCTGTCCCGCGCCGTGTCGGCGACGAACTCGGGCCGGTTGATCACGGTCTCATCGGGATTTCGCGCCAGATACTCGGAGAGACTTTTGAGCGAGGAGCCCTCGACATCCGCGTCCGCAATCGTGTTCAGGATCAGTGCATGGGCCGGCAGAATATCGGGCTTGAGAATATTGCCCTTCGATATCGTGAACCGATGAACCTGAAACGGCGGATCGAGCAGGAGGAACTTGGTGGTGAAATGCCCGCCCCGCAGTTTAGTTCCGACTGAACCCTTGGAACTGCCGCTCAGCATGATGCGGATCTTATCGAATCCTCGGATCTGCAAAATCGCGGGCGGCTGTTTTTCCTCGGGAAGCTCGGCCCCGTAGGGATCAAGTTCCACCGGAACCCGGTCATAGAAATCCTGCATGATCCGCCGGCCGCGCCGCGGATGGCCGAAATAGTTCGCGATCGCGGCCAGCCCCTTGTGAGCCTGAGGATGCGATTGATCGGCGACGGCGATCTTGGCGAATTCCAGGGATGCTTCCTGGAGCTTCTCCTGATTGAGCAGGGCCTCCGCCAGTACGGCGCGGGCGCTGAGATCCTTCTCGTCGGCTTGAAGCCTCCGTCGCGCCTCGCGTTCTCGCGTCACGTGCTTGCTGGGTGACTGTTCTGGCACCGCGCTCTTTCCATCGACCTTCTCGTTCAGGTCACAATAATCGCCAAGGCGAATTTTGACCTGCTCCGCTTACCGGAACCAAAACTCCCACGATTCCAGTGCCCGCACACGATCAATCCCGACATCGAATATGTCAACTTTTAGTGAAATTTAGTTGTACGTTAAATTTGTTAACAACGCATCAATCATCGGAACCGCCGGCGGGCGGATAAAGAGCGCCGACTTTGGCGCTCGCTCGCTGGTAACTGGCGGTGATCAACGGTAACGGGAGTGCATGGCATGGGGTTGAATCCATTCGGGGCGATCGCGATCGGGAGTACCGGTGTTGCCATCACCCGGTTGGGGCTGGGCGGTGTGTTCGTCGGCGGGCGCGAGTTGGATGACGGATCCAGCGCCGCCTATGAAACCGCGCTCGCCACTTTGGATCACGCCTATGACATCGGCGTCAGATACTTCGATACCGCACCCTTCTATGGCCGGGGGCGAAGCGAGAAGCGTTTCGGAAAGGTGCTTGGCCGGCGGCCTCGAAACAGTTTCGTGCTGTCCACCAAGGTCGGCCGGCTCCTGGTTCCCGACGAGCATGATCCCGGCTTTTGGGCCGAGGACGATATCCCCCACCTGGCTGCCCGCTTCGATCTGTCGCGCGACGGTATTTTACGGGCGGTGGAGGAGAGCCTCGAGCGGCACGGCCTGGGCCATGCCGAAATCCTCTATTTGCACGATCCGGATGTCGAGAACCTCGAGGATGAGGCGGTTGCAACAGCGTTTCCGACTTTGCTGGAACTGAAGGAGCAGGGGATCGTCAAGGCGATCGGAACCGGCATGAACCAATGGGAGATGCCGCTGCGGTTCCTGGAGCGGTTCGATCTCGACGTCGTCCTTCTGGCCGGCCGCTATACCTTGCTCGATCAGGTCGCCTATCCCGACTTCCTGCCGCTCTGTGCGAGCAAGGGCGTGAAGATCGTTACCGGCGGGCCGTTCAATTCGGGCATTCTCGCCGCCGCCGATCTCGACCAGCCGGTCTGGTTTAACTACCAGCGGGCCGCGCCCGAGTGGATTGCCAAGGCAAAGGCCCTAAAGCGGATCTGCGGTAACCACGGCGTCGATCTGCGGGCCGCCGCGCTGCAGTTCCCCCTGGCGCATCCCGCCGTCGCCTCTGTCATTCCCGGCGCCGCAAGCCCAGCGCAGGTGGAGGAGAATGCGGCGCTGATCCGCGCCGACTGCCCGGCGGACCTTTGGGCGGAGATGAAGCACGAGAAACTCATCCCGCCGGACGCGCCGACGCCATGATAAAGGCGGCCGCCGCCGCTCCCGTGCGGATCGCCGGAACTCCCGGAATCCGCCTCGTGCTTATTAACGATTGGCCCCTACCACGATCGGCGCGTGCGGGCTAGTCTGCGGGACAAATCAAGACTGTCCGGCGGTCAGCCGGCATAAATCACGGACATCAGGGAGTGGCTCCATGAACGGGATAAACTATATCGCCCAAATCCTGAAGCAGGAGGGCGTCGAGTGGATCTCCTGTTTCCCGAGCAACCCCCTGATCAGCGCCGTCGCCAAAATCGGCATCCGACCGATCGCCTTCCGCCATGAGCGGGGCGCGATGATGGCCGCCGACGGCTACAGCCGGATCAGCGATCGTCAGCGTTTCGGCGTCGTCGCGGTGCAGTCCCAGGCCGGGGCCGAGAACATCATGGGCGGCCTGTCGCAGGCCTTCGCCGACAACATCCCGGTCCTGGTCATGCTCGGCGGCAACAGCCTGAACCAGCTCTCGGTGCGGCCGAACTTCAATGCCGCGCAACGCATGCAAGGCTGGGCCAAGCAGATCGAGACGATCTATTCGCCGAACCAGGTGGGCGACGTGATGCGGCGAGCCTTTCATGCCCTGCGCAATGGCAGTCCGGGGCCGGTCGTGGTCGAGTTGACCCAGGATGTGTGCAGCCAGGAGGTGCCGGAGGCGGCGCAAAACTACAAATCGCCGAAGCTTTCCCGCCAGAGCCCCGAGGCGGGCGACATCGCGGCGGCGGTCGATGCGCTGCTGAAAGCCAAGAAGCCGGTGATCTGGGCCGGGGCGGGAGTGCTCTTTTCCCGCGCGACGAAAGAACTCCGGGAATTGGCGGAACTCATCGCGACGCCGGTGTTCTGCACCATGCCGGGCAAGTCGGCGATGGATGAGCGCCATCCCCTGGCGCTCGGCGCCGGTAGTGGGACCACCACCAAGGCGGCCCATGTCTGGCTGTCGGAAAGCGATGTGCTGCTCGGGCTGGGCACAAGTCTTACCCGCTCGCCCTATGGACAGGGCATTCGCGGCGCCAAGACCATCATCCACAACACGGTCAATCCGGACGACATCAACAAGGACGAGGCGGCGGATGTCGGCCTCGTCGGCGACACGCTGCTGACGATCCGGGCGCTGATCGCCGAGGTGAAGGCTCGGACCGGCGGCAAGGGGGCCGGAGACCGCGCCAAGACCGAGGCCGCCGTGGCGGCGGTCAAGGCGGAGTGGATGATGGAGTGGACACCCGTTCTCAACTCCGACGAGGAGCCGCTCAGCTATTACCGGGTGATCCAGGAGTTGAACCGGAACCTGGATCTAGAGAACAGCATCGTCACCCACGACGCCGGCGCGCCGCGTGACTCGATCGTGCCGTTTTATACCGCCACGACGCCGCACAGCTATATCGGCTGGGGCAAGACCACCCATCTCGGCTTCGGCATTCCGCTGATGATCGGCGCCAAGATGGCCGAGCCCCAAAAATTCTGTCTCAACCTCATGGGGGACGGAGCCTTCGGCATGTCCGGGACCGATCTCGAGACCGCCGCCCGGTCCGGCGCGGCGATCACCACGGTGCTGCTGAACAACAGCGCGATGGCGACCTATTCCGGACCGACCCAGGGAACCATCGGCCCGGAAGCGCGCGAGACCTACGGCGTCTCGACCATGCATGGCGATTACGCCAAGATCGCCGAGGGCATGGGCGCGGTCGGGCTCAAGGTCAACAAGGTCTCCGAGATGGGGCCGGCGCTGCATGAGGCCCGGCGGCTGAACGCCGAGGGACGCACGGTCCTGATCGAGGTTGCCGCCAATGTCGAGGAGCGCCGCTCCAGGTTTGTGCCGCGGTGACGGCGGGCAGAGCGAGAAAGGAAACGCGATGAGCACCAAGGGCGTGGCCTATGTGGTGGGGGCCTACGAGCACCCGACCCGGAAGGCGACCGACAAATCGATCGCGCAGTTGCATGCCGAGGTTGCCAAGGGCGCGCTGGAGGATGCGGGGCTGACCAAGGATGACGTGGACGGGTATTTCTGCGCCTCCGACGCGCCGGGGCACGGGCCGCTCAACATGGTCGACTACATGAACCTCCGGGTCCGCCACGTCGATGCGACCAATACCGGCGGTTCCTCGCACATGATCCATGTGGCCCATGCCGCCCAGGCGATCGCCGCGGGCAAATGCTCGGTGGCGCTGATCACGCTTGCCGGCCGGCCGCGCAGCCAGGGACAGGAGCGCGGCATGATCCCGCGCGCCGACAACCCGCTGCAGGCCGACTTCCAATGGGAGAACCCGTACGGGATCACCACCGCCAACATATACGCCATGGTCGCGATGCGGCACATGCATGAGTTCGGCACGACGAGTGAGCAACTCGCCTGGGTCAAGGTCGCGTGCTCGCACCACGCTCAACACAATCCGAACGCGATGCTGCGGGAGGTGGTTACGGTCGAGGATGTGGTGAACTCGCCGATCATCACCGATCCGCTGCACCGGCTCGATTGCTGCGTGATCAGTGACGGCGGCGGCGCCCTGGTGGTGACCAGCAAGGAGGTCGCCAAGAGTCTGAAGCGGCCACTGGTGAAGCTGATAGGCGCCGGGGAGGCGCCGAAGGGCCAGATGGCGGGCGCCGTCGATCTCTCCTATTCCGGCGCCGCGTGGTCCGGGCCGCGCGCCTTCGCCGAGGCGGGGGTCAGCCACGCGGATATCAAATACGCTTCGATCTATGACAGTTTCACCATCACCGTGGTCATGCAGATCGAGGATCTCGGCTTCTGCGCCAAGGGTGACGGCGGCAAGTTCGTCTCGGACGGCAACCTGATCGCCGGAGTCGGCAAGTTCCCGATCAACACCGACGGCGGCGGGCTCTGCAACAACCATCCGATGAACCGGGGCGGCATGACCAAGGTGATCGAGGCGGTCCGTCAGCTGCGCGGCGAGGCGCATCCGGCGGTGCAGATACCCAATTGCGATATCGCTCTGGCGCATGGAACCGGCGGCGGCCTCGGCACCAGGCACGGCAGCGCCACCCTTATCTTCGAGCGGGAGTAGATCCGATGGCCGAACGCAAAATTCCAGATCCCAATCCCAATCCCGAAACCGAGGCGTTCTGGGAGGCCGCGAAGGAGGGCAAGTTCCTGCTGCGCTATTGCGGCGATTGCGGCAAGACCCACTGGTATCCGCGCGCCATCTGCCCGCATTGCTTCAGCGACAAGTCCGAGTGGCGTGAGGCATCGGGGAGGGGGACGATCTATACCTACAGCGTGACCCGGCGGGCCGACCCGGCCTATGCGATCGCCTATATCACGCTCGCGGAAGGGCCGACGATGATCTCCAACCTGGTCGACTGCTCCTTCGACGACCTTGCGGTGGGACAGGCGGTCGAAGTGGTCTTCAAGCAGAGTGTCGGTGGTTTCGCGGTTCCGATGTTCCGCCCCACGGGGTAATAGAACCGGATGCCGGACAGCCTGGGGCGGGTCCCGGCGGTCTGTTGGACCGATATGGAATGATCAAGGACTTCACACCCCGATCCGCGGATCCGGCGCCGGCGCAGGAGGTTGCGCGTCAATCCGTCGATTTGGATTTCGCGGCTTAGGTCGACGACGCCTGCGCGCGGATATTGCGCCGCAACGCCGTTCCCTCGATTTTGGCGAATGTCGTGCTGTCCGCGCTGGTCGCGGCGGTTGCCTGGGTTCACGGGCTCGAAACCGAGGCGGTCGGCTGGTTCGTGGTCGCCACGCTCGTGAATCTCGCCCGTCTTGTCCTGTCCCTGGTGTTCAAGCCGAATGCCGGATTGCCGATCGACCGGGTCCAGGCATGGCAGCGCCGCTATGCCTTGCTGGCCGGGCTCAGCGGCTGTGTGTGGGGGAGCATCGGGTTCCTGTTCATCTTTCCCGATGAGCCCAATGCCGCGATGTTTTTCATCGTGATCGTCGCCGGCATAACCGCGGGCGCGGTCTCCAGTTCATCGCCGCATTTTCCGTCTCTCGCCCTGTTTCTGGTCCCGGTGCTGCTGCCGCTCGCCGCCGCGCTCGCGTCGCGCCAGGAAGCGCTGTTCTATGTGATTGCCGCCACCTTGGTGATGTACCTGCTGATGATCCTGTTCACCGGCAAGAACATCAACCTGACCTTACGGTAGTCGCTAGAGGCGCGGTTCCGGCAGGAATCCCTGGTCGAGGATCTGGTTCGCGCGCGGGACGAGGCCGATGTCGCCAACCGTGCGAAATCCGGCTTCCTCTCCTCGATGAGCCACGAGATCCGCACGCCGCTGAACGGCATCCTCGGGATGGTGCATCTGCTGCGGCAGACCACCCTGGACAGCTACAAGAGCGACCGGTTGAACAACGCCTGGAATTCCTGCAACGCGCTGCGGGCCCTGATCGATGACATCCTGGACATGGGCCGCATTGAGGCGGGCACCGTCGAAATCGAGGCGGTACCTTTTGATCTTCGGGAGCTGATCGAGAATTCGCGCCGGTTCTTCGAGAGCCAGGCCGACGATAAGGGATTGGCCTTCAAAGTCGAGTCCGCGCTGGCGCCGGTCGAGGCTGTCGAGGGTGATCCGACCCGTCTGCGTCAGGTGCTCTGGAACCTGCTGAGCAACGCGATCAAGTTTACGCCGGCGGGCTCGGTCGGTTTGATCATCGACTGGCTGGAACCGGAGACGGACGGGAATTCGCGGCCTGGAGAAAGCGTGCTGCGGATGCAGGTCGTCGATACCGGGATCGGCATCGGCATTGAATCGCCGGAAATGCTGTTTGACCCGTTCGTGCAATCGGACGCCTCGACGACGCGCGAATTCGGCGGCTCGGGGCTTGGCTTGGCGATCGTCAAGAATCTCCTGGATCTCATGCGCGGCCAGATTTCCGTGACAAGCGAGCTCGGCAGCGGCACCACCTTCACCGTGCGCGTGCCGCTGATCCGGATCGAGCCGGACGCGCTTCCGGCCCAGCGGGATATGGATGAGGCTTTCAAGGGGCGCGCGAAACGTCCGCTCAGAATTTTGCTGGCCGAGGACCAGCCGTTGAACGTGCTGGTCGCGACCGAACTGATCGAGCGCCACGGCCACCGTGTCGACCATGTTACCGATGGGGTGCAGGCGGTGGAGGCGGCGGCGGCGATTTCCTATGACTTTATCCTCATGGATTCCCACATGCCGTTCATGGATGGCGTGGCCGCGACCGAGGAAATCCGCGCGTCTTCCTTCGGCCAGGACGTGCCGATCGTTGCCGTGACCGCCGACGCCCTGACCAGCCAGGCGAGCAGACTGCGGGACGCGGGGGTGAACGCCATCCTCACGAAACCCTATACGGACAGCGAGCTGCTGTCGGTCGTGGCCCGCTTTGGCTCCCGGCAGAACGCGGACGACGGCGCCGATGTAGAACAAGAGGCGGGATCGGGTAAGGCAGACGGCGACGCGGCCGGTGAATTCGACTGGCGGGCCGAGGATGAAGCCGGTTTTCAGGCCTTTGCGAACAATCGCGATCCCGAGGTCGTCAGGAACCTGCTCGCGGTGGCGAGCGAGTCGATACGTGAGCAAATCGTCAAATTGCGCGAGGCCGTGACCTCCGGCGATCCCCAGGAGATTCTTTTTGCCGCGCACCGCATCAAGGGCTCGGCCGGCAGCATCTTCGCCGGCAAGCTTGCGTCCTTGGCCGGGAAAATGGAGGACGCCTCCGCCGATGGTGTCACCGTCGGCGCGCTTCTGCCGGAGGTCGAGGCCGCCGCCGAGGAAGCCCTGGAATGGTGGGCGGAATGCGAACGCTGCTTGACGTAAGGATCTAGCCGGCCCGCAAGGCGGCGGTCGCGGACCCGTCCACGCTTCGGCCGTCGGCGGTGATCACCACGCCGTAGTCCCGCGCCGCGCCCTCCACGCTCACCACCCCGTCGCGGACATCCCGCAACACCAGATCCGGCGCCCGCTCGAACGGGTTACCCCAGCCGCCACCGCCCGGCGTATGGGCGATGAAGCGGGCCGGGCCGAGACGGCGCACGCCGTATTTCGGCGGAATGAATGCGGCGCCGTCCACCGGGCGGACCCACTGCTCGCCGACCCGCCCCGCGCCGCCGCCGAGCACACCGTAACCGGACGGCGTGTCGAGCCCCTCGGCCCGGAAGGACCAGGTGGTCGGGACCAGGATATCCGCCTCGTAACAGACGCCGGAGCCGCCGCGCCGCTTGCCGGGACCGGCGGCGTCGGCGCGGAACTCCCAGCGCTGATAACGGACATCGAAAAGCTGCTCGTGGAACTCGAGATTGGGAATGTCGAGCCCGCCGAGCGAGATCAGATGGCCCATCTGCGGAAAGCCGTCGCGCTCCGCCGTGGCCCCCGGCGAGCCCATGGCGTGCCATTGATACATGACCCAGGAACTGCCGTCCGGGTTCTTTGCCGTAACGTGATTGTGGGTCGTCTTGGACCAGCCCGCGCAGGCGCGCGAGGGGTCCGCCTGGGCCAGCGCGCGCCAGACCGCATGGGTGATCTCATGGGCGACGAAGACGGTGTTCATGGTCATCGGCGCGGGCGGCCGGGCGTTCACGATCCGGCCTTCCGGGGCAATCACGGTAACGCAGCGGTAGGTGCCCTCGTTGCGCGGAATGTCGGTGTCGAAGAACGAGGACAAGGCGAGGAAGGCCGCCGAATAGGTGTTGGCGAGCGACGAGTTCTTGAAGCCCGCCATCTGCGGGTCGCTGTCGGAAAAGTCGAGCGTCACCGCGTCGCCCGCGACGGTCATTTTCACCCGTATCGCCACGTCGACTTTTTGGAAGCAGTCGTTGTCGGTGTGGTCCTCGCCGAAATAGACCCCGTCGGGCAGGGCCCGGATGGCCTCGCGCATCCGGGCATCGGCGTGGTCGAGAACGCCGGCGAGATGCTCGAAATAGGACTCGAGCCCCAACTCCGCCGCGAGCGCGGTGACCCGTTCCTCGCCGACCCGGGTGGAGCCGAGCATCGCCCGCAGATCGCCGTCCAGCATCTCCGAGGTGCGCGAATTGATCAGCAGCAGCTTCCAGATATCGTCCCGGACCTCGCCGCGGTCGATCAGCTTCATGACCGGCAGGCGGATGCCCTCCTGCCAGATTTCGGTGGCTTCCGGGTTGTAGGTGCCGGCGAGGCCGCCGCCGATATCCGACTGGTGCGCCCGGTTGCAGCAGAACCCGGCCAGCCGCGCGGGCGCGCCGACGAAAATCGGCCGGGCGATCACCCAGTCCGGCAGATGGTTGCCGCCGGCGACATAGGGGTCGGAGAGAATGAACACATCCTCCGGATTGATCCGGCCCGCGAAATCGCGCAGCAGCGCGCGCACGGCGAAGCCGCCGCCGCCGGTATGGATCGGGATGCCGTCCGCGTTGGCCACCAGGGTGCCGGCCGGATCGGTGATGTAGCAGGAGAAATCGTGGCTCTGGCTGAAGATCGGGCTACGCGCCGTCCGCGTCATCACCCAGCCCATATGCTTGCTGATCTGATCCAGCCGGTTCTGCATCAATGCCAGGATCACCGGGTCGAGGCCGTTGGCGGGTTCCGCCGCCGCGTTATTGGCATGCGTGTCCGTTGCCGCCTTGATGGCCGGCGCGACCCGGATCATGAAATTGCCGGTCCGGTCGACGGCGAGGCGGTCGCCCGGTCCCAGCAGGACGGTCGTCGTCCGCTCCTCGATCAGCGCCGGTCCGGCGAGCTCCTGTCCGACACCGAGGGTCGCGCCCGCGTAGACCTCGGTGTCGAGCCAGCCGGCGCCGTCGTGCCAGACGCGCCGCGTCTCCGCCGGAACCGGCTTGCCGCCCGCCGGCGATTGATCGGGAGCCGCCGGCGTGCCGGTGGCGGCCCGCGCCGTGACCCGGAGCGAGGCGATCATGATCGTGCCGTCGGGCTGGATATGTCCGTAAAGGCGCTGGTATTCAGCCTCGAAGGCGCGGCGCACCGCGCCCGCGTCGAAACCGCCGCCCGGCACGGCCACCCGGATCGACCAGAGCTGTCCCGGATAGTGTAGATCGATCTCCCGCTGAAGCTGAACCGCTGAAGGCGTGAAGCCCTCGGCGTCCATGGCGTCCAGGGCCTGGCGGTCGAGATCGGCGAGGTCGCTGTTCACGCGCTCCGGGTCCACTTTGTCGAGCGCCCCGAGCAGGAAGCGCATGAAGTCCTGGCGGACATCGGCGTGCAGCATCCCGATCGCGCACAGCGCGCCGGCGTCGCGCGGCACATAGACCCGCCCGCACCCGAGACCGCGTGCCACCGTAGTGCCGTGCATCGGACCGGCCCCGCCCGCCGCCACCAGGGTGAAGCGCCTCGGGGCGTGGCCGCGCTCGATCGAGATGTATTCCACCGCATGCAGCAGATTCTGCTCCAGTAGCGCGATGATGCCGGCCGCCGCCTCCTCGACCGACAGACCCAGGGGCCCGGCGACCTTCTCGGCGATGGCCCGGCGCGCCGCGTCCGCGTCGAGGGTGAGGCCGCTGCTTTCATAGGCGCCGGCGCGCAGCCGGCCGAGCACGAGCTGGGCGTCGGTGATCGTCGGCTCGGTCCCGCCGAGGCCATAGCAGGCTGGCCCCGGGTCGGCCCCGGCGCCCTTCGGCCCCACGAACAGCATGCCCGCCGCGTCGACCCCGGCGATGGTGCCGCCGCCGGCGCCGATGGTGTGGATGTCGATCGAAGGCGTCGAGACATGGTACCCGGCGATCATCAGATCGTCCTTGGTCGCGACAGTGCCGTTCGACATCAGCAGCACGTCGCAGGAGGTTCCGCCGATCTCCATCGAGATGAGGTTGCCGGCATCCGCCGTTTCGATCCCGGCGCCGTCGATGGCGCGGCGGTAGTAGTCCAGCGCTCCTACCGCCGCGGCAGGACCGCTGAGCAGCAGGTTGACCGGCCGGGGCGCGACCTGGTCGACGGAAATCGCGCCGCCGTTCGACTGCACCAGAAGGATCGGACGGGGTAACCCGAGCTCCCCGAGCTCCTGCTCAAGCCGCCGCAGATAGGCGACGATGCGCGGCGACAGGGTGGCGTTGACGACCGCCGTCGACGTGCGCTCGTACTCGCCCATCATCGGCGACAGGGCGGCGGAGCGGGAGATCCAGTCCCCGTCCCAGGCCTCGCGGACCGCGGCTTCCACGGCGGCCTCGTGATCCTGATTGACGAAACTGTTGAACAAGGCGACGGCGATCGCCTCGACGCCCTCCGAGGCAAAGATCTTGAGGGCGGCGGCGATGTCGTCCCGCTCCAATGCCTGATGCTCGGCCCCGTCTCTGTCGATCCGTCCGCCGACGCCGAGCCGCAGATGCCGCGGCACCAGCACCGGCGCATAGGGCGCGCGATGGTTCCATTGATCCTCGCGCAGGCCACGGCGGATTTCGAGAGCGTCCCGGAAACCGGCTGTGGTCAGCAGGCCGACCTTGGCGCCCTTGCCCTCCAGCATGGTGTTCGTGGCGATGGTCGAGCCGTGCACGAACAAGGCGCAGTCGGCGAGCACATCCCGCACGCTCGCGCCGAGATCCTCGGCGATGCGGTGCAAGGCCGCCAGCACGCCCCGGCTCGGATCGCTCGGAACCGACGGAACCTTGGCGACATGGGTCACGCCGGAATCGTCCGCGAGCATCAGGTCGGTGAAGGTGCCGCCGACATCGATGCCGATGCGCCAGGGCTTCCGCAGAGAGGAAAGGGTCGAAGGGGTGCTGCTCATTGCCGGCGTCCAAACCATCGCAAATCTGGTTCAACTGGCGGCACTGTAGCGAAGCCATCGCCGGGGTGGAAATCGCCGGAAGCGGATTGCTATGATCGGGCCGATTTCATCAGGCATGAGGGAAATCCCGCCGGCCGGTTCGCTCGGCGGAGTCCCGGCGACCTGCATATCGCAAACACCGCCGCGCTCCCGCGCCGGTAACTGGAGGAAAGACATGGACAAGGTTCGTATCGGCTTCATCGGAGCCGGCGGCAACACGCGATCGCGCCACATTCCGGGCTTCAAGGCGATCAAGGGTGTCGAATTCGTCAGCGTCGCCAACCGTTCGCTCGAATCCGGCAAGAAGGTCGCCGACGAATTCGGTATCGCCAAGGTGGCCGGCGATTGGATGGAGGTCCTCGAGGACGAGACTGTCGACGCGGTCTGCATCGGCACCTGGCCCTATATGCACGCGCCGCTGACCATCGCCGCATTGGAGCATGGCAAGCATGTGCTCTGCGAGGCGCGGATGGCGATGAACTCGGCCGAGGGGCACGAAATGCTCGCCGCCTCCAAGCTGTGTCCGGGGCAGGTGGCGCAGATCGTGCCGGCGCCGCACACCCTGGTTTTCGACCGGACCATCATCGACATCATCGCCTCGGGCGGCATCGGCGCGCTGATCGCCGTCGATGCGCGGGTTGCCGTGGGCAGCGACTTTCCGAATTTCTCCTCGCCTCTGCATTGGCGTCATGAGCGCGCGCTATCCGGCAACAACGTGATGAGCATGGGGATCTGGTACGAGGCGATGATGCGCTGGGTCGGACCGATGGCCACTGTCTTCGCGGTCGGCCAGGCCGTGGTTCCGCACCGGGTCGCGCCGAACGGCCGCCGGGTCGCGACCCCGATTCCCGACCATATCGAGGTGATCGGCGCCCTGGCCCAGGGCGGCCAGATGCGCTTCAACGTCTCGACCGTGATCGGCCATTCTCCGGCGGTGGCGGATGTGCATATCTTCGGCACCGAGGGAACCTTGCGCCTGCATCAGGGCACGGACACGCCGATGACCCTGTTCCACGGCGCGCGCGGCGCCAAGGGGCTTAGCGAGGTGAAGATCGATCCGTCCAAGAAGGGCGGCTGGCGCGTCGAGGAGGAGTTCATCAACGCGATCCGCGGTGTCGAAGAGGTGACTCACACCGACTTCCAGACCGGGACGGTCTACATGGAATGGACCGACGCGGTCGCCCATTCGGTGCGCACCGGCGAGCAGGTGACCTTGCCGCTGTCGTGAGGTTAAGGGCGGCGGTCCGGACTTTCGGGCCGCCGCTTTCGATTCTTTGGATCCGCCGCCCTGGCGATGGCCGGGGCGACGGGGACGTGTCATCCAAAATCAAGTCGCGAGCTGAACACCTCGATTTTCATGTCAGAACAGCCGTCCGGCCGCGATGTCGGCGCCCTCGCGCATGGCGCGCAGCTTGGCCCAGACGACGTCGGATGAGACCCGGCCCATGCCGGCCGAGGTGTCGAAGCCGCAATCGGTTCCGGCCAGCACGCGGGCCGGGTCACCGATCGCTTCGGCGGCGCGTTCCAGGCGCTGGGCGATCACCTCGGGATGCTCGACGAAGTTGGTTAGCGTATCCACCACGCCGGCGATCAGATACTGATCCGGCTTCAGCGGCAGCTCGCGGAAAACGTCGATCTCGTGCTGATGGCGCGGATTGGCGAACGGCATCATGAAGCCGCCGACATCGGCTTCGAAGAGCACCGGCAGAATCTCCCGCAGCGCCACGTCACGGGTGTGCGGGCCCTCGTAATTGCCCCAGCACACATGCAGGCGGACCCGCTCGCGCGGCAGGCCCGCCACCGCCCTGTTGATCCGCGCGATCACCCGGCGCATGAAGCCGAGAAACGCGTCCAGCGGCTGGTCGCCATAGGAGATGTGCCGCTCCATCGCCAGATCCGGCGCGTCGATCTGCAGGATCAGCCCGCTTTCGACGGCGGCCCGGTATTCAACCGACAGCGCCTCGCCCAGCGCGTCGAGATAGGCACCCTCGTCCGGATAGTAGCGGTTGTGCATGGCCGAGGAGACCATTCCGGGCGACGGCGCGGTCATGAAGGCGTCGGCGAAACTGCCGTCCGTCGCCGCCAGAACCGACTTGAAGAGATTGATCTCGGCGAGATTCTCCTCCGGCGCGATATGCTTGACCGCACCCTGCGCCAACGGCGGCTGACGGTTGCTGACCATGGTCTTGGCCGCGAAATACTGTCCGCTCATCTCGGCGAATTCGGGAAAGTCCAGCAGATCCGCCCAGGGCTTGCGCTGGCCATGCCCGCCGAAGCCGGTCATCCGCCGGCGCACATAAAGGAAGAAGGCCTCGCGGCCCTGCTCGCCGTTGTTCGGAATATCGATCCCGGCGGCCCGTTGATGCTCGACCACCGACCGCGTGGCGTTTTCGATCGCGGCGCCGAAGGCGGTCTCGTCGAGCGGCCTGCCCGCGACCCGGTCGGTATACATCGAAATCAGCCCGGCGGGGCGCGGCAGGCTCCCGGCATGGGTGGTGAGAATGCGGTTGCTTGGCGCCATTCATGGTCTCCCGGATGTGCGGCGGCGAGGCATGTCAGCCGCGCCGCTCGATATAGCGGGCGAGGTCCGGCGACAGGCCCCGGGTCGGCTTGGCCGGCGGGCGCGCCTGGCTGCCTTTGGTGGCCTTGGCCGGGCCGAGATCGATCAGCATCTCGGCGAGCCGTACCGCGCAGGAAACGCCGTCGAGCACCGGGACCGGGATCTCATGCGCCACCTCGCGGGCGAGACCGGCGATCGGCCCGCCGCCCATGATCACCGCCTCGGCGCCGTCCTCCTCGATCGTCCGGTGGCAGAGCTCGACAAGCAGACGGCCGGTTTCGGCGCGGGCATTGGAGATATGGCTGACCGGAACATTCAACGCCCTTACCGCCGCAAGCCGGCCGTCGAGACCGTGTTCGGCGGCGCATTCTGCGAACCAGACGCCAAGGCGCTGGGTGACCGCGAGAATCGAATAGCGGCGCGCCAGAACATGCGCGGTCAGGAACGCGGACTCGGCGATGCCGACGACCGGAATCTCCATCATCTCCTTGGCGCCGGAGAGGCCGGGATCGCCGAAGGCGGCGACGATGGCGGCGTCAAAGCCGCTCGCGCGCCGCGCCAGCACGTCCAGCACCGCATGCCCGGCGATCGCCGCCTCGGCCCGGTTCTCGATATATTCGGCTCCGAACGCGGCGGTTTCCGGGTGAATTTCGGTGCCCTCGCGCGCCGACAGCCGGGCTTCCACCGCCATCAGGTCGGTCACCGCCTGAGTGATGTTCGGATTGATCAGCAGGATCCTGCGGGCCATCGGCTTATCCTCGCGGCGATTTTGATCGGTTCTTCGGGGCCGCCTCGGCCATCAGTTTACGGAGCTTTGCCTTTTTGTTGAGCTTCTTCTTTTTCGGCTTATCCGGACCACGCCCGCCGCCGCCGCCGGCCTTGCGGGCGAAGGAGCGCCTGGTCAGCGGTTTGTCGTCGCGGGCCGGCCGCTCTTCCGGCGCCAGCGCCTTTTCCCGGACGATCGCCGGCTCGCGGGGAGTCTCGGCCACAACCGGAACCGGGGTCGGAGCAGGGGCCGGAGCCGGAGCAGGGGCTGGAGGGGCTGCCGCCGTCTCGGGCTTCGGGGCCGGACGGGTCTCAGAGCGCTTCCTGTCGCTCGCGCGGTGGCGCGGCTTGCGCTCCGGTTCGCCAGGCGGCTGGTCCAGGCGGGTCACGGTGATCGAGTTTTCAAGCTTGCGGCTTGGTCCGATGGTCTCAAGGAAGCGGTCGGCGGAGGCCGCCGCAAGCTCCACGAAGGTTTCGTTCCGCTGGATCTTGATGGCGCCGATTTCCCCCTTGGTCAGCTTGCCGAACCGGCACATCATCGGCAGCAGCCAGCGCGGCTCGGCATTGCGCTCGCGGCCGATCGACAGACGGAACCAGACCCCGTCCTCGAAATCCTGACGCTGCTTGCGTTTAGCGGGTTCGGGCGCCGCGTCGAGCAGTTCCTCCGGCGCGGCGAGGCCCGCCATGTGCCGGCGCAGAAACGCCACCGCGACCCGCTCGGCGTCATGGCGCGCCAGAAGATCCTTGGCGAAAACCCTCTCTTCCTCGGAAATCTCGCCACCCAGCGACGCGTCCTCAAGGATGCGCTCGCGGTCGCGCTGGTTGATCTCGTCGGCGGAGGGTGGCTTGCCCCAATGGGCGGCGATGTTGGCTCCGGTCAGCAGCCTTTCGACATGGCGGCGGCGGTGATGCGGGACGATCAGGGTGCTGACGCCCTTGCGTCCGGCCCGACCGGTGCGCCCGCTGCGGTGCAGGAGGGATTCCTGGTTCTTCGGCAGATCCGCGTGGATCACCAGTTCCAGATTCGGAAGATCGATGCCGCGCGCCGCGACATCGGTCGCGATACAGACCCGCGCCCGACCGTCCCGAAGCGATTGCAGGGCATGGGTGCGCTCGTTCTGGCTGAGCTCGCCCGACAGCGCGACCACCGAAAAGCCGCGGTTGGTGAACCGGCTGGTCATGTGGTTGACGGTGGCGCGGGTTCCGCAGAAGACGATCGCCGAGCGCGCATCGGTGTGGCGCAGGATATTGATGATCGCGTTCTCGCGGTCGTTCGGCGCCGCCACGAGGGCCCGGTATTCGATGTCGTGATGCTGCTCGCGTTCCGCGTTGGTGGTGATCCGCTCGGCATCTTTCTGGTAGCGCTTGGCGAGGCCGATGATCTGGTTGGGCACGGTCGCGGAAAACATCAGGGTGCGGCGGTCGGCTGGCGCGGCCTCGAGAATGAATTCCAGATCCTCGCGAAAGCCGAGATCCAGCATCTCGTCGGCCTCGTCGAGCACCACGGCCTTCAAGGCGCCGATGTCGAGGGAGCCGCGCTCGATATGATCGCGCAGACGGCCCGGCGTGCCGACGACGATATCGGCGCCGCGCTCCAGCGCCCGGCGTTCGGTCCGCATGTCCATGCCACCGACGCAGGAGGCCAGCGCCGCGCCGGTCATCTCGTAAAGCCATTCAAGCTCCCGCCGGACCTGGAGGGCGAGCTCGCGGGTCGGCGCGACGACCAGCGCGGACGGGGTGCCGGCATCGGCGAACCGGCCGTCGCCGTCGAGCAGGGTCGGCGCCAGCGCGATGCCGAACGCAACCGTCTTTCCGGAGCCGGTCTGGGCCGAGACCAGAAGATCCCTGCCGGCGAGGCCGGGGCCCAGGATCGCCTGTTGAACCGGGGTCAAATGGCTGTACTCGCGTTTGTTCAACGCCTGGCCGAGCGCGGGTACCACGCCTTCGAATTCTGTCATCTTGATGCTTTCGGGGACCACTTTCTCGCGCCTGCTGTCCGGGCGCTGACCGCCGCGCCTGATCGCGCGGCGTGCCGTTCGTCGACGGGGCGCAACCTATGTCAATTCACCCGATTTGTACAGCGGTTGAGAGACCCCGTGGGTCAGTCCCCGGACGAATTCCGCGCCATCATGAAGGCCACGATCTCCAGGTCAATCGGCTCATCGATGTCCCATGACCGCTCCAACGACATCACGTGAACCGCCGTGTCCGGGGCGAAGAGGATCGGACCCGCCATGAAGGCGGCGCGCGACCATGCGTAGATCGAGGCGTTCATGTCGAACGTCTCCGGCGCTCCCTGACGGCCGGTGATTTCCTCGGCCGGAGGCTTGCTGAGCGTCCACTGTCCGTTGGCGTTCCGTTCGATCTGGTTGAAATAGGGTGACCGGCGGGCCGGCATCGCGGTCAGCACATTGCCGTGCCCATGACGCTCGATCAGATCCACGCAGGCCTGGATGTCGGCGGGCCGGCGCAAGGGGGAGGTGGCGTCCAGATCGACCATGGTCCGGAAGACATGGCCGGTTTCCTTCTCAACGGTCTCGACGGCGTGCCGCATGACCGGGGTCTTGCTCGCCGTGTCGACCGCCAGACGGGCCGGGCGCCGGACCTTGAGGACCGGGCCCTCGGCGGCGGCGGCCTCCAGGATCGCCTCGCTGTCACTGCTGATCGCCACGATGTCGAACAGGGCGCTGTCGAGGGCGTGGCGGACCGAATGAGCGATCAGCGGCTTGCCGTGGAGCGGGCGCAGATTCTTGCCAGGAATTCCCTTGGAACCGCCCCGCGCGCAGATGGTGCAAATTCTCATGGGCGCCGCCCCTTTGACTCGATGCGCTTGATGAGTGCATCGACCTGGCCGGCCTCATCCGCCGCGGGCAGGGCGCCGGTTCCGTCGAGAGCCGATTGGTGGAGCCGGTGTGTCAGGGCATCGCCGGCGACATCGTCCTCATCAATGCAGACCCCGTCCCGTATCAGTGTATGGCTCCGGAAATCCAGGACATAGGAATGCTCCGTCGTCACCACCACGCAGTCGCGGCGAAGCGGCCGAAACAGGTAGTTGATCTGGAGGCTCGCCATCGGACACCGTTCGAAAGCGGCAAGGATGGCCCAGCTGTCATCGGCCTTGATCCCGAGCCCGCCATGGGTGCCGCCGATGGCTTCGAGCTCGCTACATCCGCCGAAAAGCCACAGCGCGTAGTCGAGTTCGTGGCTAAGATCATGGAGGACCCCACCGCCCTTGGCGCGGTCGCCGGAGTAGGTGTCCCTATAGTCGCGGCCGGGCCGCCAGTCGGGCAGGTACTGGCCGCAATAGATCTGCGCGGACACCAGGGTCTGTCCCGCAAGCTCCTCACGGAGCCGCCGCAAGCCGGAATGCATCCGCAGCGGATAGCCTACATGCAGATCGTCGAAACCAGTTAGGGCGGTGTCGTCGCACGCGCCGAACAAGGGCTTTTCGACAAGGATTTTGGCGTTGCAGCCGCAGGCGGCGAGCTCGGCCAGAACCCTGGCGTGGTCGGCGGTCTCCGTCCCGACGACGACATAGCCGGGTTGGATCGAGGAAACCGCCTCGGCGATTGACGTGAAGGTTCCCGGTGCGGGACGGCGGCTGACGATGGAAACCGCGAGACCCTTTTGCGTAAGGACCCGCGCGTGACGCTGTCCGGCGGAACCGTTTCCGATCACCAGGGCGGTCCGGGCTTTTTCAGAGGTTCTCATCGATCCGCTCATCCACCTGGTAGGCGCGGCTCGCCGGCCGGCCAAGAAGCCGCCAATAGTCGACCGGTGTCATGCCGTCTCCGGGGCGTTTGATTGTCAGGTTGGTCTCGGAAAACACCTCGCCGGACTGGATTGCTCTCGCGGCGACCAGACTTTTTCGGGCAACGTTCCGCGTGGCGGCCTCCGTTTTTTGAAGCGTCTTGACCGGGGTGCCGAGGGCGATGGTCGCGGCGCGGATCCCGGCGATCATTTCGGCCAGCGCTGGCGGTTCCAGCGAGGCCTTGTGGTCCGGACCGTCCATGCCTCGGTCCAGCGTGAAATGCTTTTCGATCGCCGCCGCGCCGAGCGCGGCCGCCGCGATCGCCACGGCGATGCCCTCGGTATGGTCGGAATAGCCGACGCGGATCCCGAACCGCTCGCGCATGGTTGCCATCGCGCGCAGGTTCACCGCGTCGAGCGGGGCGGGATAGTCGCTCACCGCGTGCAGCAGGATAACCTGTCGCTCAAGGGCGGCCTTCGCCGCATCCGATCCGGCCGCAGCAAGGAACAGGTCGGCATCGGGTGGTGCTAGCTGGTCGCCGTATCCCTGGGCATGAGCAATCACCCCGAGCGCCAGCGCGATCTCATCCATCTCGGCCATGCCCGTGGAGACGATCAGCGGCAATCCGCTTCGTGCCGCGTTCCAGAGCAACGGGGCATTGGTCAATTCTCCGGACCCAAGCTTCAGCCGGCCGACGCCGAGATCCTTGACCAGCATGTCCAGGCTGGGCTGATCAAAGGGCGTGCACAGAAATTCGATCCCGCTGGCGCGGCAGTGCTCGGCCAAGGACCTGAACTCCTCTGGCGAAAGTGTCAGCCCTTTCAGCATCTCCAATTGAGAGCGCGAGTTCGGATCATTGCGGTCCTGATAGTCGGCCTTGGCGGCGTCGGCGGTCACCAGATGCTCCGGTGAGAATGCCTGAAATTTCACGGCATCGGCACCGGCGGCGATCGCCGCATCGACAAGGCGCAAGGCGAGATCGAGCCGGCCGTTATGGTTCACGCCGGCTTCGGCAATGATGTAGACCTCAGGCATGCGGCCCACCGCCATCGAAGAACCGTTTGGCACACAAGGACTGAAAATCGTCGATGCGGTCCAACACCGCCATGATGTGTCCGGCGGTTTGCCCGTCACCGTAGGGATTGACCGTCGATTGTCTTCCCCTCGTCAACGCTTGGCTGATGCCATACAGGATTGCGCTCGGCTCGGCGTCCGTGTCGATCACCGAGGATGCGCGAAGCCGGCCGTCCTGGCGGTGACCGATATTGACGGTCGGCACGCCGAAGGAAGGCGCCTCGTAGAGCCCGCTGGAGGAATTGCCGACCACGGCCGCCGATCGGCTCATGCAGGACAGGTAAAGTTCCCGGCCAAGCGATGCGCGCGCCACCGCATTCGGGCGCCCCTCGGCGAAGGCCAAGGTCGCCGCCGCCGCCGCTCTTCCGCCGGCATCGGCGTTCGGCAGGGTCAGGATCAGCCCGATTTCGGGCCCGAGGCGATCGAGTGCGCCAAACAGCGCCTCCAGCTCATTGGCATCCCGTGCAAGCGGCGAGGTGTCCGGATGCATGGTGATCAGCAGGGTCTGTGCGCGCCAGGACCAGTCCAGCCTCCGCTCAATCTCCGTCAGGGGCAGAGCCTCGAATGTCCGGATCGCATCCAGGGCGGGGCTGCCGGTCATATGGATGCGGGCCGGGTCCTCGCCCAGTCGCGCGAGCCGGTCAGCGGCTTCCCGGTTTGTCGGAAAATGCAGATGAGCCAGTTTCGAGATGGCATGCCGCATCCCATCGTCGAGCGATCCGGCGGTCACGTCGCCACCGGCGATATGGGCGAGGGGAAGACCCAGAAGATAGGCCGCCTGCGCCGCGGCGAACATCTCGTAGCGGTCGCCGAGGACGAAGACCAGGTCCGGCGGATTGTCCCGCCAGAGATCGGAGAACCCGATAACGCCGAGGCCGCAGGCTTTTGCCACCGCCGCCCGGGAATCCCCGGTCTGCAAGGTTTCGACGCGGCCGGAAATCGGAATCCCCAGCGCCTCGACGTGCCGGATCGTCGACCCGAACTCGGGCGCGAAATGCATTCCGGTAACGGCGATTTCAACGGCATAGTCGGGAGCTGCGTCCAGTGCCTTCAGCAACGGTTGGAAAAGGTCGAAATCGGCCCGGGCACCGGTCACGACGCAGACGCGCCGGGCCTTACTCATCGGCCCAATCCGGGTCCAGGAAGGGACTGGACGGCAAGCAAACCAATCGGTTGATCAGATCGCTTGCAACCGGCAGCGGGCCTTTCGGACAGTCCTTGAACATCGGCATCGAATGCATTCCCACCCAAGCCGGGCGTGCCAGGATTTCCGCGTCATGCGTGGCCCGCAACAGGGCATCCCGCTCTTCCGGTCCGGGAGTCAGCACCGAGACCAGCCAATGATTTCCGGCACAGTCCGGCGGGTCGGTGACGACCTCGATCCCGTCGATATCGCCGAGGCAAGCCGCATAGTTTTCGAACACCCGGCGCTTTGAGGCGAGCATCTGGTCGAGCCGGTCCAACTGACCGCAGCCCAGCGCGGCATTGAGGTTCGGCATGCGGTCGTTCGAGGCGATCGCGTCGTGCTCGAAGGCCCAGGGATGCGGTATCTTCGCTTGTGTCGTCAGATGCCGGATGCGGCCGGCGGTCGCGGCGTCATCGGTTACGATCGCGCCGCCGCCCCCCGTGGTGACCGTCTTATTGCCATTGAAGCTGAAGGCGGCGATGCGTCCGAGCGATCCGGCGGGACGGCTCTTGTATCGGCTGCCGATCGCCTGCGCCGCGTCCTCGACGACGATCAGGCCCCATTTTTCGGCGACCCGGTTGATTTCGTCCATCCGCGCGGGATGCCCGAAGACATGCATCGGCATGACCGCACGGATCCGCCTGCCGGTCTCGGTATTGAGCGTCCCGTCCTTGTCCCGCCGTCCGACCGCGGCGAGGCGTTCCTCCAAGGCATCGGGGCAGAGGCCGAGGGTCCGGCGTTCGCTATCGACCAGGTGCGGGATGGCGCCGAGATGGCAAACCGCGTTCAGCGTCGCGATGAATGTGAGGTCGGGCACCATGACCTCTTCGTCCCTGGCGATGCCGACAGCCTGCAGGGCCACGCGCAATGCCGCCGTGCCGTTGACGACCGCGACCGCATGGCCAACCCCGGCGAGTTCCGCTATGCGCTTTTCGAACTGGTCCACGTAGCTCCCGAGATACGAGACCCAACCGGTCTCGACGCAATCGAGGACATTGGCCTTTTCCCGGTCACCGAACCGAGGCTCGTGCAACGCGACACGCCCATTGACCGGCAGAAGGCGCCGGATCCGGTCGGCAATGGCCGCGGCGTTGAAGGAAGAGGTCCGTGTGTCCGGCATGGTCAGACCTGATAGCCCTGGGGATAACGGGCAAGGTTCGCCGGTTCGGCAAACCAGGCCACTGTCTTGGCGATACCGCTTTTGAAACCGTCGAGGCCGCCATGCGCCGGCGCCCAGTTTAACCGTTTTGCGGCATTTTCGATGCCGGCGAATAGCCGGTCGACCTCACTGGTTTCGGGACGCAGACGCTTGGGATCCCGGGCGATCTCGACCTGCTTGCCCATGACCTCGGAAATCAGCGAGGCGACGTCGCCGACCGAGATTTCGAAGCCGGACCCGATATTGGTAACCTGGCCGATCGCGAGATCGGACGCGGCGACGGCGGCGATGCCCGCCACGGTGTCGCCGACAAAGCTGAAATCCCGTGTCGGGGTGAGCGCCCCCAACTGGATCCTGCCGTCGCCGCGCGCCAATTGTGTGATGATGGTCGGTATCACCGCGCGCATCGACTGCCTCGGACCATAGGTGTTGAACGGCCGCGCGACTGATACCGGCATGCCGAATGACAGGTGATAGGAGATCGCCAGCGAGTCCGCGGCGGCCTTCGAGGCGGCGTAGGGGGACTGCGGGACGATGGGATGATCCTCGGTAATCGGCACGAACCGGGCGGAGCCGTATACCTCGCTCGTCGAGGTGACGAGGACCCGCTCGGCTTCGATCTCCCGTGCCGCCTCGAGGATGTTCAACGTCCCCTTGACGTTGGTGTCGATGTAACTTTCCGGCGCCTCGTAGGAGTAGGGGATGCCGATCAGCGCCGCGAGATGCAGAATGGTCCGGCAGTCCCGCGCCGCGTGACGGACATTGGCGCGATCGCGGACATCTCCGCGATGAATCTCCAGCCGGCTGTCGGCCGGATCCGCGATCGTGTCCAGCCAGCCATTGTGGCCGAAGGCATTGTATTGCACGAAGCCGCGCACGGAATGGCCGCTTTCCAACAGATGCTCGACCAGATGCGAGCCAATGAAGCCATCAGCGCCGGTGACGAGAACCCTGCCATCGGGTAGCGATGTCATGCCTGCGCCTTTCATGATTGGCGGCGGTGATTGTCCGGAAGGATACGCACGCGCATCTTCCTTCATCGCTCATAACGGTTCAATATTTAACACAATTCCGGATTTCCGAGTGAGGCCGATATGGCGGAACGCGACATCATCATCCTAGGCGGTGGCGGCCATGCCAGCGTGATCGAGGATACGCTCCGCGCCGCGGGGCGGATCCCGGCGGGTTATGTCGCCCCGGAACCGTCCGGTTTGCTTGGAGTTCCCCATCTCGGGGACGACGATTGGCTGGCGGAGCGGGGTGCTGCTGGAATCGTCCTGGTGAACGGCCTAGGCACGATCGGCGTGACGGATTTGAGGCGACGGGTGTTCGCGAGGTTTTCGGACCGGGGATTCGCCTTCGAAACCCTGGTGCATGGCGATGCAAGCCTTTCGCCGAGCGCCGAGCTTGCCGAAGGGGCGCAAATTCTCGCGGCCGCGGTGGTCGGACCCCATGCCCGCATCGGCCGGGATGCGATCGTGAACATGAGCGCGAGCGTCAACCATCATTGCCATGTCGGCGATCACGTCCATATCGGCCCGGGCGCGATTCTCTGCGGTACGGTGGCCGTGGCTCCCGGCGGCTTCATCGGGGCCGGAGCAACGGTTATTCAAGGAATTTCCATCGGCCAGGGAGCATTCGTGGCCGCCGGGGCGGTCGTGGTTCGCGATGTGCCCGCCGGGGCGCGCGTGCGCGGGGTGCCCGCCCGGAGGTTCTGATCCGTCTTCCACCCGAAAAGGCTTCACCCTTAGTCCAGGAACGAGATCGCGTCGATTTCGGTCTCGGCGATCTTCAGGTCGGCGGCCTGCCCTATGTCCCGCCAGTATTCCTCGATCCGGTACACGCCCACCCGCTCGCCGCGGGCCAGCAATGTTTCACAGACCTCGGTCATGTCGACCCGACGGCCGGTCCCGATGGCGCCGATCACCGATGGCTCGACCACATAAATGCCCGCGTTGATCAGATAGTCCGTGACCGGCTTTTCCATGATCCGGCGGAGAAACTCTCCGTCCCGTTCGACCACGCCATAGGGGATCTCCACCCTATGAGCACGCACGCCCATGGTGGCGCAGGCGCCGCTGGCCTGGTGAGCGGCCAGCATCTTCGGGAAGTTCAACGAGGTGAGCAGGTCCCCGTTCATGACGATTATCGGCTGCTCCTGGGGTTCTGTCAGCAGGTTGAGGCTTCCGGCCGTTCCCAATGCCTCTGTTTCGCGCAGATATTGAATGTCGGCATTCCATCTCGAGCCGTTGCCGAAATGCTCCTCGATGATATGACCCAGATGATTGATGGAGATCCGGAAGCGGAAGAAGCCCTGATTGACCAACGACGTGATCGTGGTCTCCAATAGCGGCCGGCCACCGATCGCGACCATCGGTTTCGGAATGTCGTTGGTAATGGGCTTGAGGCGGGTTCCGCGTCCGCCGGCCATGAGGACGATCGTGTTTTCATGCCGCTCGCCGCCCGTGAATTCGTCGATGGTGCGCAGGGCGACGACCCTGTTTTCCGCGTCCACGACCGGCATCTGGTGCAAGGTGTAGAGCCGCAGTTGCCTCAGAACCTCGACATCCGAAATTCCCGCATGCAAAACCTTCGGCTCGGAACTCATGATTTCGGATACCGGGCGGTCGAGAGACAAGTCCCGCAGAATTGCGCGGCGGACGTCACCGTCGGTGACAACCCCCAACAGATGTCGTTCGGAATCCACGATCAGCGCGGTTTGCGAAGCGCCGCGGTCGATCCGCTCAACAGCCTCGCGAATCGTGGCGTCCGGCCCGAGGAGGTATGCCTCAAGCGAGGTATCGTTTTTCATTAAGTACAATCACAGGCCGTTTGCCGACGGCTCTTTCTAGGCCAGGTCCCGGGATGGATCAATGCGTCGCGCTGTCCGAAAGGCACCGAAGTTGCCGGTTGACCCCTATCTGACCATATGGCACACGACCGATCGTGTCCGTTGCCATAGAGTTTGAACCATGCGTTTCCCACGGCATGTCGAGATCGATTTTTCGGCATTCTCGCCCGAGAATGAGAACCCGGCGCCAAGGTACGGATTGCGCCAGGACGTCCGGTTTTGCCGGAAATGCGTCATATCCAATCAGCGGCCGTCATCGGAGGTCGAATTCCGCCATGACAGCTCGACCCGTAAGACCACCATTGCTTTCGATGATGACGGCATTTGCGATGCCTGCCGGGTCGCGGAATTGAAGCATGGTCAGGTGGATTGGGACGAACGCCGCCGCGCCTTGAAGGACTTGTGCGACCGGTACCGCAGCAAGACGGGTGACTACGACTGTCTGGTGCCGGGTTCCGGCGGCAAGGACAGCTTCTACGCGGCGCATGTGCTGAAATATGAATACGGGATGCACCCGCTGACCGTCACCTGGGCGCCGCATATCTACACGGAATGGGGTTGGCGGAACTTCCAGTTCTGGATCCATTCGGGCCTGGATAACTATCTTCTGACGCCCAACGGCAGGGTGCATCGTCTGCTCACCCGCCTAGCGGTTGAGAATCTATATCACCCGTTTCAGCCGTTCATTCTGGGCCAGAAGAACATGGCCCCGAAAATGGCGGAGAAGATGGGCATACCGCTGGTTTTCTACGGCGAGCATGAAGCCGAATACGGTAACCCCAGAGCGGATTTCGAGTCACCCCTGCGGGGGCGTCAGTATTATTCCGCGGAGCAGCGCGCGGGTATGATGTTCGGCGGTGTCAGCGTCGAGGAATTGATCGCCGACTTTGGTTTGGAAGAGCAGGATTTCATCCCCTACATGCCGGCCGATCCGGCGAAGCTCGAGGCGGTCGGGGTGGAGATCCACTATCTCGGCTACTATCTGAAATGGCACCCGCAGTCCTGCTATTACTACGCCGTGGATCATGGTGGCTTCGAAGCCGCGCCCGAGCGCACGCCCGGCACTTACAGTAAGTACAACAGCATCGATGACCGGATCGACGACCTGCATTACTTCACGACTTGCATCAAATTCGGCATCGGACGGGCGACCTACGACGCGGCCCAGGAAATCCGCTCCAGGGACATTACCCGCGAGGAAGGCGTCGCCCTGGTCAAACGCTTCGACGGCGAGTATCCGGACCGGTTCGAGCGGGAAAATTTCGATTATATGAGCCTTCCTCCCGAGGAGTTTCCGGAAGCGTCGGCGCATTTCGAGCAACCGATCATGGACCGGGACTATTTCCTACATCTCGCGGACCGCTTCCGCTCGCCTCATCTTTGGGCTCTCGACGGCAACGACTGGAAGCTTAGGAAAACCGTTTGGAACGACTCCGATCAGTAGAGGCGGCCGGGCAGCCCCTGCGCCTCGTCGCGCGCTTGGATATCAAGGGTCCCAACCTTATCAAGGGTATTCACTTGGAGGGATTGCGGGTCATCGGTGATCCGGGCGAGCATGCGCGGCGCTACTACGAGCAAGGCTGCGACGAGCTGATCTACATGGATGCCGTCGCCAGCCTATACGGCCGCAACAATCTTCTCGATATCGTGCGCGATACGGCACGTCATTGTTTCGTGCCGATCACGGTCGGAGGCGGCATCCGATCGGTTGATGACGCGGATGCGCTGCTGCGTTCGGGCGCGGACAAGGTGGCGGTCAATACCGCCGCAACGGCACGGCCGGCGTTACTTACAGAACTCGCCAACCGGTTCGGCAGCCAGGCCGTGGTGCTCTCGATAGAGGCGAAACGCCGTCCGGGACCGTCCGGTGGCGGGTGGGAGGCGCTGACCAACAATGGCCGCGATCACAGTGGCCGCGATGTGATCGAATGGGTCGCCGAGGCGGTGAGCCTCGGCGCCGGCGAGGTTCTCGTGACCTCGGTCGATCAGGAGGGGACCCGCAAGGGTTTCGACATGGATCTCATGGCCGCGGTCTGTGGTGCCGTGAACGTGCCGGTGATCGCTTCCGGCGGCATGGGAAGCGTGCGTGACCTTGCCGCGCTGGTCGGCAAGGCACGGGTGGACGGCGTTGCGATCGCCGATATGCTGCACTATCAGCGCGCCACCTTCGATGATATCCGGACTGGGTGCGGCGCCCATTCCATCGTCGTCCGGGAGTTGGTTTGAGATCATGAGCGCAATCGTCATCGCCGACTATGGCGTGGGCAATATCTTCAGTGTTTTCCATGCCTTCGAGGCGATCGGCGCAAACGCCAAGGTCGTCACCGATCCGACGGAGCTGCGGACGGCGGAGCGTTTGGTCATTCCCGGCGTCGGTGATTTTTCAAACTGCATGGAGCGTTTGTCGAGCTTGGGATTTCGCGACGAAATGCTGGCTTTCGTCGAGACCGGACGGCCGCTTCTCGGAATTTGTGTCGGCATGCAGATGCTGTTCGATACAAGCGCGGAGAACGGTCCGACGCCGGGCCTTGGGCTGATACCGGGAACGGTGGAGCGCATCCCGGATACCGGCACGGGCGGCGAGCGCGTCAAGTTTCCCAATACCGGCTGGGCCGCGGTCGAGCCGCCGGTGGAAGATTCCTGGGCCGGATCCGTCTTCGCGGATCTCTCACCCGGAGAAGCGATGTACTTCATGCACGGCTATGTACCGGTCGCCGCCGCGCCACAGGATGTACTCGCAACATTTCAGTTTCATGGGCACCGCCTGACCGCCGCGGCGCGGCGCGGCAACCTGACGGGGGTTCAGTTCCATCCGGAGCGCAGCGCCAAGGCCGGGCTTTCCCTGCTGGCCCGGTTCGCGACTCTTTGAGGAGATCGAACCGGGCCTGGGCCTGACGCTTTATCCTCCGGTGCAGTGACCGAGCGGATATTTGGCCCGATCAATGGTGTGGGCGATCGAAGAGATCGCGCAATAGGCGGAGGCTACCGAACCTTCCTGCCACCCCGGCCAGTAGCTGTAGTCATCACCGGCGCAGAGCAGCCTGCCCTGCGGCATGGCGGTGATCTGTTGATAAACCGCCTCCTGCGTCTTGGCGGTGTCGGACGCCCAACCGCCGACCTGATATGGCATGTTCTGCCAGGCTATGGTCAAACCAGCATCGGCGTAGACCTTGTTCTTGAAGCCGGGATGCAGCTTCTCGCCGCCGGCCAGCGCTTTGGCGATCCGATCGGATTGACCAAGTTTTCCGAAATCTTCGGCCGGTTCACCACGGTTGTAGGCGCCGGTCAGGATGCCGGTGGGAGCCGTGAAATCCTCCGACGGGTACCAGATCTGGCTGATGATGTCGGTGGTCCAGGAGATGCCGCCATAGATCTGGTCCTCTTCTTCCCAGAACCGGTTGCGGCCCTGCCAGCCGACCTTGATCGCCGGGGTCTGATCGACTTTGCCGAGCGCGCTGGTGAAGGTCGCATCGGCATTCTTCAAGATGCCCTGGAGGAGGTTTGGCGCCATCGTCGAGATGCAGTAGTCGAAGTCGAAATTGACATCGACCGTGGGATTGGAGCCCGCACAGATCAGGTTGATCGTGCCGAAGGACAGATTGACCTTGTTGGTGTCCTTATTGACGGTAACGCGCTTGACCGGGGCGTTCAGGTAAACCAGATCACCGACATAGGCGCCGCCGGCTCCGGTTCCGGCGGGTCTGCAGGACCCGAAGGCATTATCCATCGCGGTTCGCATTGCGCCGCCGCGCGCCGCCCGGTCGGGGATTGGCTGGACCAGCAACTGTTGCCAGATCCTGTCCATGCCGCCGATCGGCTGCATGAGACTCGCCTGCCAGTCGATGTTGGAGGAATTGAACAGGAAGGAGCCGGTGGTCAGCTCCGGATTTGCTCCGGATTGGCCGACAAAGCCGGAATCGAGTATGGCCTTGGCGCCGAATTGACCGCGGATCTCGCCCTTGTCCCGCCATCCGCCGGGGACCCGGGAGAAGCCGAGCCGGGACGTGTCGTCGGTGAAATTCCCCTTTGCATCGACACCGCCGAATTGGCGATAGAGGTTGACCAGGGCTTCGGCATCCGGGCCGGTCGTGGACTGAATGCCGAGCTTCGACATCTCCGCGAACAGGCTGTAGTTAACCTGGTTGAACGGAACGGGTTTGCCCTTTTCGAATTTCTCGCTTTGCAGCAGGTTCGAGTAAGACAGGAAAAAATAGGGCTCCAGGGAAACGCCGATTTCCTGACACAGCGCGATCAGATTGACATGATTGGACGGGATGCGCCCCGGGCCGGCGTTGAGAAAGAGATCAACCGGCTGTCTCTTGTTTAAACCCGTCTTCCAGTACTCAATCTTGAAATTCGCAACTTGTTCGGTGTCCTTGTTGGGGCCCTTGGCTTCCTTGTAGCGATCGACATACATCGACGGGAAAAGCCTTTTGTCGTTGTATCTGGAGAACCACCAGTCCTGATGCGCCCCGTCGGTCGGGCGCACGGTCAGGCTGCGTCCGCCATAGCGGCTGTCGGCCTCGAACACCGCGACCTGGAAACCGGCGTTTGCGAGTACATGGGCCGAAGTCAAACCGGCGACGCCTCCACCGATGATTGCCACCGACTTGCCGTTGCCGAAATTCGGCGGCAGTGAGGGTCTGGTGGTGACATAGTCCGCACGGGCCCGCTTCAACCCGCTCAAGAGTGAAGGGCCGGCGTAAGCGGCGCCCATGGCGGCCATGCCGCGCAATATCGAGCGGCGAGACGGATATCGAAGATCGTATTTCATGATGCCTCCTGACATAAAATTCGACATCAAGGTGAAGTAGAATAATATGAAATTCAATTTATTTTTATAAGAATATCATAAGATGTTTTCGTGAAAATGGATGATTTTCAGGGCCCTGCTTCGGGTGCGTGTTTATGAAATCAACCGGGGTTGATCTGGATTACCAAGCGGTTAGACCGCCATCGACGGATATGACCTGTCCGGTGACGTAGGTCGACGCATCCGAGGCGAGCCACACCAGGGCGCCGACGATCTCCTCGGCCCGTGCCATCCGCCCCATCGGGACACGTGCGCTGTACCGCTCGGTAAAGGTCTGGTTCTGGCCGCTTTCCACGCCGCCCGGCGCGATCGCGTTCACCCGGATCCCCTGACCGCCCCAGCGTGCCGCGAAATAGCGCGTAAGACCGATCAGCCCGGCCTTGGCGGCGGCATAGGAAGGCGGTGTGTTGATCTGCATGCCCATATAGTTCGAGCCCTCATAGATCCGTTGATCGGCGCCCAGAAGACCGTAGATAGAGGCGGTGGAAATGATGCTTCCGCCGCGGCCCTGCTCCAGCATCAGCGCGCCGGCGGCCCTCATCACGTGAAAGGCGCCGTCCAGGTTCACCGCCATATGCTGGCGCCAGGTTTCGGGGGCGTAGCTCTCGGCCGGAGCGAACATGGCTTCGAGGGACTCGCCCTTGGTGGCCGCGTTGTTGTGGACGATGTCGAGCCCGCCCAGGCTGGCGGCGGCGGAACCGATCATGTCTTCAACCGCTGCCGGTTCCGACAGATCGCATGGCAGTGTGATGATCGGCGCCTTGTGCCGGCCCGCAAGCGCGCGTGCCAGATCCTCGATGGCCGCGCCGTCGATATCGACCAGGGCCAGTGCCGCCCCATGGGACGCCAGGGCGGCGGAAAAATGTCTTCCGAGAATTCCGCCGGCGCCGGTTACCACGGCGGATTTGCCGGAAAGGTCGAAGAGACCGGTATAGTCGGGCAGGGGGGCGCTTGAGGGCATCCGAAGCTCCCAGGCTTGGAGGGCGCGGGCGGATTCGGTGAACCCGCGCGAGCCGTGGCTGAAACTCGATAAGTTTCAAGATTCTAGTCGAGGCCGGAGGGCTTCACAATCGCCGGTTCGAGCCCCGCGTTCCTCGCGAAATCTTTTCGCGCCCTTCGCTTCATGACGGATAGGGAGTAGGCTGGTTCCCTGATGGCGCGCCGCCGCCGCGTCCGATCACGAACCCAGGGGAGGCCGCGTGAGCCGACCGCCGCGCCGAGATGATCCGAAACCGTCCGTTCTGCGGCGACGCTCTGCGCCGACGCTGATCGACCGGATCCTGGATTATCCCTACGCCAAGTGGTTCGGATGGCAGGGCCGTCTGGTGATATCGGGGGTGATCCTGACCGGCCTCGTGGTGAAGTTCATCGTCGGTATCCACACGGTGACGCTGGATCCGTTGAGCTGCGAGTTGGCGTGGAGCGACAGCGTCTACAAGATCTTTCACAAAGACCGGATCCTGGCGAACACGAACGAGAAACTGAACGATCTTATGCGCGACAACCAGACGCTGATCTACCAGATCGAGTCCGGCCGCAATCCCTATGCCTCCTCCACCGACGGCAATGTGATGAATGCCCGCAAGATCAATCAGGACAAGTTCTTCTGGAAGTCGTTCCTGGCGAATCTGAAAAAGGAACGCCTCGCCTACAGCGCCTACCTGCGCCGGCTGCCGAATTACGAATTCGGGTGAGGGCCTATCCTTTGCGGCCGCCGCTCGCCGCCAGCCGTCTTGCCCTGAGGCGTTCCGTCAGCAGGTTGATCCGCTCATTCCCCCAGAACAACTCGTCGTCGAGGAGCATCGAGGGAACGCCGAAGACGCCGTGCAGGTGCGCGTCCTCGACGAGGGCCCTGAAGGCCGCCGGGCCGCCGTCCGCGAGATAGGCGGCGAATCCCCGGGCCCCCAGTTCCTCCAGGACATCCGATATGGCGGCGGCGTCCTCGATGTCGAGCTCGCGCTTGAAGAAGCGCTCGAAGACCACGTCGATATAGGCCTCGGTCACACCCGCCTGCTTGGCGAACAGGAGGCCGATCGAGCTTGTCGTGGAATCGAACAGCTTGCGCGGGCCGAGAATCGTCATGCCGCGTTGGTTGGCGAGGCGGCGGACATCCATGTAGGAATAGCGGACCCGGCGCCACTGATGCTCGTTCCGGGTCTCGACTTCCCCCAGATAATCGCCGATCGGCAGGTTGTAGGGCCGCCAATCGAGGTTGAGATCATACTCCAGGGCCATCGCGCGCAGCGGCTTGACCGCGAGGTAGGCATAGGGGCTCTTGAAATCGATATAGGCCGGGATCTCGATTTTTGACACGTGGGGTCTCCGTCGCCGTCTGCGGGCGGGGGCGAATGGGGTTCAGGTCAGCGTCTCGCGCTTCAGTTTCAGGCCCTGCGCCTCGCGGTCCCAGGTGTCCGGGGTAACGCCGGTTTCCCTGAGGCCCGCCTTCTGCATCTTGGTGGTCGGGGTTTTCGGCAGGGCGTCGATTATGCGGACATAGCGCGGAACCATGAAATGCGCCATGCGCGGGATCAGAAACTCGATCAACTCCGCCGGATCGACGGTCTCGCCGGGTTTTGCCGCCAGCACCACCATCACCTCGTCCTCGCCATGCTCGCTCGGAACCGGGATGGCGGCGCATTCCTGGACGGAGGGATGATCATTCACCACCACCTCGACCTCGAAGGAGGAGATGTTCTCGCCCCGGCGGCGGATCGCGTCCTTCAGGCGGTCGACGAAATAGTAATTGCCCTCGCCGTCGCGCCGGAAGGCGTCGCCGGTATGAAACCAGCCATTGCGCCAGGCCCGCGCCGTCGCCTCCGGGTTCTTGTAATAGCCGTGGTTGACCGCCCAGGGCAGGTCTGGGCGCAGGATCAGTTCCCCGACCTGGCCGTCCGGCACCTCGATATCGTGCTCGTCGACGATCCGGAGCTGGTTGACGCTTCGGGCCCTGCCGGCGAGACCGGGGGTGCGCGGATTGGCGTCGGAGATGATCGGCGTGTTGATCTCCGTCATGTTGAAGATGGTGAAGAGGTCGGTTCTGAAACGGTCCCGGAAGATCACCGATTCCTCGGTCAGTGGAACCGAGAAGACCATGCGCAAGGGGTGATCCCGGTCGTCGTCCCGGGGCTTCGGTTTGATCAGGAAGCTGCACATCACCCCGAGCAGGAAGACGGCGGTGCTTTCGGTCGCGCGGACCACGTCCCAGAATGTTTCGGTTCGGAAGCCCGGGCTCAGGGTGATCGAACCGCCCCGGCACAGCATGGCATAGGTGATGAAGCAGCCGGCGATATGGAACATCGGCAGATTGATCAGCGCACGGTCATCGTCGCGCAGGCAGTACCAGGCATCGTGGTCCATGCCGTTATAGGCGTGAAAGTAGGACGACATGGTGCCCTTCGAGGGGCCGGTGGTGCCGGAGGTGTAAACGATGGATTGCAGGTCCCAGGGCCGGATCGGCCGCGGTGGATCCGCCGGCTCCCCCGCCGCCGACAAGGTCCGGTGATAGTCCAGCAGACGGAGCCCGCCGATCGGCTCGGACCCGCCGCCCGCCAGCACAACCGTCTCCAGGCGCGCCGTATCGATCTCGGCGAGCCGGGGCGCCAGCTCATGATGGGCGATGATCACCTTGGCGTCGGAATTTTCGATCACATGGGCGAGAAGCCCGCCCCGGTAGCCGGTATTGATCGGAATATAGACGGCGCCGATATAGTTGACCGCGAGATACGCCTCCAGAGACTCCGCGTTGTTCGGCAGCCACACGACGACGTGGTCGTCCTGGCCAACGCCGAGCCCCTGCAACGCCGCGGCGAGCTTGCGGGTCCGGCGCAGGGTTTCGCCATAGGTCCAGGCGCCTCCGGTTTCAAAAACCGCGAAAATTTCGTCGGGCTTGTCGCGGGCATGGCGTTCGAGAACGTAACGCGAGACGCAGATATCGGGAGCGGGCAGGGCTCTGGCCACGGCAAGATCTCCTGTGGGGCCGTAAAAGTCTGCCGGTCCGGGACGCAAGCCGCAAGCGCTCGGCATTCCGGCTTGCCATCGGCGCGCGGGAGGCGGTAAAGCCGGGGGGGGCTTATCGGAAGACAGAAGCGGGATTTGATGACTTCGGACCCGAATATGGTCAACGACCTCAGAGCCGCCCGTCCTGACGAGATTGAGCGGATTTTCAGCCAGGAAAATCTTCAATATCTCGCCAATGCGGTCTCGCCCCATCTCGTGGCCGGAAAGCGGACCTTGGTCTATGTGCTCGCGATGCCGAGCCGGATCGGGCATCTGGCGCTTGAGCCGCACGCCTTCTTCAATCTCTACGCGGACACCTATGATCAGCTCGTCGTGGTTAGCCGCGAGAACCCTATCTACCCGTCGAGCAAAGGCGTGGAGGAACTTGCGGCGGCGCATCTTCGCTTCGCCAAGACCGATCGCCCGGACGTCGTGGCGATGGGCCATCATGACAGCAATATTCAGGATTTCGGGATTTTCAGTTTCGCCATTGCCTCGCCGCAAACTCTGATTGCCCGGTTCGTCGACGCGCAGTTCGCCGGAAAGAGGCCTCGATATTTCACTGTGCCGGATGCGATGCGAGATCGCGGGGATATCGCGCTCAAGCGCCTCGGAATTGCGGCGGATGACAAGATCATCGGGTTTCACGTAAGAACCGCCGGCACGCACGCCGCCGCCGCCTACCACGACTATCGCAACGCCAGCCTCGAAAATTACGTGCCGCTCCTGCGGCATCTGCTGGACCAGGATTATTGGGTCATCCGGCTTGGAGACGCGTCGAGCCCGGATCTCCCGATCGCGCATTCCAGGCTTGTGGATCTACCCAAGATCCCGGATTACGAGGACTTCATGGATGTCGTGGTCGCGGATCGTTCGACCTTCGGGTTGGTCGGGGATTCCGGTCCCGAGGCGATCTTCAGAATCCTCGGAAAGCCGATACTCAGAACCAACTGTGCCGCGACCCACCATGTCTGGCTGAACCCGGAGGATCTGCTGTTGCTGAAGACCTACCGGACGCGCCGGGGCGGCCGGGCGCTGTCATACCGCGAGGTTCTGCATCACGGATTGTCCCGCGTCGTCGCATCCCGGGATCTGGCGCGCGGCGGGATCGACTTCGTTGAAAATACACCGGACGAACTGTTGGCGGCCGGGATTGAGATGCTCGAACGGCTGGCCGGGCGGGGGCCGGATGATGCCGCCTCCCAGGAGCGCTTCCGCGCCATCGGCGCCGAATTCGCGGCGCGCTTCAAAGCCCTACCGCCCGAACACCGGATCGCCGGAGCGCCCCTGGTCACCTGCTACGGCTATGCATTGCCCTGGACCCGGCACGCGAGCTCATACTTCGACGCGCATCCGGGCTTTCTGGACGATTGATTTTTAGGCCAGGAGTTCGGTCAGCTTGGTGACGACACGGTCGGGCTTGACCGTGGTGCCCTTCGGCAACTCACCTTTTTCACGGGGGCAGCGCCAGATCGCGTGGATTCCGAGACGCTGCGGCGCCGCGACCTCCCATTCAAGGTTGTCGCCGACGATCCAGGCCTCGCCCGCCGTGGCGCCAAGCGCCGCCAGGGCGAGATGGTACGCATCGGGCTCGGGCTTACCGATCCCGGCCTCGCCCTCGATCTGAACATGCAGAAAATGCGGCTCCAGCCCGAAACGGTTGATCTTCGCGCGCTGGGCGTCGGCGGCGCCGTTGGTGATTAGCGCCAGCGCGATCCCCTCGGCCTTGAGGGCTTGCAGGGTCTCAATGGCGTCCGGATACAGGGTGGTGCGCTCGAACATCAGCGCGCCGCAACGCCCGGCAATATCCCATCGCAGGGCCTCGGCGAAACGGTCCGGCCGATCGAGCCCGCCGTTCAGTATCTCGAAACGCGCCTGCGTGAGGTCCAGCCGTCCGGTCCGGTGGCGGTCCGGGTCCGACCAGAAATGCGTGGCCGACGCGTTAACCCCCTCGATCAGCGTCTCCAGATCGTCCGGCAGCTCCGCTGCATCGCCATAATGCTCAACCCAGACCTCGCAGAAGGCGTCGCGCCAAAACGTCGTACGGTGGTGCCGCGGCGAAATCAATGTGTCGTCTAGATCGAAAAGAATGGCCTTGGGCCGCATGGGATATCCGTCAGATCTGAATGTCGGAGGTCGGACGGTCTTGGTACCCGCGAAGTTCCTCCAAGGGAAGGGTCACGAAGGATTTTTGTACCCGGAACGCCAACTGACCCTTGATCCCGGTGCGGCCCAGCGTGGTCGAGAAGATGTCGCGGATTTCCTGGCGCATGGTTTCCGGCAGCGCGTCGCGGGTCCGGATCAGAAGCTCGACGGCTTCGGCCCGTACCGAGCCGTCGATTTGCAGATCGCCGAGCCGGCTGAGCGACAGATCGACGACGAAGCGGGTGCGGTCGGACTCGTCGCGATCGCCGTCCTCGCCGCCGCCGTTCTCCTGATGCAGGAACAGCCGTACCTGGTTGAGCTGGCCGTCATCCATGAAGGGGATGAAAAAGCCGCGCCAGCCGCTTTCGTTCGGCTCGCTGGCCCGTTGCATGGTGCCGAATTCCTCGCGCAGGGTGGCGCCGAGACCGCCGCGCGCCTGTTCCAGGGCCCGGGTGTTGTTCTCGCCGAGCCAGCCGCGCAGGTCGCCGCCTCGTACCGCAGCGATGAACAGAGCAAGCACCGCCGTCAGTTGCGGACCGGGTCTTGCGACATGGTTCTGGACGATCTGACTGGCGGCCGTGGGATTGGCGGTTTCCAGCAGCCGGATCGCCTGATCCAGGGTCTCCCATTGCCGGGCGAGATGCGCGAGCGGGGCTGGCGGAGGTCCGGACGCGAGAGCCGCGCCGGGCCGCGCGGTGCGCCGCAGGATTTCCAACTCGATGCGGCTGCCCGGCGGAAAATCGGCTTCTCCGACAAGGGTCATCAGGCCGGAAGGCGTGCTTACGATCGGTTGTCCAGAGCGTGAAAGTCCAACCACCGTGCCGCTGACGACCTCGCCTTGGGACGGCGCGGCTCCCGTCAGGGCGTTGCTTGTGGCCGCGCCGGGATGCTGGACCGCGAGGATGCGGATATCGACACGCTGGACCTGGGTAAACTGCGCGAAGGGGTTGGCGGGCGGCGCGGCGCCGGCGGCGGTGGTGACGCCCGTGGGCGCACCTGTGGTGGCCGCTCCCCCGGTTCCGCCACCGGCGATGGTGGTGGTTGATGGTTGGCCCTGGGGCGCGCCGGCAGCCGCCGGTGAAGACGCCGCCGTTCCGGACCCGGTGCGTTGAGCCGAACCGGCGGCGGTGGTTCCGGCGGACGCCGGTGCGGGGCCTTGCGCCGAGATGGAGGCGGTCGCACCCGCCGGACCGGGCGGCGTGCTTGTCCGGGCGGGAGCCGAGGCCGGTGGTGACGAAGCCGGGGCTGACGCCGCTCTCGAGGCGCTTGCGCCGGCGGGTTCCCCCGCCACGGAAGACGCGAGGGGGGCGGCACGCGGCGCCGCGCCTGATGCGGAGGCATTTTGCGCCGTCGGGTTTGATTGGACGGCGGGAGCGGATGCCGGTCTCGGGCCGGATGGCGCCGGTGTGTGGGGC
>JAYOEU010000002.1:0-131542 GCA_038116915.1 Alphaproteobacteria bacterium
CCGACATCATGCAGTCCGGCATGACCGCGGTCTCCACCGACGCCATGATGGACGCAATCCTGGGCGAACTCGACAAGGCGGCTTGATCGGGGGGAGGTACTGACCCTCCACATCCGTCGTCCCGCTACAAAGCGGGACCCATTCCTCGGTCGTCGGCGCGTGGATTGATGGCGGCCGGTTCCGACCCACCGAGGCCCATTACCCGCCGGAGGAATGGCCCCCGTCCTTCGGCGGGGTGACGAAGGTTGGGTGGTCCTGGTTTCGTGAGGGCACCGAAAACCGGCCTCGGCGACGTCGTACCACATCTCAAAACCAAATCCCTGGCGCAGGCCGGGGTCCACGCCTGTGGCGGCGGCTACCGAGCGATGGAGAATCACTTTCGACGTCGCGGGCCGGATGATTCAAAACCCGTCACGCGGAACGGCCTCAGGCGTCGGCCCCAGCCTGCGCCGGGGATACGGATTGAAGAAATTGGCGGCGCATCCTTATCCGCTCGCTCCGCTGTATGCCGTCGCCCTGGCGAAAGGCAGGGCCGAGCCTCAATGGAGCCGCGTGACGGGATATGAGTGCCCGGAAGTCGAACAGCTAAGATCCAAAGAGGCAGGTGGACGGTGCCGGTGCTGGGCCCTGCCTTTCGCCAGGGCGACGGATACTATTGTGTTCACGGTTTCGTGAAGCAAAATTGAAAAGTCGGCCAAGCTCCGCGGATGTCACTGGCCTTCAGCGCGCTGGTCTAGAAAATGTATTTGCCCCCCAAACCCCAATGGGCGCCTAACTCTTACCATTCCTCTCGACGACAATTGCCGCCGATTGAGGATGATGGAGCCTCCCCGCACCCCATTGCCGAACTGGGCGCGAATCGTGATCGCCTTGTCGCGGGAAGCGCGTGCCTGGGCAATTTTCGCGGCGGGATTTTTCCGCGCTCGCGATCATGGCGCCTCCGCCGTGAAGATACTGATCGGCCTGCTCCGGGGATAGGGATTGAAGAATTTGGCGGCGCATCCTTATTCACCGCTCCACTGCATACCGTCGCCCTGGCGAAAGGCAGGGCCTGGTAGCGGAGCCTGCCGCCTGCCCTTTCTTGCGTTGCGGACCCGTCGGGGCTGGGCCCTGCGTAGCGCCAGGGCGACGGAAATTTTCGTGTTCACGGTTTCGTGAAGCAAAGTTGAAAATTTGGCTCAGCGCTGCGGATGTTACTGACCTTCGTCGGGGATACCGGTTGAGGAGGTTGGCGACGGTAACGATTGAAGCAGGTAGAAAGCCGCGTTCAATCCAGCGCGACCACCAAAACCAATGCAACCGCCAGCAAAGCCGCCAGCAGGGGCCACGCGACGGGCCGCCGGGTTCCGCGGGCCTCGGCGAAGCGGCGGACCGTGTCGGGATGCAGGCGCAGGCCTCCGTCGGCGAAATCACCGATCGCGCGCTCGACCCGCTCGGTCAGCGCCGGCAGACGCTCGGCGAAGGCGAGGGCATCCGCCGCCGCCTGCCTCGCCCGGGCTTGGGGCGAGCGGTTCTCCCGCATCCATTGCTCGATCAGCGGGCGCGCCAGCTCCCAGATATTCACCTCGTCATTCACCCGGCGGCCGACGCCCTCGGCCACCAGCATCGTCTTCTGCAAAAGAAGCAACTGCGGCTGGGTCTGCATGTCGAACTGCTCGGTGATCCGGAAAAGCTGTGCCAGCAGGTGCGCGAGAGAGATTTCCGACAGGGGCCGCCCCAGGATCGGCTCACCGATCGATCTGCAGGCCTGGGCGAAGGCGTCCACGGACTTGTGCGCTGGCACGTAACCAGCCCGGAAATGAACCTCCGAAACCCGGCGGTAGTCGCCGGTCAGGAACCCGATCAGCATGTCGGCCAGGAAATGCCGGGTCTTCCTGTCCAGCCTCCCCATGATGCCGAAATCGACCGGCGCCACACGTCCGTCCTCAAGGATGAAGACATTTCCGGGATGCATATCCGCATGGAAAAAGCCGTCGCGGAAAACCTGATTGAAAAAGATGCAGGCGGATTTGCGCAGGATTTCCGTCGGGTCGTGACCGGCCTCCCGCAGGGCTTCGACATCGTCGGGACGATGGCCGCGCAGCCGCTCCAGGGTCAGGACTCGCCGTGTCGTGCGCTGCCAGTCGACAGCCGGCACCTTGAAGTCCGGATCGTCGGTAAAGTTCTCGGCCAGTTCGGCGGCGGCGGCGGCTTCGAGCCGCATGTCCATCTCTACCTCGACGGTATCGGCGAAAAGCTGGACGACCTCGACCGGGCGCAGGCGGCGGATCCACGGCAGATGCTCCTCCAGCATCGCGGCGATCCATCTGAACAGATCAATGTCTCGCCCGAAGGACGCCTCGATCCCCGGGCGCAGCACCTTGACCGCCACCTCGGCCCCCTCGGGGGTAACAGCGTAATGAACCTGGGCGATCGACGCCGCCGCGACCGGCCGCTCATCGAAGCTGGTGAAGATTTCGGCGAGCGGCGCGCCCAATTCATCCTCGATCGTCGCCTTGGCGCGCGCGAAATCGAACGGCGGCAGCTTGTCCTGCAGGCGCGAAAGATCGCGGGAGATCTCATCACCGATCAGGTCGGACCGGGTGGCCAGCGACTGGCCGAACTTGATGAAGCTCGGACCCAGCGCCGCCAACGCCGCCGCCAGCCGTTCGCCTGGACGGCGCTGGGCATGGGCGCGTGCGCGCACCACACGGGAAAGCCGGGCCAGAAACACCAGTGCCGGGGCGTTGTGAAGCTGCTCCAGCGGAAACAGGGCACCGTGGCGGGCCAGGGTCCAGCCGAGCCCGACAAGCCGCAGCAGATTTCGGAGCGAGCGCCACATCGCTCGGGCCTAAAGCCGCCAGGCGGAATGGATCGCGGCGATGCCTCCGGAAAGGTCGCGATGCGAGATCCGGTCGAATCCGACGCCGGCCAAGCGCGCCTTCAGGCTCTCCTGATCCGGAAATTTTCGGATGCTCTCGACCAGGTACACATAGGCATCCCGGTCGCCGGCCACCCAGTGGCCGATCTCGGGCAGCAGTTTGAAGGAATAGAAATCATAGGCCGGGTCCAGGGCCGCCAGGGCCGGGCGACTGAACTCCAGGCACATGAAGCGGCCGCCGGGACGCAGCACTCGGCGAGCCTCGGCCAGCGCCTGGTCGATCCGGGTGACGTTTCGAAGACCGAAGGCGATGGTATAGGCGTCAACCGAGCGGTCAGGCAGCGGAAGCGCCTCGGCATCGCCGCACACCCAGCTGATGCCGTCCGCTTCACCCCGTTGATCGGCCCGCGCGAGCCCGGTCTCGATCATGGCCTGGTTGATGTCGCACACCACCACCGGACCGCCGCCGCGCGCCCGGTAGCGGACCGCGATATCGCCGGTCCCGCCGGCGACATCCAGCAGCAGCGCCTCGGGGCGCGGCGCCAGCCAGTCCATCAGCGCCGCTTTCCACAGCCGGTGGATGCCGAGGCTCATCAGGTCGTTCATCAGGTCGTAGCGGCCGGCGACGGAATCGAACACACCGCGGACCAGGCTTGCCTTTTCGCGCGCCGGCACTTCGCGGAATCCGAAATCCGCGGTTGCGGCGTCTTTTTGCGACACGACCATCGCCTTGCCTCCGGAATCAGACCGCGCGACGGATGCCGTCCGGTCTCCAAGCCGCACTTGGTAGCGCAAACCAGTTGATATTCCAAGGCAAGCCGCAGGGCATCGCCACGCGATTGCGCTTGTGCCGGGCGGGCGCCATCATGCTTGTCCAACAGATGGATCGAAAGTCGAGGTCATGCCCGAGCTGCCGGAGGTCGAAACCGTTCGCCGTGGTTTGATCCCGGTGCTGGAAGGCCGGGTTCTCGAGAAGGTCGAACAGCGCCGCCCGGATCTGCGTTGGCCAATCCCACGCGGCTTCGTAAAGCGGTTGACCGGCCGCCGGGTGGAGCGCCTGGAACGGCGGGCGAAATACCTGCTTTGGCATCTGGACGACGGCACTGTGATGCTGTTGCATCTCGGCATGTCCGGCCGGGTGCAGATCAGCGAGAGCCGCCCCGATAGCTTGGACAAGCATGACCATCTGGTGTTCACCACCGATGCCGGGACCGTGATCCGGTTCAACGACGCGCGCCGTTTCGGGATGGTTGACCTTGCGGCCGCGGCGGGACTGGATGGGCATAAACTGCTCGCCGGGCTCGGACCCGAACCCTTGGGCAATGCGTTCAACGGCCCGATGCTGGCTTCGGCCTTCGAGGGCCGGCGGTCGCCGGTCAAGGCGGCGCTGCTGGACCAACGCGTGGTCTGCGGGCTCGGCAATATCTATGTCTGCGAGGCGCTGCACATGTCGGGCATCTCGCCGCTGCGGCTTGCCGCGAACGTCAAGGGGCGGCGCACGGAACGGCTGGCGGCGGCGATCCGGGAAGTGCTGGGCGAGGCAATCGCGGCTGGCGGGTCCAGTCTGCGCGACCATCAGCAGGTCACCGGCGAGTTGGGGTATTTTCAGCACCGTTTCAAGGTCTATGACCGCGAGGACGCCCCTTGTCCGAGGGACGGATGCGTGGGGACCGTGCGGCGGATCGTGCAGTCCGGGCGCTCGACTTTCTATTGTGCGAGTTGCCAGCGCTGATGTAGAAGCGCGTCCCATGACGATGACGTTCAAAAGCCGCTGGTACATCGCCCTGACGATTGCCGTCCTCGTTCTCGCGGGCGCGGGCCGACCGGCGATGCCGGCCGAAAAATTCGTTACCGGGTTTTATGACCTGCCGCTGATGGCGGGAATGACGGAAATCCCGGATACCGATGTCGCTTTCGATACAACGGCGGGGCGTATCGTCATCGCCTTTGCCCGGACGGCGGCGGCGCCGGACCGGATCAAGGAGTTTTACGGAACCGCGCTCTCGCAGCTCGGCTGGAAGGAAAGGTCATCCGGAGTCTTCGGCCGTGAGGGCGAGGTTCTGAGCTTCGACTACCTCGCCGACGGGCCCGATACGATCGTCCGGTTCTCCCTGCTTCCCGAATAGCCCACCCACATTCGCGTGACCGCGACCGGATCGCGGCGGCGCCCCCCCGAACTGGAGACTTTCAATGGGTTTTGAAAACATCATTGTCGAGCGCAAGGACGCCGTCGCCATCATCACGCTCAACCGTCCCAAGGCGATGAACGCTCTCTCGGCGGATCTGGTGCGCGAGTTGCAAACCGCGCTCATTGATCTGGACGGCGACGACGAGATCGGCTGCCTGATCCTTACAGGCAACGAAAAGGCCTTCGCCGCCGGGGCGGACATCAAGGAAATGCAGTCCAAGACCTATATGGACGCCTATATGGAGGACTTCATTACCGCGACATGGGAGCAGATCGCCAAGCTCCGCAAGCCGATCATTGCCGCGGTGTCCGGATATGCGCTCGGAGGCGGCTGCGAGTTCGCGATGATGTGCGATTTCATCATCGCCGCCGACAACGCGAAATTCGGGCAGCCGGAAATCACCATTGCCACTATTCCGGGCGCCGGGGGAACCCAGCGCCTGCCGCGGTTTGTCGGCAAGGCCAAGGCGATGGACATGTGCCTGACCGGCCGGATGATGGATGCCGAGGAGGCCGAGCGCGCCGGACTGGTCAGCCGGATCGTGCCGGCGGCCGAGCTCAAGGATGAGGCCATGAAGGCGGCGCAGCGGATTGCCAGCCTGTCCCGGCCCTCGGTGATGATGGCCAAGGAAGCCGTCAACCGCGCCTATGAAACCGTCCTCGCCGAGGGCATTCGGGTGGAGCGCAGGCTGTTCCATTCCACCTTCGCGACCGAAGATCAGAAGGAGGGCATGGCAGCCTTCGCCGAAAAGCGTCAGCCTCGGTTTAAAAATCGTTGAGGCCGGGCGCTGAATCGCCGTTGACGCGAGGTCTGGCTCTGTCTATAAACCGCGCTCTTGAATGAGGCTCCGGCAGCCGGGAAAGTTAGCATGGCTCATCACTTGTCCGCCAAAAAGCGGATCCGCCGAAACGAAAAGCGGCGGGTAATCAATCACGCACGGATCGCGCGCGTCCGTACATTCGTCAAGCGGGTCGAAAGCGCGATCGCATCCGGTGATCGCAATGCGGCAAGCGCCGCCTTCAAGCTTGCGCAACCGGAAATGCACCGTGGTGTGACCCGGGGTGTTCTGCATAAGAACACGGTCGCGCGGAAGCTCTCCCGGCTTTCAAGGCGGATCAAGGCGATGGCCGCCTGATCGAAACCCACCTGTAGAAATTTTGAACGGCCGCGAGCAATCTCGCGGCCGTTTGGCGTTTGCGGTTCCTGTCGACTGGTTGCGTGTCCGGTGCCGAATGACCGTTCTCCAAAGGCAATCTAGAGATGGTTCTTGGCGTTTCGGATCGTCTGAAACCGGCAACGTATTGATTCCAGACAAGATCCTTTCGGACGACCTGGAAACTTGATTCTCGAAGTCGATTTTCTTTAATTTTTTGTGTCTGTGAGGTTGCAAGCGGGCCTCCTCATAGGTACCTTGTCCCGTCCCTGTTGGCGGCTGGGGTGTCAGAAAAGATGAAGAAATGTTGTGGTTCAATTGATGCCAACGTTTGGGAAATCAAATAATCTTTCTGATCGTGTTAATTTAATAGGAAATTAACAAGATCTCAGAGAGGTCACCGTAAAAACCCATGTCGGGTATTATTAGGTGAAAAATAAGAACCGCATCGGAAATGTTTTTCCGTGTGGGGAGCGGGCGATCGAAAACTTGGCGGAGACCAGGGAATTCAATCGTCTAGCGGGGTGGTTTTTAAGGTCTTGCCCGGGAATGTTTGTGGCATATCGCCTGGACCGGGCACCTAAGAATTGGGGGCGCGTTATCATGCCGGTTGCCAACAGGTTTCGTCGTATCCCAAGGGTCGGTCTCGTCTGTTCGACCGCCTTCAAGGGGAACGTCGATGGTTGAGGAGCGTCCGGTATCCGCAGATAAGCAATGGGCTCGGGTGCGCGCGCGTCTGCGTCAGGAATTCGGGGAATCCGTTTATCGTAACTGGCTTCGCTCCCTGACCATGGAGCGGGTGGACGGCGCGACGGCGATCCTCACCGCGCCCACGCCGTTCATCCGGGACCGGATCGCGACGCAATTTTCAGAGCGCCTTGCGGCGGCCTGGATCATCGAAAGCGGTGGCGAGGTCGACGGGGTCGAAGTGAATGCCGCCGGCAGGACCGTGAGGCAGGAAGACGTTTCGGATCAGGAAGAACCCGCGTCGGAGGCCGGCGGCGATTTCGATTCCGCTGCCGGTCTTGAAGGATTGAGGCAATCCACAAAGGCGGCAACAGCCAACAGTCGCGACGGCGACCCTTTGAGCGGTCATCTCGATCAAAGGTTCACCTTTGAGAATTTCGTGGTGGGCAAGCCGAACGAGCTTGCCTATGCGGCCGCGCGGCGCGTGGCCGGAAGCGATGCAGTACCCTTCAACCCGCTGTTCCTCTACGGCGGCGTCGGTCTCGGCAAGACGCATTTGATGCACGCGATCGCGTGGGAGATTAGGCGACGCGATCCGTCGCGGCGGGTGATCTATCTGTCCGCCGAGAAGTTCATGTATCAGTTCATTCGAGCGTTGCGCTTCAAGGACACTGTCGAATTCAAGGATCAGTTCCGTTCGGTCGACGTTCTGATGATCGACGATGTGCAATTCATCGGCGGCAAGGACTCGACCCAGGAGGAGTTTTTCCACACCTTCAACGCACTGGTAGATCAGAATCGTCAGGTGGTGATTTCCGCCGACAAGTCGCCAACTGATCTGGAAGGCCTGCAGGAGCGTTTACGTTCCCGGCTTGGATGGGGCTTGGTTGCCGATATCCACCCCACCACCTATGAACTGCGGCTCGGGATCCTGCAATCGAAAGCCGAAAGGCTGGATGTCGAGGTCCCGAGCCGGGTTTTGGAGTTTCTCGCCCACAAGATCACGTCGAACGTGCGCGAAATGGAGGGTGCGATGAACCGCATCGTCGCGCACGCGACCTTAGTCGGCCGCGACATCACGCTGGAATCAACCCAGGAGGTTCTGCACGATCTGTTGCGTGCCTATGATCGCAGGGTCACGGTCGAGGATATCCAGCGCCAGGTCGCGACGCATTTCGAGATCCGCTTGTCCGACATGCACTCGGCGCGCCGGTCCAGGTCCGTCGCGCGCCCCCGCCAGGTCGCCATGTATCTCTCCAAGCATCTGACCCAGCAGTCATTGCCGGACATCGGACGCCGGTTCGGCGGCAGGGATCACACGACGGTTCTGCATGCGGTAAAGCGGGTCGACGAGTTGCGTTCCATCGACAAGCAGTTCAACGACGAGGTCGATCTATTGAGGCGCATGCTTGAGAGCTGACAACGCAGCCGTGGATTTCGGTCCGGGCGCCGGACCGGCGGCGATATTGACCCGGTTCGGTGATGCGCGGAAATTCCGCCTTTTATCCGGATGAACATGCTATACTGAATGTCCGGTGATTCGCGGCCGTCCGATGCCCGTCCGGGCCTGGCGGAGCAGAAGCACTGAAGCATTGACGACCACGATCTGGACGACGATACGCCAATGAAATTCACCATCGATCGCGCGGCGCTCCTCCGTCCGCTTGGGCATGTGCAAAGTGTCGTGGAGCGGCGCAACACCATCCCCATTCTCGCCAATGTGCTGGTGAAGGCAGGTAGCGGACGGCTGAGCCTGACGGCAACCGACATGGATATGGATATCGTTGAATCCGTCGATTGCAACGTGGCCAGCGACGGGGCGCTGACGGTGCCGGCCCATACATTGTACGACATCATCCGCAAGCTGCCTGATGGTGCGGAAGTCAGTCTGGAGGCAACCGGTGAGGCCGGCCGGGTTTCGGTAACCTCGGGACGTTCCTCCTTCACGCTCCCGTCCCTGCCGTCGGACGAGTTTCCGTCGATGAGCGGCGAGGATATGCCGCACAGCTTCATGCTCGCGGCGGCGGACGCGAAATCGATGATCGATCGCACCCGGTTCGCGATCTCCAACGAGGAAACCCGGTACTATCTGAACGGGATCTATCTGCATGCCACCCAGTCGGGCGATGTCGCGGTGATGCGCGCCGTGGCGACCGACGGGCATCGGCTGGCGCGCGTGGAAATGCCGCTTCCGGATGGCGCCGCCAACATGCCCTCGGTAATCATTCCGCGAAAGGCGATCAACGAGATCCGCAAGCTGATTGACGAGACCGACGGTGAAATCTCCATTTCGCTCTCCGAGAGCAAGCTTTGCTTCGCGTTCGGGGATACGGTCCTCACAACCAAACTGATCGACGGCACCTTCCCGGACTATGAGCGTGTGATCCCCGCCGGCAACGACAAGACGCTGCAGGTTAACTGCAAGATTTTCGCCGACGCGGTGGACCGGGTCGCGACCATTTCGACCGAGAAATCCCGATCGGTAAAGCTTCAGTTGAGCGACGGCAGTCTGGTGCTGAGCGCCAGCAGTCCGGAAAGTGGGACCGCGCGCGAGGAGCTTGAAGTCAGCTATGGCTCCGGACCGATGGAGATCGGATTCAATTCGCGATACCTGCTTGATATCGCCAACCAGATCGAGGGTGAGGGAGCGGTATTCTCGCTTGCCGACGCCGCGTCGCCGACGATCGTGCGCGATCAGGACGACGAAAGCTCGCTTTATGTTCTCATGCCCATGCGGGTCTAGGTGCCCGTGGCCGGTTCGGCGAGCGTGACCCGCCTGGTGACACAATGACCGCAAGTGCCCGCGTGCTTGAGCCGAGGTCTGATTCCGATCCGGTCCGTATCGGGCCGGCTGTGCGGCGGCTTACGGTGTCTAAATTCCGAAACTACGACATGCTGAAACTGGAGTTGGAACGCGCGCCGGTGGTTCTGACGGGGCCGAACGGAGCCGGTAAGACCAATCTTCTTGAGGCGGTCTCCTTCCTGGCCCCGGGCCGGGGGTTGAGGCGAGCCCGTCTCGGCGATATCGACCGGATGGATGGCGGCTTGGATGCGACGGCGGCCGCCTGGGCGGTTTCGGCTGAAATCGAAACCATGCTGGGCAGGACCATGATCGGCACGGGACGGGATCCAGTCTCCGAGACGGGAGGCGACAAACGTCTGGTTCGAGTCGACGGGGCGCCCGCCAAGTCGCAGACCGTGCTGGGCGAGTATCTCGCGGTTTCCTGGCTGACCCCTCAGATGGACCGGCTGTTCGTCGATGGCGCGGGCCAGCGCCGGCGGTTTCTGGACCGGCTGGTCTATGCGTTCGATCCCCAGCATGCCGGACGGATGAACGGCTACATGCATGCCTTGCGGGAACGCGGGCGGCTGCTGCGGGCCGGGCGCACCGATGCCTCCTGGCATCTCGCGCTGGAGGAGCAGATTGCAACCTCCGGCGTCGCCGTCGCCGCGGCGAGACGGGAATTGATCGACCGGCTGGCGCCGTTCGCAAGTGCCGGACACGGCCCGTTCCCCGGAGCCGTCTTGTCGATTGATGGCGAAGTGGAGGGATGGCTCGATGAGGGACCGGCGTTGGACGTGGAGGACCGGTTCCGCGCCGCGCTTGCCAAGGCCCGGCGGCTTTCCTCCGGCGAAGCGGCGCCGGTGCCGGGTCCGCATCGCGGTGACCTTAAGGTGACGCACTCGATCAAGAACATGCCGGCCGAACATTGTTCCACCGGCGAGCAGAAGGCCCTGCTGATCGCCATCGTCATAGCGCATGCGCGGCTGCGGGCACGGGACCTCGGAGACGCGCCGCTGATGCTGCTCGACGAGGTCGCGGCCCACCTGGACGAAGAGCGCCGGGCCGCTCTTTATGATATACTCGAAACACTTGGCAGCCAGGCTTGGTTGACCGGCACCGACTCCGCCTTGTTCGACGCAATCGCCGGCAGGGCGCAGACATTCACGGTCCGGGACGGCGCGCTCACCCGACACTGACACTTGAAGCAGACCAAGGCCGCGTTCACGCAAGGATAGACGATACCATGTCCGATACCCCGACGACTCCCGAGGCCGAAGACCACGACTATGATGCCGGATCAATCAAGATTCTGAGGGGCCTGGATGCGGTCCGCAAGCGCCCGGGCATGTATATCGGCGATACGGATGACGGCTCCGGGTTGCATCACATGATTTACGAGGTCGTGGACAACGCCATCGACGAGGCTTTGGCCGGCCATTGCGATCTCGTCGAGGTGATCCTCAACGGAGACGGGTCGACCACGGTCCGCGACAACGGCCGCGGGATCCCCGTGGACATTCACCAGGAGGAGGGCGTTTCGGCGGCCGAGGTGATCATGACCCAGCTTCATGCCGGGGGAAAATTCGACCAGAATTCCTATAAGGTCTCCGGCGGCCTGCATGGCGTGGGTGTTTCCGTGGTCAATGCGCTGTCGGAAAACCTCGAAATGCGCATCTGGCGTGACGACAAGGAGCATTTTCTCCGTTTTCAGCACGGCGTGCCGGAGGCCAGCTTGGCCGTGGTCGGCGAAGCGATCGGGCGGACCGGAACCGAGATCACCTTCACCCCGTCCCGCGCAACCTTCACCAATGTCGACTTCGAATTGCCGAGGCTTGAACACCGGCTGCGCGAACTGGCCTTCCTGAACTCCGGCGTGCATATCCAGCTTCGCGACGACCGCGAGGCGGAACCCAAGATCATCGACCTGGAATACGAAGGCGGTCTGAAGGCATTCGTCGAATATCTCGACCGCTCGCATCAGGCGCTGCACGATCCCGTGGTCATGACGGCGGAACGGGACAGCATCACCGTCGAACTGGCGCTGCAATGGACCGACAGCTACCACGAGACGATGTTGTGCTTCACCAACAACATCCCGCAACGCGATGGCGGCGCGCATCTCGCCGGATTCCGCGGCGCCCTTACCCGCACGGTCAATGCCTATGCCCAGGAAAGCGGCATCGCCAAGAAGGAAAAGACCCAGCTTTCCGGCGACGACGCGCGCGAGGGGCTTACCTGCGTCCTTTCGGTCAAGGTGCCGGATCCGAAGTTTTCCTCGCAAACCAAGGACAAGCTGGTTTCCTCGGAGGTGCGCCCGGTGGTCGAATCAACGGTCGCCGACCGTCTGCAGCAATGGTTCGAGGAACATCCGGCGGACGCCCGCAAGGTCGTCACCAAGGCCTATGAAGCGGCTGCTGCCCGCGAGGCGGCGCGCAAGGCCCGCGAGCTGACCCGCCGCAAGGGCGCGCTCGACATCTCCAGCCTGCCGGGCAAGCTTGCGGACTGCCAGGAACGTGATCCCGCGCTGGCGGAGCTGTTTCTGGTCGAGGGTGATTCCGCCGGCGGGTCCGCCAAGCAGGGCCGTGACCGCCGCACCCAGGCGATTCTTCCATTGCGCGGCAAGATCCTCAACGTGGAGCGCGCGCGCTTCGACAAGATGCTCTCGAGCCAGGAAATCGGCACGATGATCACCGCGCTCGGAACCGGCATCGGCCATGACGAGTTCGATCTTTCCAAGGCCCGCTACCACAAGATCATCATCATGACCGACGCGGATGTGGACGGCTCGCACATCCGAACCCTCCTGCTGACCTTCTTTTTCCGTCAGATGCCGCAATTGGTGGAGGCGGGGTATCTCTATATCGCCCAGCCCCCGCTCTACCGGGCCAAGCGCGGCCAGTCCGAGACCTATCTCAAGGACGACAAGGCGATGGAGAATTATCTGAACCAGAACGGCGTCGACGGCGCGACCCTCCGGCTGTCGGGCGGTTCGGCCATCGTCGGCGCCGATCTCATCGCCTCGGTGGAAAGGGCCTGCGAGGCGCGCGGCCTGATCGATGTGCTGACCCGCAGGGTCGGCTCGCGCCTTGTGGTCGAACAATGCGCTATCGCCGGCGTGATGGGACCTCAGGGCTTCGATCATGCCGACGACGCGGTCACCTATATCGCGCAGCGTCTTGACCAATTATCCGAGGATATCGAGCGTGGCTGGACCGGTGCTTTCGACGCGGAACGTCAGGAAATGCGCTTTGAGCGGACTCTGCGCGGGGTGACGGAGCGGTATCGGATCGATGCCATGCTGATCCGGACACCCGAAGCGCGGCGGCTCGATTCCATGACCTCGGAATTGCAGGCGCAATACAGCAAGCGCGCCATGCTCCAGGTGAAGGATGAGGAATTCACCATTGATGGCCCGGTCGGCCTTGCCCGCACCATTCAGGATATCGGGCGCAAGGGTCTGACGATCAACCGGTACAAGGGGTTGGGCGAGATGAACCCGGACCAGTTGTGGGAGACCACGCTGGACGCCAATCAGCGGACCTTGTTGCAGGTTCGCATCGATCATGTGGAAGAGGCGGCCGAGGTTTTCTCGACTCTCATGGGCGATCTGGTCGAACCGAGGCGCGAGTTTATTCAGGACAACGCCTTGAAGGTCGCCAATCTGGACGTGTGACGTGTGGTGAACAGCTAGTCTTCGTCACGCTTTCCCGCTTCCTGCTCGCGCCGCTCTTTTTCCTCCCGCGCCTCGTCCAGCGCCTCGTTGATCTGTTTGAAGCTCAACGGCTTCAGAACCTGACGGCGGCGTCTGTATGACTCGGGAATGACGGCGCGGGTGACCGCCAGGATGATCTGTGTGATCGGCCGCACCACCAGGGAAAGCGGCCACCACAGAAACGCCACCGGTTTGAACAGGTGTGGCGAGGTCTCCCCGACCGCCAGGATCACCACCGCCGGAACAACCCAATAAGCGCCGCTCTCGTAGCCGTTCCACCACCACCAGACCCAGATCAGCATCAGCACCGTCGAGACGGTCCGGGTCAGCGCCATCTCCGGCGGAATGAACCGGGGAGCGTTGAGTTCGTCTTCGGGGATATCGGGGGGACGGGTGAAGAATTCCGACATTACACGCTCGCCGCCAGGATCCGGCTGAGACCCGACAGGTCCCGTCCGGTCTCCCGGCTCCAATGGTTGAAGGCGTCCTGTACCGCCGCCAAAGCCTTCTTCGATGTCGGCGGCTTGTCCACCACGCCCTCGCGGATCAGCGCCGTCACCACGTCCTTGGACAAAACGAAGGCGGGCTTGCCCATGGACCGCAGGACATATTGTCCGGTATTTCCGCCGAGGCGGCTGCCGCGCTTCTTCAGCATGTCGAGCAGGCCGATATAGTCGGCGTCCGGCCAGTCGGCGAAAGCCTTGGCGGCGCTGCCGTGTTCCTGCGCAAGATGCACCAGAAATGCGGCATTCTCGATGGCTGATTTGATCTTCGCGCCGTTGCGCACGATACCCTTGTCCGAGATCAGCCGGTCAAGCTGCTCGTCCGCGTACATCGCGACGCGGCGCGGCTCGAATCCCTCGAACGCCTCTTCGAAGCCCTGCCACTTCGCCTCGATGACCGACCAGACGAAACCCGACTGGAAGATCCGCTTGGTCATCATGGACAGCCAGCGGTCGTCGGGGATCGTGGCGAGCTTCTTCGGCGGCAGGGCCGTCGGGAGAAGTTTCTCAAGCGTGTCCATGCCGCCTTTGTTGGCGATGGCAAGCTCCAGAACCGGCTGAAACGATGCGACCATCCCGAGATCCCGAAAACCCTGGGTTCAGCCGCCATAGGGAACGGACCTTGACCTCCCCGGCGACAGCGGCACTATGCGGAGAATTTGGCGGAAAGGAAACCCGGGATGCATGTCGCGACAGTGCGCGGACCACGGCGAGCGAGCACGAACACGTGAGTGCGCCCAAGGTCCTTTGCGGTTGGGAGTTCGGTGCCGGCCTCGGTCATATCACCCGGTTGAAGCCGATCGTCGCCGCGCTTCGCGACGGCGGCGCCGAAATCATCGTGGCGCTCCAGGAATTGGAACGCGCCGGGGCTTTCCTGGATTCCGAAACCGGCATGGCCTTGCCCGGTTTCAACGTCATCAGCGGCCCGCGCTGGGAAATGCCGCGCAATCCCGAAGCCCGCAAGATCCCGACCCACAGCTTCGCCGATGTGCTCAACCTGATCGGCTACGGGAACAAGACGGCGCTCGCGGCGCGGGTGGAAGCCTGGAGCGGGCTGATCAACGCCATCAGGCCTGATCTGGTGATCGGCGATTTCTGCCCGACGCTGCGGCTTGCCGCCCGCGGACGGGTGCCGATGATGATGGTTGGCAACGGGTACACGATCCCGCCGCCGGGACGTCCGCTACCGCCGATCCGGCCCTGGCAGACGAAGCTCGAGGCATTCAGCATTGACCATGAACAGAAGATCCTGGATGCCATAAATGCCGTCCTGCTGCGGCGTGGGGCGCCGAGTATGGAGTTTCTCGCTGATTCACTGAACGGGGACGAGACCTGCGTGTTTTCGGTGCCGCTGGTCGACCCCTACGCGGAGTATCGCGCGGCACCACAGCTCCCGCCCTTCAATCTACCCTCCGGACTGATGCCCCTGCCGACGGAACAGCGGCGGGACCGCAACGTGTTCTTCTACATGCCGCGTGGCCAGCCCGATTTGCGCAAGGTGATCGACGGGGTGAAGGCGGCGGGTGTGGATTGCGAGGCCTATATTTCCGATCTCGGCGCGAACGCGGCGGCCGAGATCGCGGCTCCCGGATTCAAGATCCACCCCGATCCGCAGCCTTTCGCCAAGGTCATTCCCGAGGCCCGTCTGATCGTTCATCACGGTGGTCTTTCCACCGCGATCGCCGCGCTTCAAGCGGGAACCCCGCAGCTCATCGTGCCTTGGAATCTGGAACATCTCGTCACCGCGAAGCGGGTGGAGACGCTGGGCTCCGCGGTTGTGGTCCAGAGTGACTGGGACGCCCGGCGGATTGCCGATGCGGTCAAGAAAATGGTCCGGGACAAGCCGCTCGCGGTGCGCGCCGCCAAAGCGGCGGGCCGGGTGCAGCTGGGCTCGCCAGAGGAGGCGTTGCAGCACGTGGTCTCCCGCTGCACCGCGCTGATGCGTGCGTGAGTGCTCGCCGGTATTCAAATCGGCCTCTTGGGAGTCGTCGCCCTGGCGAAAGGCGGGGCGACGGTCATACAAAATACAGGATCGAGATTGTTATTGGCAAAACGGCCCTGATGCAGTGAGTCAGCCGACGATATTCTTTAGCGGCTCCCCGGCGCGATAGCGGCGCAGATTGTCGACGAAGATCTCCGCCGCCGCCCGCTGCCAGCCGTCCCAGACGCTGGAGACATGCGGGGTAAGGATGGCATTGTCCAGATCCCAAAGCGGACTTGCCGGATCCAGGGGCTCGCTGGAGAACACATCGATCACCGCGCCGCGCAGTCGGCCCTCACCAAGTGCCCCGGCCAGCGCCTCCTCATCCACGATATGACCGCGCGCCATGTTGATGAGCAGCGCGTCTTGCTTCATCGCCGCGATCGCCGCCGCGTCGAACCAGCCGCGTGACGCGCCGGTCAATGGGATCGCCAGGACCACCACATCCGCCCCGGCGAGCGCCTCGTGCAAGGCATCCGGCGTGTAGACCCTTTCGACGCCCTCCACCGGTTCGCCGGAACGACGCAGGCCGGTCACCCGCATGCCGATACTTTTCGCAAGTCCGGAGATCGCACGGCCGATCGGCCCCAAACCGATCATCAGCAGGGTGCCGCCGGCGACGGGACGAACCGGCTTTTCCGCCCAACGCCGGGCCCGGCGGTCGGCGATGAATTCCGGGAATCTGAAATTATGGGCGAGGATCGCGCCAACAGCGTATTCCGCCATGACCTTTGCCTGAAATCCGGCACAGTTGGTGACCGTCACCCGCTCCCGGTTCCAGGGTGCGAGATGATCACTGCCGGACCCCGAGACATGCACCCATCGGAGCGACGGCAGGTCGATAAAGGCCTCGCGCGGATAGGGATTGCCGGCGAACCTGAAATTCATCACCACATTCGGCTCGAATTCCCGCGCCGCATCTTCGAGCCCGGCATAGCGGTCGTGAATGAGATACCGGACCCCGGTCTCCGCCTCCAGCAGATCGCGATAGAGATGCGCGTGGTCGTCATGCACTAGAACGCGGGTCTCCCGACTCATCAACCCAGACCTCCGCAAGCACGTCGAATGCCTGAGCTTCCCGTCAAAAAACCGTATGGGCAAGGTGCTTTGCCGTTGACCCGGGATACCGATCGCCGGTTCCATGACCGTCTCGCCTGTTTCACCTGGAAGCAACATGACCTGGATTACCACCGTCGCCTATGAAGACGCCAAGGGCCGGCTGAAGACCCTGTATGACCGGGTCAAGGGGCCGGACGACAATGTCGACAACATCATGATGGCTCATTCACTGCGCCCGCATTCCATGGAGGGGCACATGCACCTCTATAAATACGTGCTGCATCATTCCGGCAACCGGGCCCCGAAATGGTTCCTCGAGGCGCTGGGCGTCTATGTCAGCCTGCTCAACGGCTGCGCCTATTGCGTGGAGCATCATTTCGCCGGGCTGACCCGGCTGCTGGGTGATCCAGCGCGGGCGAATGCGATCCGGGCGGCTCTGGAAGCGGACCGGCCGGAGACCGCTTTCGAGGGCTCGGAACGCGCGGCGATGACCTATGCCCGGGCCCTGACCCGCGAGCCCGCGGCGATGCATGAGGGTCTGGTGACCGCCATGCGCGAGGCGGGCATGGACGACGGACGCATCCTGGAGGTCAACTAGGTGGTCAGCTATTTCGCCTATGCCAACCGCACGGTCCTGGGCCTGGGCGTCAATACCGACGGCGACGTTCTCGGCCTCTCCCCCGGCGACAATGACGATCCCGACAATTGGAGCCACGGGTAGTAGGGTCAGCCGTTTGTCCGTTCCTTCAGCAGTTCGAACTCCCCGACGGTTCCGGTATAGGTGACGAGGCCGGTCTCGGGGCGCCAATGATGGAGTTGGAAGGCGGGCGGTTCGGCGCGGATCCTGAACGTCGACGGGTCGGCCTGATCGAGATCGAATTGGAAGGCCGTCGCCGGACAGACGCTGAGGGTCGTGCCGGCATAACCCACCGTGACCGCCTGATGCATGTGACCGCAGATCACCCGGACGATGTTCGAGGCGCCGGCGATTACCTTTTCCAGAGCCTCGCGCCCGTCGATCCCCATCGCGTCGAACGGCCCGCCGGTCAGGATCGGCTGGTGGTGCATCATGACAAGCGTCGGGCTGGCGCGGTCCTCGGCAAGCCGGTCCGCAAGCCAGGACAGCCGTTCCTCGCAAAAGCGGCCCGCGGTCACGCGCTCGATCACGGTGTCCAGCGCGATGATCCGGACCGGACCCGTGTCGATCACATAGTGGAGGTATCCATCCCGGGGGAGGTAGCCGTGGTGGCCGAACGCGGCGCGCATCGGTTCGCGCAGATCGTGATTGCCGGGGATGACATAGGCCGGGATGCCATGGCGGGAGAGTTCCTGGTCGAGCCAGGCATAGGCCGCGTCCTCGCCCGCGTCGGCGAGATCGCCGGTCAGCAGGATCATGTCGGGACGCACGGCGAGCCCCGCGACCGTTTCGAGGGTGGCGCGGGCATTGTCGAACGGGTTGACCCGGTCAAAAGCCAGTTTGCCGGGTACGCCGAGGTGCAGGTCGGTGACTTGGGCGATCAACATCGGGCGAAGGTCCTCTGGAAGGGCGGGTGTCCGGATATCGTCAGGGAAAATCGTGACTTATCCTACACATGAATGATACCGTGGAACGAAGACTTGTTCTTGTTGTCGCGCGCTGACTCTTTCCTATCGGACGCGACTCACTTAGACTCCGTGATCAGGACGCACTGAAATCCGCGTACGGCGGCCCGGTAGGGCCGTCCGAAAGATGGTTGCAATGGAGGGGGAACATCCCATGGCCGCAATTCTCACTAACCTGCGTAACACGATCATCGCCGGCATCGTGCTGACGATCATCATGATCCTGTTCGTTACCAACGTCACCGGCGAGGCCCTGTCCTTCGACCACGCCTATTTTGCGTTTTTCCTGCGCTGGCTGCATGTGCTCTCCGGCGTGATGTGGATCGGCCTGCTCTGGTACCTCAATTTCGTGCAGATCCCGAACATGCCGAAGATCCCCGATGAGCAGAAGCCGGCCATCGGCAAGGTGATCGCGCCGGCGGTTCTGTTCTGGTTCCGCTGGGGCGCGATGGCGACGATCGTCACCGGTCTGATCCTCGCCGGCATGAACGGCTATCTGGTTGAGGCCATCTCGCTGGGTCTCGGTGAAAGCGGCACGCCGCGGGCTACCGCGATCGGCATCGGCATGTGGCTGGGCGCGATCATGTGGTTCAACGTCTGGTTCGTGATTTGGCCGAACCAGCAGCGCGCCCTCGGCATGGTCGAGGCGGATGCCGACACCAAGGCGAAGTCGGCCCGCACCGCGATGCTGTTCTCGCGGACCAACACGCTGCTGTCGGTACCGATGCTGTATGCGATGGTCTCGGCGCAGAACATCTACTAAGACGACGCTGTTCCGCTTCACGCGGAGATGGTGGTTCGGAGCCGGTCCCCTTGCGGGGCCGGCTTTCGTTTTGTGGACGGCGCGGTAGAATGGCCGCGCGATCAGCAAGTTGATGGACCTTTCGGATGCGACAACCGACGCGCGCGCCTTTTCCGCTTGAAACGGGCGATATCATGCCGCGGCTGGCACTGAGCGGCCCGCGTGGAGAGGTCGTTGATACAAGCGCGCCGCCGATGGCCGGCCGCATCAATCTGCTGGTATTCGCGGGCCCGAACAACGCCGCGAACAGCGCCGTGCTTTCGGCTCTGGCGGAGCGGCGGGCGCGGCTGGAGGCGGTCGGCGGGCGATGCTTCCTGATCACCCGGACGGCGTCCGGCGCCACGCCCCGGGGTGCGGCGCCCCTGCCGGGTCTCGGCGGCGGGACCCGCCCATCCGGGCCCGGTCTCATGCCCATGGCCGGTGGTCCCGCGCCCGCCACCGATATCGGCGAGTTGAAGGCCGGCGCCATGCGGCTGGCCGATGGAACCGGTGACGCCTTTCGCCTTGCCGGCGTTCCGGATGATGCCCCGGCATTGATCGCGATCGGCGCCAACCTGCATGTGATCGATGTTATTCGGGAGACCGTCCAACCCGGCCGAATCGACGATCTGCTTGCGGCGGTGGAGCACAGGTCCAGTAGTCGGAACGTAATCACTCCCGTCATGCACCCGCCGGTTCTTGCCGTGCCGGACGTGTTCAGCCCCGCCGACAATGCCCGGCTCATCGAGATCTTTCATACCAGGGGTCAGGAATTCGTGGAGCCGGGCCATTCCGCGCTCGGCTCACGGACGACGGACTGCAAGATGCGGATCCCCGATCTTGGCCGCCAGGACCGCGTCGATCATTGGGTTGTCGAAACCGACACCCAGGCGCTGATCACGGGCCGGCTGCAGGCACGGTTGTTCCCGGAGATCCGCAAGGCCTTCAATTATTCGGTCACGCGGCATGAACGGTACCGGATCGCCCGCTATGAGGGCCGGCGCGGCGGCGAGGCGATGGGGCATCGCGACAACGTGGATCCCTCGGTTGCGCATCGCCGATTCGCGGTGACGATAAATCTCAACGCCGAGGACTATGAGGGAGCCGAGCTTCGCTTTCCCGAATACAGCGATCAGCTCTACAAGCCGGGATCGGGCACGGCCATCGTGTTTTCATGCTCGCTTCTGCACGAGGTCGTCGCCATGCGCTCGGGAAGCCGGTTCGCGATGCTGGCCTTCCTGTTCGGTGAAACCTGAAGATTGCTAGGCGGCGACGGTGAACCGGCGGGTTTCGCTCAACCGACCGGACGATCTGCGCATTAAGCTAGAATTTCCGGGAAAAACCGCCCGTCGATACTGTGCGCGTCAATCGGCTGGAAGGGCGGTCTAAGCGTGGTTCGGAAATATGGCGCGCCCGGGAGGATTCGAACCCCCAACCTCCTGATCCGTAGTCAGGCACTCTATCCAATTGAGCTACGGGCGCCCCCGCGGAACGAGGCCCGCGAAAGCTTGCGGAAGGTACTCAAAGCGATTTGCGATGGCAAGGGGAAGAAGGAAAAAAAGTCACGTGGCAAAACACCTTGTGGCGCGGAGTCGGTTTCTGTACTATCCCATTGAAATTCGCGGCTTACGGTCACGTAGTGGGGGGTGGATTCATCGCACGGAAAGGATCGGTCGGCATACCGATCCATCGGGGTTGAATCCTAAATACACGCGTGTGATCGGTTGAGATGGTGCGTCGCGTCGTCGGACTGGTCGCCGGTTGTCCGAGATGACCGCGGAAACGAAAACAGAATGCCAGGGTGATGGCGTAAAATGGTCCAAATCCGGTTGCCGATCGCCGTTCTGAGCACGGTGTTAATGCTCGGAGGCTGCTCCTTTTCCACCGATGCGCTCTGGCCGTCCCTGTCCGGTGACGCGCCGTCCTCGTCGTCTCCGGCGGCTGGATCCTCGGCCCAGGTGGTTCCGATCAAGCCGTCCGAAGGCGAGGCCGCGGGACAGCCTTTGGTCAATCCCGTTGCTGGTCAGACGCCGCCGCGTCTCGGGTCCACGAATTTCCAGGTCGAACCTCCGCGCGCCGGCCAGTCGACGGGAACCTTCGTCGGCAACAAGGTCGCGCAATTGCGGGACGACTTGAGCCGGCTACAGTCTTCGATCAGCAAGGAGAACGCGGATCTCCAGGCGGTGCGTCAGCAGACCATCGCGAATGCGCAGGGTTACCACTCCCAGGTCGCCGGCATCCGCTCGCGCCTGCAACTCGGCACGACACCGGGCAATCCGCAACTGGTCAGCGCCTGGAACCAGTCGCAGATCGAGCTGGAGAAGATCAATACGGATATCGGCCGGATGAATGCCCTCTCCAACCGGGTGGCCGCGGACGCCGCGATGTCGAGCTATCTGCTTGAGGCGACCCGGGCCGCCTTCGGGCTTTCCGGCGCGATCGACGAGGATCATCGCCAGCTCGAAGTGCTTGAGGATGACGTGAACCGGACGGTGGTGCTGATCGACCGGCTGCTGACCGAGCTCAGCGACGATATCCGCCGGCAATCCAACTACGTTTCGACCGAGCGCAATGACCTGAACACATTGGCGCTGGCGATCAAGAATGGTGAGTTCTTCGGTCCCAGCCTGGCGAGCACGGCCTACACCCATGCCAACTCCCGGCCCACGGTTGGCGGCATTGCCCGGCCAAGCGGGCGTTCCGATTCGCGCCGGCCGCTGGTGGTCATCCGCTTCGACCGTCCGGACGTGAACTACCAGCAGGCCCTCTACAACGCGGTGAACCGGGCCTTGCAGCGCCAGCCCGACGCGGCCTTCGATCTGGTCTCCGTCAGCACGCTCAGCGGCGGCACGGCGGAATCCTCGCTCAATGCCAACAGCGCGCGGCGCAACGCGCAGTTAGTGCTCCGCGCCCTGGTCGATATGGGGCTGCCGCCAAGCCGGGTTTCGCTTTCGGCGACCACGGTGGCAAGCGGCGGCAATGAGGTGCGTCTCTACGTCCGGTAACGGATCGCGGTTTCCCGGAGCCGGGTGATCCATCTCCACGCGTGATGCGTAGGGAGAGTGGGTGGCCAAGCGGAGGATCCGGGTCATGAGGCATTTCAGGCAACTTGCAGTCTTCCTGACCGTCCTGGTTTCCCTTTGGGCGGTCCCGCCGGTCCTCGCCGCCGACGCGGTGCCTGAAAAGGATGCCGCGCTGATTCGCGGTGTGATCGAAAAGCAATTGGACGCGCTGCAACGCGACAACTGGGCCGAGGCCTTCAGCTACGCCGCGCCCTTCATCCAGCAGCAATTCGGCTCCCCCGATACGTTCCGGCGCATGGTCCTGGGAGGCTATGCGATCGTTCATCGTCCGCGCGCCGTCTCGTTCAAGACGCTGGAGGAAATCGGCGGCCGGCTTGCCCAGAATGTCCTGATGGTCGGGCCGGATGGAAGGGCCGCGATGGTGGTCTATTTCATGGAACGGCTCGCGGAAGGGATCTGGCGGATCGGAGGCGTCTCGATTGTTCCGCTCGCCGATCTAAACGCCTGAAAGCGGACCACCTCTCCCGTTGGCATTGCAACACCTCCCGCTTCCGGATTAAGTGACTGCTCGAACGCGGTGGCGATGTGGAGTGGAGACGGGTGTGAACGAAACGGCGGATGTCAACTATTCGAAGGCTTTTCCCGTCAGTTGGGAGGAGCTGCATAGAACCGCCAAGGCGCTCGCCTGGCGATTGATTGAAATGAAACCCTTCCAGGGCGTGATCGCGATTACCCGCGGCGGCCTCGTGCCCGCCGCCATCGTCGCCAGAGAGCTGGAAATCCGCGTCATCGATACCATCAGCGCCATCAGCTATCAGGACAATGCCGTCGAGAAGATCGAAGAGCGCGCGCGAAGCGAGGTTCGTATTCTGAAGCCGACCTCAATGACCGAGGATGGTGAGGGCTGGCTGATCGTCGACGACCTCGTCGATACCGGCGAGACCGCAAAGGCGGTCCGAGCCCTGTTGCCGAAGGCCCATTTCGCGACGGTCTATGCCAAACCGGCCGGCCGGCCTCTGGTCGATACCTTCGTTACCGAGGTGAGCCAGGACACTTGGATATACTTCCCGTGGGATCTGGAGCCACGTCCGGTTGAGCCGATCGTCGTCGTCAGGCGCTAGACTGGGGTCGCTATTGTCGGGCGTGCGGCGTGATTTCGCCGATGAGGCGTGATGCTTTTCGATCCTATCCGCTTCGCCGGCTGGCGGGCAGATCGAGATAGAATTCCGTTCCCTCATCGCTCGACGCGGCCAGGGTGAGAGTACCGCCATGAGCCTGGGCGATGTCGCGCGCGATCGCCAGACCGAGCCCGGCGCCGTCCTTCTTGGTGGACGCGTGGAAGGGTTGGAAAAGCTGAGCCCTCAAGCCCTCCGGTATCCCCGGACCGTTATCTGAAATCGACAGAATGAACCGGCCGTCATTGGCGGCGCGCCGGATCACCAGCCGGTCGGCTCCGGCGGCGGCGGCATTGGTGGCGAGATTGGAGAATACCCGGAACAGCTGATCGCGGTCGGCTTGAACGGTTTGCGACGCCAGGCCCGGATAGTCGATCGCGAATGGCTCTAGCTGCCCGGCCTGCACCTCGGCCTCGACGTCATGCAGCAGATCGGCGATCGGGAATTCGGCGATCTGCAATGCCTGGGTATCACGGGTGAAATTGATGGTCTGCGAACACAGGCGCGATGCCCGGTCGATGGCGCGGATCAGCGGCGGGGTGATGCGCCGGACATTCTCGTCCTGGCTTTCCGCGAGACGGTCCGAAATCAGGGTCGCCGTGGCCAGCATGTTCCGCAGGTCGTGGTTTATCTTGTTCACCGCGGTTCCGAGCGCGGCAAGCCGGGTGCGCTGGCGCAGCGCGGCGCGCAGCCGTGATTTCATCGAGGCCAATTCCTCGACCGCGATTCCGATCTCATCGGCCCGGCCGTCGGGCTTGATGTCGCTGGAATAGTCTCCGGGATTGCCGCGGAACGAGATGAGACTGGTGGTGATCTGGCGCATCGGGCGGACCATCAGCCATTGCAGGGACAGGAACACCAGCGCCGCGGTAATCAGCGAGATGACGATCGACAGGTTCAAGATCCGCCAGGAATAGTCATACATCGCGAGCCGCATCGGCGTTTCGTCCAGCTCGATCGCCATCAGAACCTTCTTGTCCTTGGGTGACTCGCCGATCACACGGATGATCCGGTTTCGAGCCTGGGATAGCGCGATCAACGCGTCGTAGATCAGTTCGATAGCCTTGTGATCGCGCAAGTCGAACTCAGCATCGACCTCCCGGTCCGAGGGGCGCGCGATGGCGCGTTCATTGCGCCGGGCGTGCGGGCGACGATGCTGTGCGCTCCGGCATGGGACAGCAACTGGTCCGCCAGTTCCTCGGTAACCATCCGGTCCGGAGCGGCCTGCAACGCGAGCGCAGCCAGATGCGCGGCGGCAAGACGTTCCTTGAGATACATCAGACGGAACCGGGCGATCGACGGCGTGTAGATCAGAACTTCGGAGAGCATGACGAAGAACGCCGTCAGGATCAGCAGGCGAAAAGACAGGCTTCTGAGGAACGGTGCCATGATCGGACCAGTCGGAGAAGGTGTCGTTGGGATCTATTCCAGCGACCTCACACTAACCGAAGAGGCCGAGAAAGCGGACGATTTTCCGAATTCGATCGCTGAAGAGCTTCGGGGTATAGAAGCTTCCCGCCGCGCGTTTGTTTGCTTCCCCAAGTGTTGGATATGGCAGGATCACGCCGGCGACGGCGCCGATCTTGAGGTTCTGCTGGATGGCCAGACACCAGATTTGGATCATCTCGCCGGCATGGCTACCCAAAATGGCCGCGCCGAGAATCCGGCCCGCGGGCGTGACGATGACCTTCACCAAACCGTCGGTGTCCCGTTCCGCCTGGGCCCGGTCGTTTTCTTCCAATGACCAGCGCAGTACCCGGACTTCACCATGCGCCTCCCGCGCGTCAGTCTCGGACATTCCGACGGAGGCAAGTTCCGGATCGCAATAGGTCACCCAAGGGACCGCGCGGTAGTCGACTTTCGCTGGCATCCGGAATAGCGCGCGGCGGATCACGATCCCCGCGTGATATCCGGCCATGTGGGTGAATTGATAGGGGCCGGCGACATCTCCTATCGCCTGAACGCGCCGGTTGCTGGTTCGCAGCCCGGCGTCGACGGTAATGCCCTTCGATGTCGCCTCGATCCCGGCGGTTTCGAGATCCAGCCCTTCCATGGTCGGTTTGCGGCCGGCGGCAACCAGAATATGGCTGGCGGCGATCTCGCGCGTCCCGCCGCCTTCGGTAGCGCCGACGGTGGCGTTCACGCCGCCGGTTTCAGGGTAGGTGACCCGTTGAACCCGCGTCTGCTCCAGGATCTCGATTCCGGAATTGGTAAGGCGCCGCCGCAGCATCTCGACCAGTTCCGGATCGTCCTTGGCCATGATCCCGGCCATTTCGACCACCGTGACCCGGGAGCCGAGATTGTGAAACGCCTGGGCAAGCTCAATGCCGATCGGCCCGCCGCCCAGGACCAGCAGGTGATCCGGAAGCCGGTCCACGGCGAAGATCGTCTCATTGGTCAGATAGGGGCCATCTGTGAGGCCCGGCACCGGCGGGATCATCGGCGTCGTCCCGGTGGCGATCACGATCCGCCGCGCGGTGACCCGGACGCCGCCACCCTCGACCGTTCGAGGTCCGGTGAATTTCGCATAAGCCCGGATCACCCTGACCCCAAGGCCTTCGAATCGTTCGACGGAATCATTCGGCGCGATGGCGTCGATGACGCCTTGGACATGGGCCTTGACGGCTGAAAAATCGACCTGTCCCGGCGCCGAGCGGATGCCGAGGCCGGCGTCGCCGTGCTGACGTGCCATGGCCTTGCCCGCCGCCAGCAGGGCCTTGGACGGCACGCAGCCATGGTTCAGGCAATCGCCGCCCATTTCGCCGCCCTCGAACAACACGACCTCGGCCCCCATCTGAGAGGCACCGGCGGCGACCGACAGCCCGCCCGCGCCGGCGCCGATGACGCATAGATCCGCTTTCACCTGGTCAATCATCCGATCTTCCCACCGTCGTGCCGGTCGGATGGTTTCAAACCCCGTCCTCCGGCGCCATTCACCATGTCGTGAAACGGATATTCAGCCAAGTGTCCGGTGACATTGACTTGGCCGGATCGAGCCGATATACACCGCACCGCACTCGCCTCGGCGAAAAAAGAACTCTGTCGACGGAGTACCTACCGTGAAACGGACCTATCAACCGAGCGTCCTGGTGCGTAAGCGCCGGCACGGCTTTCGTTCCCGCATGGCGACCGTGGGAGGCCGCCGAGTCCTAAGAGCGCGTCGCGCCAAGGGCCGGGCGAAGCTTAGCGCCTGAACACACGGCGTCCCGGACGCCGTATGATGGGGCACCCATGCGAAGCATTGCCGAGGCGCCGCTTGGGCGCCTGACCAAGAGACCTGAATTTTTGAGGGTTGCCCGTGGGCGGCGCAAGGCGGTTGCGCCTGGGCTAGTGCTGCAGGGCGCCGCCACACCGCCGGAGGCTGATGGACCGCTGCCGCGCATCGGTTATACCGCCAGCAAGAAGGTGGGAAATTCGGTGGCGCGCAACCGGGCCAGACGGCGTCTGCGGGCCGTGGTGAACGATGTGGTCGGTACGCGAAACGGTGAGGCGATGGACTATGTCGTAATCGCGCGGGCTGCCACCGTCGACCGACCCTATGGCGATCTCGTGGAGGATCTGCGCGGAGCCTTGGAGCGGATGCACCGTTCGCCCGGAGACTCCCGGAAATGACCGCGGCGGACCGCAGACCGGCGCCCGGCTCGGTGATCCTGAATTGGATCGTCAAGGCACCGATATGGGCCTACAGGCTAACCCTGTCGTCCTTCGTCGGCTATTCCTGCCGCTATCATCCGACCTGTTCCGCCTACGCTTTGGAAGCGGTTGACGAGCATGGTCTCCTGCGCGGAAGTCTTCTGGCGCTGAAACGGATCGGCCGCTGCCACCCCTGGGGCGGCTCGGGACTGGATCCGGTTCCCCTTTCCACCGACGCGACGTCGATCAAAACCGGGCGAATCAAGACATGACCGACCAGAAGAACATGATCATCGCCATTGCGTTGTCGCTGGTGATCCTGCTCAGTTTTCAGTTCCTTTACGAATTTCCCAAGGCGGAGAAGGAAAAGGCGCGTCAGGAACAGCTCGCCGCCACCCAGCCGGCCCAGAGCCAGAACGCCGGTGGCGCCGCTCCCGCTCCCGGCGGCGCGGCGCCGTCCGTGAACGCGCCGGGCGGTGGTGCCGCTGTTCCGGAGGTGGCTCCGTCCATCGTTACCGCCGCACAGCGGGCCGAGGCCTTGAAGGCGACGCCACGGGTGCGGATCGACACCCCGTCGCTGGCCGGCTCGATCACACTGAAGGGCGGACGCATCGACGATATCGTGCTGAAGGGTTACCGCGAGAAGATCGATGCGGCTTCGGACCGCATTCATCTGCTGAGCCCGATCGGCGCGCCGAAATCATACTACGCCGAATTCGGGTGGGTCGGCGCGACCTCGGACGTGAAACTGCCCAACGCCGAGACCTTGTGGACATCGGACCGGGGAGAACTGACCCCATCAAGTCCGGTGACCTTGTCGTGGGACAATGGCGAAGGTCTTGTCTTCGAGCGGGTGTTCGCCATCGACGAAAGCTATATGGTCACCGCCACCCAGCGGGTGCGCAATTCCGGCCCGGCCGGGGTCACACTGTTCCCCTTCGGACTGATCTCCCGGGCCGGGACACCGAAAACCCTGGGCTTCTATATCCTGCATGAGGGGCCGCTTGGTGTCTTCGATGGAACTTTGCGGGAAGTCGACTACGACGATCTGCAAGGCGACGGAAAGCTCGAGCAGAACTCCGTCGGCGGCTGGATCGGGATAACCGACAAGTATTGGCTGGCCGCCCTGATTCCGGATCAGAAGCAGGCGTTCAAATATCGCTTCGTGCATTCGATCAGCAACAAGGACAACCGTTATCAAGTCGATTATCTCGGAGGGGAGGCACGCGTCGAACCAGGGCAGTCCCACGAGACGACCAACCGGCTGTTCGTCGGCGCCAAGGAAGTGAAGCGCCTGGATGCCTACGAGTCGGAACTCGGCGTCGCAAACTTCGATTTGGCGGTCGATTTCGGCTGGTTCTATTTCCTCACCAAGCCGTTCTTTTACGCGATCTCATGGCTGAACAGCCATCTCGGCAATTTCGGTCTGGCGATTCTGGCCTTCACCATCTTCGTCAAAGCGGCCTTCTTTCCCTTGGCCAACAAATCATACAAATCGATGGCCAAGCTGCGTGAGTTGACACCGAAGCTGCAAACCCTGCGCGAGCAGTATGGGGACGACAAGGTTCGGCTGAACCAGGAGATGATGGCGCTGTACAAGACCGAAAAGGTCAATCCCGCGGCTGGATGTTTGCCGATCCTGGTACAGATTCCCGTGTTCTTCGCGCTGTACAAGGTGCTTTTCGTCAATATCGAAATGCGCCACGCTCCGTTCTACGGCTGGATCAAGGACCTGTCGGTCGCCGATCCGACATCGCTATTCAACGCTTTCGGTCTGGTTCCCTGGACACCGCCCGAGTTCTTGATGATCGGCGCCTGGCCGATCTTCATGGGGCTGACCATGTGGCTTCAGCAGCGTCTCAACCCGCAGCCCACGGACCCGGTACAGGCCAAGATCTTCATGTTCCTGCCGCTGTTCTTCACCTTCCTTCTGGGGACATTCCCGGCGGGGCTGGTGATCTACTGGACCTGGAACAACCTGCTGTCGATCGCCCAGCAAAAACTGATCATGTACCGCATGGGCGTTAAATAGGACGCGCGGATGAACGATGCCGCCATGAGTGAAGGCAGCGCGGACGGCGGGTATTCGGAAGCCGAACTGGAACGCGGACGGCTGCTTTTCGCGCGGGAATGCAGCTTTGTCATGGGCGCCGCGACGCTTGATCAATTGCCCGACGCGGACTTGCCCGAGATTGCTTTCGCCGGCCGTTCCAATGTCGGCAAATCCAGCCTGGTGAATGCTCTCACCGGGCGCCGGACCCTGGCGCGGACCTCGAACACACCGGGCCGGACTCAGCAGCTGAATTTCTTCAATCTCGGCGGACAGCTCATGCTGGTGGATCTGCCCGGCTACGGGTACGCCAAGGTGTCCAAGACCCAGGTGGAATCCTGGACCCGAACCTTGAAGGCCTTTCTGCGCGGACGTGTCACCTTGCGGCGCGCTTGTCTGCTGGTCGACTCGCGCCATGGGATCAAGGATCTCGACCGCGAGATGATGGATATGCTGGATGAGGCCGCGGTGGTTTACCAGATTGTCCTGACCAAGACGGATAAACTAAAAAAGGGCGAGCTTGAAACCCGCGCGGCGGCTGTGGAGGCGGAACTGGCCAAACGTGCCGCGGCCTTCCCGGTGCTGGCGCTTACAAGCTCGGAAAAAGGGACCGGCGTGGCGGAGCTTCGCGCCGGACTCGCGGAATTGACGTTTCGGTGATCTTAATCCAACACACGGATCGGGCCTCAGCGGGCCCTTGCGACAATGGGAGACCCTGAGGATGAGCCCAACCGACGCCGAAGCACGGGCCGACTGGCTTGAAAAGGCCAATATTCTGACCGACGCGCTGCCCTTCATGCGGCGTTACAGCGGCCACAACGTCGTGGTCAAGTTCGGCGGTCACGCGATGGGCGATCCGGACCTGTTCAAGACCTTCGCCGCCGACATGGTGCTGCTGAAGCAGGTCGGCTCCAATCCGTTGGTGGTTCATGGCGGCGGCCCGCAAATCGGCGACATGCTGAAACGCATGGCGATCAAGAGCGAGTTCATCGACGGTCTGCGGGTCACCGACCGGGCGACCGTGGAAATCGTCGAGATGGTCCTTGCCGGTTCCATCAACAAGTCCATTGCCGCCGCGATCAACGAAGCCGGAGGCCGCGCGGTCGGCATTTCCGGCAAGGACGCCAACCTGATCAAGGTCACCAAGCTCACAAGGACCAAGACCGATCCGGACAGCAATATCGAAAAGCTCGTCGATCTCGGGTTCGTGGGCGATCCGAGCGATGTCGACGTCTCGCTGCTGCAAACCCTCGCGGCCGGCGGTTTCATTCCGGTCATCGCCCCGGTCGGGTTCGGTGACGACGGCGAGACCTACAACATCAATGCCGACACCGCCGCCGGCGCCATCGCCGGCGCCTCGGACGCCAGGCGGATGCTGATGTTGACCGATGTCGAGGGCGTGCTTGACGCGAACCGCAATCTGATCCCCGAGCTAACGGTCGCCGAGGCGCGCGCCCGCATGTCCGACGGCACCATCACCGGCGGTATGATCCCGAAGGTTGAGACCTGCATCGAAGCGGTGGAGCGCGGTGCCGAGGCGGCGGTGATCCTGGATGGGAGGGTGCCGCACGCCGTATTGCTGGAACTCTTCACCAGCCAGGGCCACGGGACGATCATCCGGGCCTAGCCGCCGTCAACCACCAGGTCGATCTGCCAGTTCATGTCGTCCGCGCTCAGCGGGAAACGGCCGTCCTGATCCGGCCGGATTGCGGCGCGCGGCTCGATATTGCCGAGCCGAAGCTGGAGCTGTAGCGCGAAGGCCATGTTCAGCTCAGCCTTCCAGGCCAGTGCCGTCATCGCTTTGGCGTTGCGCGAGCTGATCAGGCTGTGGACCATCGGTTCTTCCAAACCCGAGCGCAGCGAAAGCGCGGCCATCAGAAACGCCCGACGGCCCGAGGCGAGAGCGACCGAGACCACCTTGTCGGTCAATTTTCCGTTGTTGTGAAGCCGGACGGCGGAATTGCGCTCGTCGACGGGGTTATCGCTCTCAAGGCCGACGGCGCCTTCAGGGTCCTCATCGATGCGCCGGGCGAGCTCTTCGCTCAAAAGCCCGGTGGTGCGGTCGTCCAGGCCGTTCTTGCGCTTCAGTTCCGCCACCAGCGCCAAGGCCACGAATTTGGCCAGCTTCAGGGCATTCGCCGAGGAGAGCCGCGGGCGCCGCACCAGGGGTTCGTGCAATCCCGGGCGCGCGGCGGCGGTTTCGATCAGGCGGTCCAGGGTTTCCTCCCGGATCTGCGCCGACTCGTTGCGCAGCAGCGAGACGATCGCCGGTTCCTCATCGGTGTCGATGATCGCATCGGAAACTTCCGTCGATACTTCCCAGCGCCGCGAGATCGCGGCCACCGCGCCCTGAACCGGGGGGCTGGCGATGATCTCGATCAGAACTTCATCGCGGAGCAGCGGCGAGTTTTCCAGCAGGGGCCCCGAAACCGTCAGGTCGGAATCCCTGGCCAGGGTCTCAATCACCCGGTTGACCACGTCTGGCGGCGCGGTCCGCACATCCTGCAGGGTCGTGGAAATCATTGACCGGACCCGCGCCATCTCGTCGCGTGCCAGGGTTTCCAGATCCTCGACCGTCATCTTGCGAACCGTCTCGCGCTGTTCCGCGTCGAGTTCGGGGGCGAGCCGGGCGATTTTTCCGGCCAATTCCGAACGGACCTCGATATCGCCGTCACGGGACAGGAAACTGTCGGCGTGGCGCGGCGTGGCCGGATTGCGGGCCACGGCGAGGCGGATGCGCGGGTCTTCGTCCTCGGCGAGGTAGTAGAGAATTTCCGGCGCTACGTCGGCATTTGACGCCAAGGCCAGGCGCGCCTCCGCATCCTCGCTTTCCGCGATCCGCATCGCCGCCTCGTAGGCGGGTTCTCCGGGCCTCGGCGCGCTCATGACGGAGAGGATCCGGTTCGGACGCGGGCGGGCGCGGACGGGGCGATGGCGAGATCGTTCTTGCCGCCACGTTTGATGTCGTACATCGCGGTATCGGCGCGCGCGGTCAGTTCCTCCAGGCTCTCGCCGCTGCTCGGGTCGAAGGCGGCAAGGCCGATCGACATGCCCAACGGCCGTTGGGCATCGGTAATGAACGGCGCGAAAATCGTCTTGTCTGATAGCAGGTCATGGGCGCGTGCCTCGGCCAAGCCGATATCAACGCCGTCAAGCCACACGGCGAACTCGTCTCCTCCGAGCCGGGCCACCAGATCGTCCGCGCGGACCGCCGCCCGGAGGGCCCGGGCCACCGCGATCAACGCCTCGTCACCAGCATGGCGCCCGAGCTTGTCGTTCACTTGCTTGAAGTTGTCGAGATCGAAAAAGGCGAGGACACCGGCGGCGGGATTACCATCGTCTTGCGGTTCCACCCTCGCCCTTACCCGTTCATTGAAAGTGCGGCGGTTGAGAAGTCCGGTCATCGGATCGGTCGTGGACAGCTCCTCCAGCCGTTCGTGGGCGGCGACTTGCTGCAGCGCGATGCCGACCTGGCCGGCGATGGACACGACCAGCCGGACCTCTTCATCGTTCCAGGGCAGGCTCGGCGCCCGCCGCCAGAGCAGAACCGCGCCGTTGACGGTATGATGATAGTGGGTGGCATGCGCCAGCGCGCGATAGTCGCCCATGTCGCGCGCCGCCGGGCTTTCCATGGCCTGTCCGAGGTTGAGAACCGGGTCCGCCGGAGGATCGCCGAAGGTGCTCGCCTGACGGAATCCACCGCGGGTGTCGGCCCGCAGGATCTGGCAGCCGTCCGCCGAAAGCGCTCGCGAGATCGCCATGGTGGCCGAGCGAAGCATCGCCGCCGGCTCGATCTCGTCGCGGATGGTGCGCACGATATAGGCCATGAGACGTTCACGATTCTGAGCCCGGGCGAGGGCTGCGCCGCGCGCCAGTTCCTCGGTCACATCACGGCAGACACCGCGGACGCCGTGCCAGACACCTTTTTCATCAAGCAACGGCAGGGCGGACGCGATCAGGTTGGCGTATTCTCCGTCGGGACGCCGGAAGCGGAATTCCGCGTCGTACATGGGGCGGCGGGTGGTGAAGGGCAGATCCACTTCGACATCGTCCTGAAGGTCGACGAACCCCGCCGCCTCCTTGCCGACGAGATCGTCCGGGTCATAGCCCAACGCCCCCCCCGGCGAGACGAAGGTGAAGGTGCCGGCTGCACCCGTCTCCCACGCGAAGTCAGAGGAAATTTCCACCAGATCCTTGTAGCGCTGGCGTGATTCGACCAGGGTCGCGCGCAGATTGTCGTCCAGCGATACGTCGCGTCCGAGCAGGAGCAGATGGGCGCCGCCGTCCAGCGGCACCGCGGCGAGGTCGGTGGTTGTGCCGAGCTCCGGATCAAGGATTCTAAGGCTGTCCGGCGAGGAGCTGCCCGCGAAGGCTGCGTCGATAAAGCCGAGCAGGCGATCCTGGGCGCCCTCGATCATCCCGTGCACGATCCTCAAGGCCGCCGGATTGCCGGCAACGACATCCTTGTCCCGGTCGACCAGAAACACCGGGTCCTTGAACTGATGCAGGGGGCGCCCGTCTTCCAGCATCGCTGAAAACGCCTCCGCCTCCGGTCCCGGGATCGCGGTGGGTGAGCCGTCTTGATCCCGCGCGGCGCCGGATTCCGATTTTTCAGGGAGCATCGGTACACCATCTTTGTGAGCATTTTAATCTAACACGGGAATTCGGATCGGCGAACCACCTACAAGCTTGCCATCCCCACCGGTTCGATCCAGGGTGGCGCCATGACTGCAAACAATCCGAACGTCCCGCCGCGAGCCCTCGACCCCGACGCGGTCGCCTGCTGGGTTTTCGATCTCGACAATACGCTTTATCCCCAGGCGACCAATCTGTTCGCGCGGGTGTCCCGACGCATGACCGCGTTCATCCAACGCGAATTCAGTCTGGCGGAGGACGAGGCCCGGGCCTTGCAGAAGCGACTGTTCCTGAAACACGGCACAACGATGCGCGGCCTCATGGTCGAGCATGATACCGATCCCGTGCGCTTTCTTGATGACGTCCACGATATCGATGTGACCGACATGGCGCCGGATCCGAGGCTCGCGGCGCTGATCGGGCGTCTTCCGGGCCGCCGGGTGATCTTCACCAACGGCTCGGTTCCGCATGCCGACCGGATCACCCGCCAGCTTGGAATCGAGCATCTGTTCGAAGGAACTTTCGACATCGTCGCCGGCAACTTCATTCCGAAGCCCGACCCTCAGCCCTATCACGACATGATTGCCCATTTCGGCATCGATCCGGGCCGCGCGGTGATGGTCGAGGATATGGCGAAAAATCTGAAGCCTGCGGCGGAACTGGGCATGACGACGGTCTGGCTGCGCCATGATCTGGAATGGTCAAGCGACGGGGCGGAGGGCGGCCATGTGCATCACGAAATCACTGACCTGACGGCCTGGCTGGAGCACATCACCGGCGCCCGAGAGGTCGGTTGACAGCCCCGCGCACGGCGCTCATTTTGTGCGCCAATTCGCAATCGGAAGACGGAAAGCCAAGACCATGAGCGACACGCAACTCGAGAAGGCCATTGAGCAAGCCTGGGAAGATCGGGACAAGATCAATCCCGCGACCAAGGGCGAGGCGAGGGATGCGGTGGAAGCCGCGCTCGACGCGATGGACTCCGGTAAAAACCGGGTTGCAACGCCGCTTGGCGGTCATAAGTGGCACGTCAACCAATGGCTCAAGAAGGCGGTGCTGCTGTCGTTCCGGCTGAACGATATGGAGGCGATTCCGGGTGGACCGACGGATCCGAGCCGCGGTGCCTCAAGCTGGTGGGACAAGGTGCCCTCGAAATTCGCCGGATGGGGTGAGAACCGGTTCCGCGAGGCGGGTCTGCGTGCGGTTCCCAACTGCGTGGTCCGGCGCTCGGCCTATGTTGCGCCCGGCGTCGTGCTGATGCCGAGCTTCGTCAATCTTGGCGCCTATGTGGACAGCGGCACGATGGTCGACACCTGGGCCACCATCGGGTCCTGCGCCCAGGTCGGCAAGAACTGTCATATCTCCGGCGGCGCCGGGATCGCCGGCGTGCTGGAGCCGATGCAGGCCAATCCGGTGATCATCGAGGATAACTGCTTCATCGGCGCCCGGTCGGAGGTTGCCGAGGGCGTCATCGTCGAGACCGGCTCGGTTCTCAGCATGGGTGTCTATATCGGCGCCTCAACCAAGATCGTGAACCGGGAAACCGGAGAGGTCACCATGGGCCGCGTGCCCGCCTATTCGGTGGTGGTGCCCGGGGCTCTGCCCGGCAAGGCGATGCCGGACGGAAGCCCGGGTCCGTCTCTCTATTGCGCGGTCATCGTCAAGCAGGTCGACGAGCAGACGCGCGCCAAGACCTCGATCAACGAACTGCTTCGCGACTAACGACCGATGACCGCCGCCGCCATTGATCCGGTAGCGCTGAGCCAGCGGCTGATCCGCTGCCCCAGCGTCACGCCGGTCGACGGCGGCGCCCTTGATGAGTTGCAGACGGTTCTGGAAGAACTGGGATTCGTCTGTCACCGCCTGACTTTCTCCGAGGAAGGCACCCCGGACGTCGACAATCTGTACGCGCGGCTCGGCACCGAGGCGCCGAATTTCTGCTTCGCGGGCCATACCGACGTGGTGCCGGTCGGCGATAGCGGGGCCTGGACCATCGATCCCTTCGCGGGCGAAATCCTGGACGGGGACCTGTTCGGCCGCGGCGCGTCGGACATGAAATCGGCGATCGCCAGTTTCGTCGCGGCGGCGCAGCGTTTCGTTACAGATCATGACGGCACGCCGCCCGGCTCGATCAGTCTGCTGATCACCGGCGACGAGGAAGGTCCGGCGATCAACGGCACCGTGAAGGTGCTGGAATGGATGACCGAGAACGGCGAGACCATCGATTCCTGCATCGTCGGAGAGCCGACCAATCCCGATACGCTCGGCGGCATGGCGAAGATCGGCCGGCGCGGCAGCTTCACCGGCTGGCTGACCGTGCATGGTACGCAAGGACACACCGCCTATCCGCAACTGGCCGACAATCCGCTATCGAGACTGGTCAAGATGATGGCGCCGCTGGCCGAGGAGCAACTGGATCAGGGAAGCCCCCTGTTCCCGCCGACCACCGTCGCCATCGCGTCGATCGATACCGGCAACGGCGCCACCAACGTGATCCCCGCCAAGGCATCGGCGAGCTTCAATATCCGGTTCAATGATCTGCAGACGGCGGAAAGCATCGAGACGTGGCTGCGGGATATATTCGACGGCGTGGGCGGCAAGTACGAACTCGTCACCGCCTGTTCGTCCAATGCCTTCGTCACCGAGCCGGGACCGCTTACCGACGATCTGATCGCGGCGGTCGACGAGGTGCTTGGCATGACGCCGGAGCTCAGCACCACGGGTGGGACCTCGGATGCACGCTTCATCCGTGCCTATTGCCCGGTGGTGGAGTTTGGCGGGGTCGGCAAGACCATGCACAAGATCAACGAACATGTGCGGGTCGAGGACGTGCATCGGCTGGCCGATGTCTATCACGTGCTGTTGACCCGATTCTTCGCCCGCGCGCACGTCTGACCCATGCTGCCCTCGCTCGCCGAGATCCTGAAGGCGTTGTACGGGGTGTTCCTGTTCGCGCGGTTGCATCCGGCGGCGCCAGGCCTGTTCGACCGGTCCGTCGACGGATTCTGGAAGTCCCTTTTCGCGGCGGTCCTGGTCTCGCCGGCCCATATCGTCATGACAAAACGCATCGTCGAAAAGGCGCCGGCCCACGTTTCCTACGGAATTGCCGACGTGATCACCGATCTGCTGATCTATGTGATCATCTGGCTCGCCTATCCGGTTCTGATGATCGCCGTCAGCAGGGTGATCGGACGCGGCGAGCGTTTTCTCGACTATATCGTCCCCTATAACTGGTCCATGGTTCCGGTCGGCTACGTTCTGGGTGCGATCACCTGCCTCGGCATGTTCGGTACCATTACCCGCGATACCGAGATCAATTTTTTCATTATCGCCTATGCGGTTGTGGCGCTGTTTCTGGCGGAGCTCGCCAGGCGCCAGCTTCAGATCGGACCATTCCTTGCCTTCGCGATCGTGCTGCTCGACATCGCCTTCAACGTCGCGGTCGTGAACCTGCTGGAAACCTTCGCTCAGCAGCCCGGCGCGCCGTCGTAGCCGACTTCCACCAGATAGAGTCCCTCGGCCGGCGCGGTCGGCCCGGCGGCGGCCCGGTTCCGGGCGGCAAGGGCCTGCTCGACATCCCAGGTCCGCCATTTCCCCTCGCCGACCAGGGCAAGGGTGCCCACCATGTTGCGTACCTGGTGGTGCAGGAACGAACGCGCCTCGGCCCGGATATGGACCTCGTCGCCGGTCCGCGTCACCTCCAGGACGTCCAACGTCTTTTCCGGCGAGGCGGCCTGGCAATGGCTGGCCCGAAAGCTGGTGAAATCATGCTTTCCGATCAGAACCTGGGCCGCTTCATGCATCGCCTCGGCGTCGAGCGGGCGGGGGATGAACCAGACGCGCCCCGCCGCGAGGGCCGGGGGGGCCGTCCGGTTCAGGATCCGATAGAGATATCGACGGCGGGTGGCGGAGAACCGGGCGTGAAAATCCGGCGCGGTCATCTCCACGCTCAGAACCGAGATTCCCTGGTCGCGCAGGTAGAAGTTTATCGCGTTGCGGACCCGTTCCGGCGAGAACCGGTCGGAAGCGAGATCGATATGGGCGGTCATTCCCAGGGCATGGACGCCGGAATCCGTGCGGCCGGCGCCTGCAACCTCGGTGATTTCGCCCGAAAAGGCGAGGACGGCGTCTTCCAGCGATTCCTGGATCGATAGACCGTTCGCTTGGCGTTGCCAACCGACATAGTCCCTGCCGTCATATTCGATCGTGAGCTTGAACCTAGCCATGGCGCACCATGCCAGGGCCGGCATTGCTAATCCAGGGCGCCGATGTCGCTCAGATGCCGAGGCGGCTGGCATTCGGGTCTGTCTTGACAATTCCCCCGCGATACGGTTCTCTCGCGGCTCCAGCGCCGATTTGAGCACCAGCTTGCGGGCGCGTAACAAATGCAGCTAAAGCGGCGGAGCATGGTCCCGCCGACGAGATTTGGCGGGATTTTTTTGTGATCCCCTCGTCCCGGACCCACGCTCCCTCGCCAAGGCGGCATGAACCTTGTCACGCCGGATGAAATGATTCGGCATTGTCCGAAGGAACACGCCAAATGACCATTGCTTCCAAGAATCCCGAAACGCTCGCATTGCATGCAGGCTATCGAGCGGACCCGGCGACCGGCGCCGTCGCCGTGCCGATCTATCAGACCACCTCCTATCAGTTTCAGAGCACCGAACACGCCTCGAACCTGTTCGCGCTGAAGGAACTGGGCAATATCTATACCCGCATCATGAATCCGACATGTGATGTGTTGGAGCAGCGGGTGACCGCGCTTGAGGGCGGGGCCGCGGCGCTCGCGGTGGGCTCCGGCCAGGCGGCCTCGGCCATGGCGATCCAGAATATCGCGCGGGTCGGCGACAACATCGTCAGTTCGACCGACCTCTACGGCGGTACCTGGAACCTGTTCGCGAATACCCTGAAAGACCAGGGCATCGAAGTCCGCTTCGTTGATCCCGCGGATCCCGAGGCGTTCCGGCGGGCTACCGATGAGCGGACGCGCGCCTATTACGCCGAGACGCTGCCGAATCCGAAACTCCAGGTCTTTCCGATCGCCGAAGTTGCCGCGATCGGCAAAGAGTTCGGGATCCCCCTGATCATGGACAACACGGCGGCACCACTTCTGTGCCGGCCTTTCGATCACGGGGCGGCGGTGATCGTCTATTCAACGACCAAGTATATCGGCGGGCATGGCACCTCGATCGGCGGCCTGATCGTCGACAGCGGCGCGTTCCCCTGGGAAGACTTTCCCGAGCGCCAGCCGGCTCTTAATACGCCCGATCCTTCCTATCACGGCGCGGTCTGGGTCGAGGCGGTCAAGCCGATCGGGCCGGTGGCCTATATCATCAAGGCCCGCACGACGTTGCAGCGCGACCTTGGCGCCGCGTTCTCCCCGTTTAACGCCTTCCAGGTGATACAGGGGCTTGAGACCTTGCCGCTTCGGATGCGGGAGCATTGCCGCAATGCCCAGGGGGTGGCGGATTTCCTGAAGGGCCATCCGGCGGTGGCGAAGGTGATCCATCCGAGCCAGCAATCCGGGGAAGCCAGGCGGCGTGCCGATACCTATCTCGCGGGCGGTTTCGGCGGTCTTGTCGGGTTCGAACTCAAGGCCGGACGCGATGCCGGGCGCAAATTCATCGATTCGCTGAATTTGTTCTATCACGTGGCGAATATCGGTGATGCGCGGTCGCTGGCCATTCACCCCGCCAGCACCACGCATAGCCAGCTTTCAGCGCAGGATCAGGCAGCCACCGGCGTCTCCGACGGCTATGTCCGGCTGTCGGTCGGGATCGAGCATATCGACGATATCATCGCCGATCTCGATCAGGCCCTGAACGCGGCGGTCACCACATCAGCCGCCGCCGAATAGCACCCTGGAAACACCGCCCGTCGCTGCTCTGACTCCGGACGGGCGGTGTTCCATCTAGATTTTTCCGTCACGCAGCATTCCGGTCTGCCGCAACGCCTCCCAAACGGCGATGCCGGCGCAGATCGCGACATTGAGCGAGCGCTCGCCGGCCCGCATCGGAATGCGAAGCTCGGCGTCGGCCGCGTCGTGTACCGTGTCGGGAACCCCGGAGGATTCGGCGCCAAATAGCAGCAGGTCATTGTTCCGAAAAGAAAAGTCATCGAGGGTGGTCGAGGCCTTGGTGGTCAGCAGAACCAACCGCCCGGACATCCGATCCTCAAGAAACCGCTCCCACGAATCGTGACGCGAGAGGTCGGCGCGGCCGGCATAGTCCATTCCGGCGCGGCGCAGCCTCGCATCGGACAATACGAACCCGCAGGGCTCGATAATATCCAACGGGACACCGAAACAGGCGGCAAGGCGCATGATCGTGCCGGTATTTTGCGGAATATCAGGCTGAAAGAGGACAATGCGCATGGCGTCTCCAGTCTCCCGCCGATCGCGCCGGCGCCGCGGCGATCGCGATTCTTTGCATTTGCCGACTCTCTGAAGTATACGAGCTAGTTACCGCGCGCGAGAGACCGCGCGGCAACGAACGCGACCACGTGTCGCAGTAATGGCGGGGGGCGCACCGGTGAATTTCCGTGTACCACATCGCTATGTGTCTCGACGAAGGGAAGAGGCTAGACTCGATGGCTGAAACTCATGAAGGCGCTACCCGGCGCGACTTTATCCATGTCGCAAGCGCCACGATGGGAGCCGTAGGCGCCGCTTGTGTCGCCTGGCCGCTCATTCACCAAATGAACCCCGCCGCCGATACCTTGGCGCTGGCGACGACTGAGTTCGACGTATCCGGTGTCGAAGAGGGGATGGCGGTAACCGTCGTCTGGCGCGGCAAGCCGGTCTTCGTGCGGCATCGCACCGCCAAGGAGATCGAGGAAGCCAACGCGGTCGACATCGGCAATCTTCCCGACCCGCAGGCCGACAGTGAGCGCACGAGCAAGCCGGAAATGCTGGTCCTGGTCGGAGTCTGCACCCATCTGGGCTGCGTTCCGCTCGGCCAGAAGGCGACCGATCCGCGCGGGGAATGGGGCGGTTGGTTCTGTCCCTGCCACGGGTCGCACTACGATACCTCCGGCCGGATCCGCAAGGGACCGGCGCCCGCCAACCTTATGGTACCGCCGTACGAGTATATCTCGGACACGGTGATACGGATCGGATGAGGAGCTGAGCAATGAGTGGCCCCAACTTCTCCAATCCGATTGTCCGATGGATTGACCACCGCCTGCCGGTGTTCACCTTCATGCACCATGAGATGCATGAATATCCGACACCGAAAAATCTGAACTACTGGTGGAATTTCGGCTCGCTGGCCGGAATCGTGCTGGTGATCATGCTGATCACCGGCATCGTGCTGGCCATGCACTACACACCGCATGTCGACCATGCGTTCCAGTCGGTTGAGCGCATCATGCGCGACGTGAATTACGGCTGGCTGATCCGCTACATCCATGCGAACGGCGCCAGCTTCTTCTTCATAGTCGTCTACATCCACATTTTCCGTGGGCTCTACTACGGCTCCTACAAGGCTCCGCGCGAGCTGCTTTGGATGCTCGGCGTCTTGATCCTGCTGCTGATGATGGCGACGGCCTTCATGGGCTACGTGCTTCCCTGGGGCCAGATGAGCTTCTGGGGCGCCACCGTGATCACCAACCTGTTCTCGGCCATCCCGGGCGTCGGAGAATGGATCGTCACCCTGTTATGGGGCGGGTTCTCGGTCGACAACCCGACCCTGAACCGGTTCTTCTCCCTGCATTACCTGCTGCCGTTCGTGATCGTCGGCGTGGTGGTGTTGCATATCGTGGCGCTGCACCGGTTCGGGTCAAACAACCCGCTCGGCATCGATGTCCGCGGCAAGCAGGATTCGATCCCGTTCCATCCGTACTATACGGTCAAGGACATGTTCGGGCTCGGGGTCTTCCTGATCTTCTTCGCCGGCGTGGTGTTCTTCCTGCCGAACGCGATGGGGCATCCGGACAACTACATCCCGGCGAACCCGCTGGTGACGCCGGCGCATATCGTGCCGGAATGGTATTTCCTGCCGTTCTACGCGATCCTGCGGGCGATCCCCGACAAGCTCCTGGGCGTGGTGGCGATGTTCGCGTCGATCGGCGTGCTGTTCATCCTGCCCTGGCTTGACCGCTCGCCGGTGCGCAGCGCCAGTTTCCGCCCGATCTTCAAGATCTTCTTCTGGGTGCTGCTGGCGGATTGCGTGATGCTGACCTATCTCGGCGGCAAGCCGCCGGAGGGCATCTATGTCATCCTGTCCCGGCTGGGCACGCTCTACTATTTCTTCCACTTCCTGATACTGCTGCCGGGGCTGTCGATCTTCGAGACGCCTAAACCCTTGCCTCGAAGCATCAGCCAACCGGTGCTCGGTTCCGGAACCGCAGGCGCATCGAAGGAGAATGCATGATGGGCGCGCGTGGATTTCTCACCGTTGCCGCGGCGGGGCTGATCGCTCTCGGTTTGGCGAATGGACCGGCGCGGGCGGCTGGAGACGCCGTAGAGATCCCCAGCCAGAACTGGTCGTTCGCGGGAGTCTTCGGAACCTTCGATCGTGGCGAGCTGCAGCGCGGCTTTCAGGTCTACAAGGAAGTGTGTTCGGGCTGCCATTCCCTGAACTACATTGCGTTCCGCAATCTCGGCGATCTCGGTTTCAACGAGCTTGAGATCAAGTCGATTGCCGCCGGCTACGAGGTCCAGGACGGGCCGAACGCGGAAGGTGAAATGTTCAAACGGGCGGCTTTGCCCTCGGATCGTTTCCCCGCTCCGTTCGCCAACGCCAACGCGGCCCGTGCCAGCAACGGCGGCGCCCTGCCGCCGGATCTGTCGCTGATTGTCGATGCCCGTCCCAACGGTGCGAACTATCTTTTTTCGCTCCTTACCGGATATGGCGATGCGCCGGCAGGCATGAAGATCGCGGAAGGCATGAACTATAATGCCTATTTTCCGGGTCATCAGATCGCCATGCCGCCGCCGCTTTCGGATGGAGGGGTTGAATACGCGGACGGGACCTCGGCCACAAGGGCCCAGCAGGCGCGTGACGTGACCGCGTTCCTGGCCTGGGCCAGCGAGCCGAATTTGGAGCAGCGCAAGCGCATGGGCGTGATGGTGATGCTGTTTCTTCTGGTCATGACCGGATTGCTCTATGTCAGCAAGCGCAAGATTTGGGCCGACGTGCACTAGGCGGTTGGTCCGGCGTTGAATGAAGGGCCGCGCCTGTCGCGGCCCTTTTTCTTAGCGACTACACGGGTCCCGGGGCGCCGGGAGTTCACAATCAGCCGAGGGAACGGGCCATGCGCCAGGCAACAATAGGGATTATCGGCGGAAGCGGGGTTTATGAGATCGACGGTCTCGAAAACCGCAGATGGGAGACCATAACCTCGCCGTTCGGCACGCCGTCGGATCAGCTGCTGTTCGGCGAGTTGGATGGCCAGGCGTTGGTTTTTCTGCCGCGCCATGGCCGGGGACATCCGCTGTCGCCCAGCACAATCAACTACCGCGCCAATATCGACGCGATGAAACGGGCCGGCGTTACCGATCTGATCTCGCTGAGTGCCGTCGGATCGCTCAAGGAACAGTATGTTCCCGGCCATTTCGTCCTGATCGACCAGTTCATCGACCGCACGTTTGCCCGTGAGAAGAGCTTTTTCGGCACCGGCTGCGTTGCCCATGTCGGCCTCTCCCATCCGGTCGCGGTCCGGCTTCAGGACGCGTTGCAGGAAGCCTGTGTCGAGCTTAGCCTGCCGGTCCACAGGAACGGGACCTATGTCTGCATGGAGGGCCCGCAATTTTCGACCCTGGCGGAAAGCAATCTCTACCGTTCCTGGGGCTGCGACGTGATCGGCATGACCAATATGCCGGAAGCGAAATTGGCGCGGGAGGCGGAGCTTCCCTATGCCACGGTCGCCATGGTCACGGATTACGACTGCTGGCATCCGGACCATGACAGCGTGACGGTCGAAGCGGTCATCCGGGTGCTGACCGACAATGCAGACAATGCGCGCGCCCTGGTGCGCACCGTCGCGCCGAAGCTGCGCCAGCGGCCCGACATCGACGAGCAAGGCGGCGACCGGGCGCTTGACTACGCCCTGATCACCCATCCCGACGCCCGCGATCCCAAGATGGTGGCCAAGCTCGACGCGGTTGCGGGCCGGGTTCTGAGCCCGGCGGCCGGATCTTAAGCTGGGCTTGTTAACGGCTCAGATTTCATCGTTTGTCGGCCAGTGAACTTCCTGAGAATCTTCCCGCCGGTTCTTTTCTGGAGCATGACTGATGCTGACGCTTTACGATGATCCGATATCCGGCAACGGCTACAAGGCGAGGTTGATCCTGCGGTTGACCGGCCACGATTTCCGCGTCGTCGAACTGGATATATTGAAAGGCGAGACCCGGACGCCCGAGTTTCTCGCGATCAACCCGAACGGCAAGATCCCGGCCCTTGTTTTCGATGATGGACGGACACTGTCGGAGTCGAACGCAATCCTGTTCCATTTCGCCGAGGGGACTGACTATCTGCCAACGGATCCCTATGCGCGAGCCCAGGTCATGCAATGGCTGTTCTGGGAGCAGTACAATCACGAGCCGAATATCGCGACCTCGCGCTTTCTCTTGCAGCACCGCGCGCTGACCGACGAGGTTAAGGCGACACTGGAAGCCAAGAAAGCACCGGGAGAAGCGGCGCTGGCATTGATGGAAAAGCGCCTCTCGGCCGGCGATTTTCTGGTCGGCGGCTTTTCCATCGCCGATATCGCGCTTTTCGCCTACACGCATGTGGCCGAGGAGGGTGGTTTCAACCTCGAGCCCTATCCGTCAATCCGGCGCTGGATTGAGCGGGTCCGCAAGGTTCCGGGATTCCTCGCCATGGGCCAGGCGTGAGCGCGCCGCGGCTTTCAGGTGGCCAGAAGTGCGGGCTGTTGCTAAGCTGAGCGTGTGAGCATCGAACCCCCAACCACGAGGCCCAGCCGCAATCGGGTGGTCAACCTGGGTACGGCCCGCCTTGAAGCCCTCTACAAGCTTGTCACGCGCGGCAAGCCGCTCGACGCGCGCTCATTACACGTCAAAAGCATCCTTGCCTACCAAGGCGGGCGTTACCAGGAGGCGGCGGAGCTCTCCGGAAAATGCGTGTCGATCGAGCCTGAAAGCGTGCTCTACCAGCGCCACCTCGGTAAGGTCTGCGCCGATGCCGGCTGGTGGCAGGCGGCGGTGGCGGCACTGAACCGGGCGATCTATCTCGACCCCTATGATCCTGAATCCTGGTATGGGCTGGGCGACGTCTTCAACCGGGTGGAGAAATTCGAAAAAGCGCGTTTCTGCTTCGAGCAGAGCACGCTCCTGCGTCCGGATTTCATCGAGGCGCGGGAGCGGCTGGCCGAACTCGACGCGGCGACCTGAGCAGGCATCACACTCCGACTGAGGAAGACTGGCATGGATAACCCTCGCCCTCCGTTTCGTGCCGACGAGGTCGGCAGTTTGCTGCGCCCCGCCGAACTGAAGGAGGCGCGCGCGAAATTCGCCGATGGCAAGCTCGACGCGGCGGGTCTGAAAGCGGTGGAGGACAGGTGCATCCGCGCGGTCATCGCGCGCCAGGAAGCGGCCGGCCTCAAGGCGGTGACGGACGGAGAGTTCCGCCGCTCCTGGTGGCACTTCGACTTTCTCGCGGGGCTTGACGGGGTCGACTGGGTGCGCGGCGCCAAGTCCATTCAGTTCGCCGGCATCCAGACCCGCTCGGAAAGCATCGCCGTGACCGGCAAGGTCGGATTCGGCGATCATCCGATGCTCGACCACTATCGTTTCGTGCACGAAGCCGCGACGGTTCAGCCGAAGATCACGATCCCCTCGCCCTCGGTCCTGCATTTCCGGGGCGGACGCGATACCGTTTCGAGGCAGGTCTATCCGGACATCGAGAATTTTTTCGCCGATACGGCGGAAGCCTATGCCGGCGCGGTGCGCGGATTTTACGCCGCCGGGTGCCGGTATCTGCAATTCGACGACACGGTCTGGGCGTATCTTTGCTCGGAAAAGGAACAGGCCATGATCCGCGAACGGGGTGACGACCCCCAGGCGCTGATGGTGGCCTATAAGGGAATGATTCAGCACGCCCTCAAGGCGAGGCCGGCGGATATGACGATCACGACCCATGTCTGCCGCGGCAATTTCCGCTCAAGCTGGATTTCCGAGGGCGGCTATGAGCCGGTCGCCGAGATGCTGCTCGGCGAATTGGACTATGACGGCTATTTCCTGGAATACGACAGCGAAAGGGCCGGAGGGTTCGAGCCGCTCCGATACCTGCCCAAGGGCGGCAAGCGGGTGGTTCTGGGGTTGGTGACCTCGAAATTCGGCGAGCTCGAGAACCGCGACGGCGTGCTTGCGCGGATCGAGGAGGCCTCGGCCTTTGCGCCGCTCGATCAGTTCTGTTTGAGCCCGCAATGCGGTTTCGCCTCAACCGAGGAGGGCAATATCCTCTCCGAGGATGAGCAATGGCGAAAGCTCGGCTTCATCGTCGATGTCGCCAAGGAGGTCTGGGGCGAAGTCTGATAACGTCCGACGGAGACCGGACCCTGCCTTTCGCAAGGGCGACGGTGCTTCAAAACATCCGCGTGAATTGTCGTAGCCGCAACCTGTGACCGGGCGAAACGAAACAGGCGGCCTCAAGGCCGCCTGTTTGACTTCTGTCGATCAGGGCCCAAGTGGAAACCCCTACCCGATTTCCTTGGCGAACAGATCCAGGGTCCGCTCCAGGGCGATCTTGCGGCTCTCGGGGTGATAGCTGCCCCGTTGCTCGCAATTGAACCCGTGGCCGGCCGGATAGATGTGCACCGGACATTTCGGGTGCGCCTTCTTGACTTCATCGACCTCGGTCAGCGGGATCGCGTGATCCTGCTCGCCGAAATGAAAGATCGTCGGGCATTTCGGCTTCAGGTTCACCATGCCGCCGATGCCACCGCCATAATACGAGGACGCGGCGGAGAAGCCGTCGATTTTGCAGGCCGCCAGCCAGGTCAGCGCGCCGCCCCAGCAGTAGCCCACGACGCCGACCTTACCGGCGGACTTGACCACCTCCCGCGCGGCGGCGATTTCCTTCAACGGATCGTCATTGCCGCAGGTGTTCTTGTGCGCGATCCCGGCGGTGATGTCGTCCTGCTGGTAGCCGAGCTCAATGCCCGGTTCGATCCGGTCGAACAACGCCGGAGCGATGGTCAGGTACCCTTGCGCCGCATATTCATCGGCGACACCACGGATGTGCGAGTTGAGACCGAAGATCTCCTGGATGACCACGACCCCACCCTTGGGCGTTCCCTTGGGCTGTGCCAGATAGGCGGTGAATTTCTGTCCGTCGGATGCGGTGAGGTTCAGTGTCTCGGCCATTGTCGCTCCCCTGTGACTGTTCGGCATTGATGCCTTGTTCGGCACTTACTTAACCCGACACGCTCCGGCTGACAACGGTCGGGCGATCCTCGGATGTCTACACGTTGAATCGGAACAGCAGCACATCGCCGTCCTTCACCAGATACTCCGAACCTTCCGAGCGCATCTTGCCCGCGTCCTTGGCCGCCTGTTCACCCCCGAGCCCGACATAGTCGTCATAGGCAATGGTCTCGGCACGGATGAAGCCGCGCTCGAAATCGGTGTGGATGGCGCCGGCGGCGCGCGGCGCCTTGGACCCTTTCGTGATGGTCCAGGCCCGGGTTTCCTTCGGTCCCGCCGTGAAGAAGGTCAATAACCCGAGGAGCCGGTAGCCGGCCCGGATCACCCGGGCGAGACCCGGCTCATTGAGGCCCAGGGTCTCTAGAAACTCCCGCTTCTCCTCGGGCGAGGCGAGCTGCGAGATCTCCTGTTCGATGGCCGCGGAGATCACGACGCATTCCGCGCCGTCGGTTGCCGCCTTCGCCGCCACCGCCTCGCTGAACGGATTGCCGGTCGCGGCGCAATCTTCCTCGACATTGCAGACATAAAGCACGGGCTTGGAGGAGAGCATGTTGAGCGCCCGCGCGATCGGAGCCTCGGCACTGCTCCAATCGGTGATCGACCGTGCCGGCTCGCCGTTGCGCAGAACCGCCAGCACCCGGCTCATCACCTCAAGCTGGGCCTTTGCTTCCTTGTCGCCGCCCCGGGCTTTCTTCTCCAGCGGAATGATCCGCCGTTCCAAGCTCTCAAGATCGGCGAGCATCAGCTCGGTCTCGACGGTTTCGGCGTCGCGGACCGGATCCACCGAGCCGTCAACATGGGTAATATTGCCGTCCTCGAAGCAGCGCAGAACATGGATGATCGCATCGGTCTCGCGGATATTGGCGAGGAACTGATTGCCCAAGCCCTCGCCCTTGCTCGCACCCTTCACGAGACCGGCGATATCGACGAACTCGAGCTGGGTCGGAATGATTTTCGCCGACTTGGCGAGTGCCGCGATCGAGTCGAGACGGGGGTCCGGAACCGTGACGCGTCCAGTGTTCGGCTCGATCGTGCAGAACGGATAGTTCGCCGCTTCCGCCGCGGCGGTGGACGTCAGGGCGTTGAACAGGGTCGACTTGCCGACATTGGGTAAGCCAACGATGCCGCAATTGAAGCCCATGGATCAGGTCTCTCGTTTGGTTTCGGGGTCTGGCGCGTCGGACGCCGCCGCCGCGTTCTCTTGTGCGTTTGATGCTGGCTGGGGCGGCCTGGCCGGTTTCGGCGGTGGCGGAAAGACCGCCTGCGAAACCCGGCTCATGAACGCGTTCTCCTCTCCCTGAACCAGCAGTTCCGCTTCCGCCGCCACCGCGTCGAGCAGTTTCGGTAACCAGGACGCCTGTTCCTCCTTGGCGAAATCCTTCAGCACGTAACCGAGTACCCGGTCCTTGTGGCCGGGGTGGCCGATGCCGAGACGAACCCGCCAATACTCCTTACCGATATGCGCATCCAGACTGCGCAGACCGTTGTGGCCGCCGGCGCCGCCGCCGATCTTTACCCGGCACTTTCCGGGCGTCAGATCGAGATCGTCATAGAAGGTGTAGACATGAGCCGTGCGCAGTTTGAAAAACCGCACAGCTTCGCCTACCGCGCGGCCGGACTCGTTCATGAACGTCGTCGGCTTGAGCAGCCGCACGGCCTGTCCGGCGATGCTTCCCTCGCTAACCAGCCCTTGGAAACGCGCCCGGAACGGTCCGAAACCATGCCGGCGCGCGACCTCATCCACCGCCATGAAGCCAATGTTGTGGCGCTGCCCGGCATGCTTGGAACCTGGATTTCCCAGGCCGACGAATAGGAACATGAAACGATCCCCGGCGAGAACTGCCCGGACCCGGGTGGATTACAGGCTCGAACCCGGGCCGGTCACCGACCCAGAGTCCCAGCTGCGGTTCGCCGCGGGTGGACGGCTCCGGACGTCAGTCCTCGGACTCGTCGTCCCCGCCGCCAGCCTCGACCGCGTCATCCCCATCCGCATCATCATCCGCGTCCTCGGTATCGTCGGTGATAACGGTCGGCGCGGCGATCGTGGCGATGGTGAAGTCCCGATCCGCGATGGTCGGGGTCACACCCTCGGGCAATTCAACGGCGCTGATATGCAGGCTGTCACCCATCTCGGCGCCCGCCAGATCCACCACGATGCTGCTCGGAATGAGGTCGGGGCGGCAGGTGACTTCGACGGCATAACGCACGACGTTGAGAACGCCGCCCGCCCGCAGGCCGGGGCATCGTTCCTCGTTGATGAATTCCACCGGCACTTCGACGTCGACCATGGTGTTGGCGCCGATGCGCAGAAAGTCGACGTGCAGGGGCACGTCGGTCACCGGATGGAACTGCACGTCGCGCGGCAGGACCCGGTTGCCTTCACCGTCCACCTGTACGTCGTAGATCGAAGTGAAAAAGCTTCCGGTATCCAGATTCCGGACGAGCTGCCTGCGTTCCACCGTGATCGACAGCGGCGCCTTGCCGTCGCCGTAGATTACAGCGGGAACCTGTCCCTCCCGACGCGATGCGCGGGCGGACCCCTTACCGACCTTGTCGCGCGCCGTCGCGGGCATAACCGTGATATCGGCCATTGTTCTCTCCTGGGATGAAAATCCAAACGCCTTGACGGAACCGACCTCCAGGGGTGCCGGAAAACTGCGTTCCGTCACGGCAAGCGGCAGGTATTAGTGGTTTTAGGGAGTCAATGCCAGTCTAAAATCAGACCCGAGCGGCCAATTCGACGCCGTCAGGTCAATCGTCGCCGGATGCGGTGTAGTTGAACAGGCTCGAGACCGAGCGCGACTCGGCAATCCGCATAATCGCCTCGCCGAGCAGCGGGGCGATGCTGATCTGCCGCATGTTGCGGGCAACGCGCATCGCCTCGGTCGCCTGGATGCTGTCCGTGGTGACCAGTTCGGTCAGCGGCGAGGCGGTTACCCGGGCCACCGCGCCGCCGGACAGGACGCCATGGCTGATATAGGCGGCAACGGACAGCCCGCCGGCCTGCATCAGTGCCTCGGCGGCATTGCACAGCGTGCCGCCGGAATCGACAATGTCATCGACCAGGATGCAATGCCGGTCGTTGACGTCACCGATGATATTCATGACCTCTGAGACGCCCGCCCGCTCGCGCCGCTTGTCGATGATCGCAAGATCGGCGTCGAGGTTTCTGGCAAGGGCCCGCGCACGGACCACGCCGCCCACATCCGGCGAGACGATCACCAGGGACTTGTCGCCGTAGCGTTCCTTGATGTCGGCGTGAAATACCGGCGCCGCGAACAGATTGTCGGTAGGAATATCGAAGAAGCCTTGAATTTGCCCGGCATGAAGATCCACGGTGACGACGCGGTGTGCGCCGGCGATGGTGATCAGATTCGCCACCAGCTTGGCCGAGATCGGCGTGCGGGAGCCGGATTTCCGGTCCTGGCGCGCATAGCCGTAATAGGGGATGACCGCGGTGATCCGGTTGGCCGACGCGCGCTTCAGGGCGTCAAGGGCAACCAGCAGTTCCATAAGATTGTCGTTGGTCGGGTAGGATGTGGACTGGATGACGAACACATCCTCGCCGCGCACATTCTCATGTATTTCGACGAAGACCTCCATGTCCGAGAAACGCCGGACATCCGCCTTGATCAGCGGCAGGTTCATGTAGGCGGAAATGGCTTCGGCGAGCGGCCTGTTGCTGTTGCAAGCGAGAATCTTAGTCGACATACCCGGAAATGCCCGTACCGTGTCGGTTGAGACCGTGGACCTTGATTTCCGCGCTTCCCCGGATTCCCCCCTGGTCGGCACGCGCGGATCTTTTATCAGCCGCGCTGGACGGGGTGCAAGTTTATTGAGTCGCGCCGGCGGGCGCGGCGTCGCGGTACGCGCGGACCAGATCGGCAATTCCGTATGCCGCGCCATCAGCGATCGCGACGGCGATGGCGCCCCATCGATCGTTGAGCTGGCCGGCGGGAATCCGGTTTTCCTGCGCGACCCTGCCCAGTTCGGCTCCGTCCGGCCGCGACAACACCCAGTCGACCCTGACATCCTCGGTCTTGTCGGGCGCCGGCGTGACCTCGACCCTCGGCGTGACGATGAGGTCACCCTTTCCGTCCTCGGCGACGGGGATCCGCTCCGCCCGCAGCGCCAGAACAACGGCGCGGGCGAGCGAGACCGCGCCGTCGCCGGGGGCGCCCTCGATGGGCATGATCACAAGGTTGGGCAAGGCCGTGTTGATGGGGGTGCGGTCCTGGCGGGTTGGGTCGATCCAGGACACCACGATTTCGGCGTTGCGCTCGGCGACATCCCGGAACATCTCGGGCGTCGGGGTCTCCCAGAAGGCGTCCGGCGGGGTGACCCGGACATCCCTGCTGTCCCGGAACGCGCCGCTGGGCTCGAACAGCACCCAGGTCATCACCAGTTCCGGCGCCCGGTCGGCATGCAGTTCCTGATAGCCGCTACCCGACAGGGTCAGGGCCAGGCGGTTCGACCAGTTCGAGCCGGCCGCGATGCCGTTCTCGCGCAAGGCTTCGGCCATCGCCTGGGCCAGGGCATCGCCGACCCAGCCCACCGGTCCCACGATGCCGCGCACAGTCACGCCGGTCGCCAGCGGGGCAAGCAGGAAGTCGTTGTGCTTCTTCTCCCATTCCGGTGGCAGAAATGGCTGCGGCACCTGACCGCAGGCGGCAGCAAAGGCCAAGACGCCGAAGGCGAGCGCGCGCCTCAGATCAGCACGCATGTCGCGAGACCGCCAATCAGGATCGCCGCAAGGAATATCCACAGATGAGGCATGTCGGTCTGGACCCTCAGCCCACCACAAGGTCAAGGGAAGCCGCGGACAGCCGCTCGTTACCGGTTTCAGTGACCAGGACGGTTTCGCCGGGCGCCATGGCCAAACCTTTCTCACTGTCCATCATGATCATGTGCAGGAAGAAAACCATGCCCGGCGCGGCGAGAACCGGGTTGCCGCGATACAGCATGGGCATATCCATCCAGATCGGCGCGAACACGGCGCCCAGGGAATAGCCGCACGCGTTCAGCCGCGCATGATTGTAGCCTCTGCGGTCCATGACGCGGGCATGCGCGTCGAAGACCTCGCCGATCGACCTTCCCGGAACCAGTGCGTTTCGGCAAGCCTGCAGCGCTTCCAGCGCCGTATCGTGCATGTCGCGTTGCAGGTCCGAAGCCTCGCCAATCACGATCGTCCGCATCAGGCAGGCGTGATAGTGGCGATAGGCGCCGGCGAATTCCAGCGTCATCTGATCCTGGGGATCGAGAACCCGCCGGCCGGTGAAATACCGGCACAGCAGCGCATCCGGGCCCGAACCGATGATGAACTCGTTGCCGGCATAATCGCCGCCGCCACGGAACACGGCGCCCTGCATCGCGGCCAGAATTTCGCCCTCGTCGACGCCGGCGCCGGCAAGCCGGTTCGCCTCATCAAGTGCAGCGTCACCAAGTTCCGCCGCCCGTCGCACATAGGCGATTTCCGCCGGGCTCTTGACCAGCCTGAGACCGGTGATCAGGTCCGAGGCGTCCTCCAGAGTGCAAAAGCCGTCCAGAGCGGACTGCACCCGCATCCCGTTATGGGCGGTAAGGCCGTAGGCGTCGTATTCGATCCCGAAGTGGCGCCCGTTGCCGCCAAATTCCTGAAGCACGTCGCGCAATTGGTCGGCCGGGTTCACTCCGTGACCGTCGACCCAGATCCGAATATCCTCGATAAGGCTGGTATTCTGCGCCTGGCGGAGGTCCGGCGCCCGGGTCAGCAGCATGAGCCGGCCGTCGGCGCCGAGATACAGGCACTGGAAAAAGCAGAATCCGAACGTGTCGTATCCGGTCAGATAGAACATGCTCTCCTGCTTGAACATCAGCAGCCCGTCGAGGCCGCGGTCCTCCATCAGGTTAATCGCCCTGGCCTTGCGCGCCGCGAATTCCTCGCGGCTGAAATGCAGAGCCATGCGCTCAGGCCTCCAGCGCGATGGTGGACAGCATGCGTCCGTAATCCGGCTCGCCGCGATGCGTGGAGCGGCGGTAGCTGAAGAAATTCGCCGAGTCTCTGTAGGTATCACCGTCAAGGCGCAGCACATCGCCGAGGCCGAGCCGTGCCAGGCGCGAGGCGATATAGCCGGGCAGGTCGAACATGAAATGTCCCTCGCGCTGAGCAGCCTTGAAATAGGCCGCGTTCCCCCCTTCCTGTTCCAGGAAGGGCGCCGGGAATTCCGGGCCGACTTCATAGGAGGCCGGGCCGATCATCGGGCCGATCGCCGCGGAGATATTGTCCGCCCGCGCGCCCTGTTCGATCATCGCGTCGACCGTCGCTTCCAGGACGCCGCCCAGCGCGCCGCGCCAGCCGGCATGCGCGGCGCCGATCACCCGGTCGGTCGGATCCGCGAACAGGACGGGTCCGCAATCCGCGGAGAGAATTCCGAGCGCCAGATTCGGGCTCATGGTGACCAGGGCGTCGACTTTCGGAGCTGCGGCGGGCAGGCTTGCGGCGTCAATGACCGCCACCTCGGCGGAATGATGCTGGTGACACGTGATTAGGGCTTCGGCGGGCAGATCCAATGCCGCCATCGCTCTTGCCCTGTTGGCTCGAACCGCCTCGGAATTGTCGTCGGAGCCCAGCCCGCAGTTGAGCGAGTGGTAAATTCCCGAGCTGACGCCTCCGCGCCGGGTGAAGAACGCGTGTTTAACCCCGCGTCCCTCGAAGTCTTCCAATTGAATCACCGGACCCTCGTTTCTCTCCCGCCGCCCGGTTCCTCATGCTATCCCACGCGAGCCGAAGCCCGGTGGTTCGGCGGCTCCGGAAGGCAACAGCGCCGCGACTTTGAACAAGGTGCCCATTTCCGTCGGTCCGATCAAGCGGCGCATCGCCGCGTCGATGTCACGGCGTTGCGCGCCGGACCCGTTGTTCTTCAGCGCCGTGGCGCGTTCCTGGATCCCGAGCTCGAACAGAAAGCGGCCCTGGTCGACAGGGCCGATGACCATTGCGCCGCCGGCTTCGCCCGCCGTTCTGAGTTGGGAAAAGTCCACATGGCTGGAAAGATCGGCAAGCCCCGGATCAATGAGGGGGTCGACCTTGCGGTGATTCCGAACCGCCTGCAAGGATCTGCCGAGCGCCCGTCGCTCCGAGCCGTAGTCGATCAGAAGACCGGCCCCGCCATGATCGGCAAGGTGGCGCGCGATGTCCGTGACGACCGCGTTCGCCGCCAGTGTCAGCTCGGCGACCGTGCCCTCATCCGCCCGGCCCCGGATCTCGGACGGCAGCAGGCCGGACAGCGGCGAGGTGGCGCGTTCGACCCCCCAGGCCAGCCCGGTTCCGGCTTCGTCGGGAACCACCAGGCATTCCCGCCAGGCCCCGTCCGTCCAGCGCAACTGCCGAATCGGCAGGGCATCGAGGAATTCATTGGCGATGAGAAACCAGGGCAATTCGGGCAGGGTGGAGATATCGTCGTGCCAGATCGGCCGGTGCGGCGCCAGTCGCTCGGCCTGAAGAGTCCGCAAAGACGGGTTGGTCTCAACCAGGTGGACCTGAAACACCTCTTCAGGCGCGACGACCCCGCCGATGGCGCGCAACATGTCCGACATCAGGGTTCCCCGACCCGGCCCCAGTTCGACGAGACAGGCCGGTTCCGGCGCGCCGGCGGCGATCCAGGTTGAAATCGTCCACAGCCCGATAAGTTCCCCGAACATTTGTGAGACCTCGGGCGCGGTCACGAAATCGCCGCGCGCGCCGAACGGGTCGCCGCTCGCATAATATCCTCCGGACCGGTCATGCAGCGCCTCGGCCATGTATTCGGCGACGGTCATCGGCCCGGTGCGCTGGAGGCGCCGGAGCATCGCCGGCAGCAGCGACTTACGCATCGTCGATCCTGGGCCGGTTGAGTGCGATGGCCATCGCCGCCAGGCCAGCCAGGATCATCGGCACTGACAGAATCTGGCCCATGGTGATCGGGCCGAATATGAAGCCGAGATGCGCGTCGGGCTCGCGGAACAGTTCGACGAACGATCGGGCGGCGCCGTATCCGGCGAGAAACAGTCCCATGATCAATCCCGGCCGATAGCGGGCCCGAGTCGCCAGGGCGGCGGTCAGGACGATGGCGAACAGGGCCAACCCCTCGAGACCGGCCTCGTAGAGCTGGCTCGGATGGCGCGCGGCGGGGCCGCCATGCGGAAAGATCACGGCCCAGGCGACATCGGTCGGACGCCCGAACAACTCACCGTTGATGAAGTTGGCGATGCGTCCGAAGAACAGGCCGATCGGCGCGGCGACCGCGAGAAGGTCGGCCAGAAGCAGTGCCTGAACGCCGTGCCGTCGCGCGAAGACGAAGGCGGCGATGACGACCCCCAGAAAGCCGCCGTGGAATGACATCCCTCCGTGCCAGACCATGACGATCTCGAGCGGATTGGCGGCGAAGAAGGCCGGTTTGTAGAACAGCACATATCCAAGCCGCCCGCCCAGGATCACCCCGAGCGTCGAGTATACCAGGAGATCGTCGAGCTTCTCGACGGTCATGAACCTCGGGGACCGCCGGGTCAGCAGCACGCAGCACCGCCACCCCAAAAGCAAACCGGCGATATAGGCGAGGGCATACCAGCGGATCACGATGGGTCCGATTTCTATCGCCACCGGATCAATGATTGGAAAGGTGAGGGCGTTCATCGGAGCTTCAGCGGTAGGGGTCGTCGCCATTTTCCAGGAAATCCCGGACATAGCGGCCGACGCCCTCCTCCAGGCTGGTGAATTGTCCACGATATCCCGCGTCACGAAGCCGGTCCATCGAGGCCTCGGTGAAATACTGATACCGCTCGCGTATCTCGGTGGGGGTATCGATGAACTCGATGCGCGGCGGCATGTCGAGGGCGTCGAATACCGCCGTGGCAAGGTCCGCGAAACTCCTGGCCCGGCCGGTGCCGACATTGAACAGACCTGAGACGCCGGGTGAGCCCGCAAGCCAGAGCATCACGTCGACACAATCACCGATCCAGATGAAGTCCCGGCTTTGACCACCGTCGGGAATGCCGTCACGGTGCGAGCGGAACAGCACCGCCGGCTCCCCCGCCACCGCGCGCGGATGGATCTGGGCGACCACGCTGCTCTGCTTGCCCTTATGGAACTCATTCGGACCATAGACGTTGAAGAATTTGAGCCCCGCCCAGTGCGGCGGTGTCGCCTCGTCCCGGCCGACCATCTCGATCACCCGACGGTCGAACAGATGCTTGCTCCAGCCATAGGGATTGAGCGGCCGCAACCGAGTCAGCGCCTCGGGTGCCGGATCATCGTCGAACCCGTGCTCGCCGCCGCCATAGGTCGCCGCGGAAGAAGCATAGATCAGCGGGACCGCGTTCGCCGCGCACCAGCGCCAGAGCGCAAGGGACAGGCTGAAGTTGTTCCGGATGATGAAATCGACATCGCGCTCGGTGGTCGAGGAACTGGCCCCCATGTGGAAGACGGTTTCGACCCCGCCCCGATGAGCCCCGAGAAAATCCATCAGCCGTTCGGGTTCGATGAACTCGGCCACCGGGTGTTTGGCGAGATTGCGCCATTTGTCGTCATGACCGAACCGGTCGGCGACCACCACGTCAGTGCCTGGGTCGCGCTCCAGCAAGGCCGCGACGAGGTTCGACCCGATAAAGCCGCCGCCGCCCGTGACCACGATCATTCCGAACTCCGCGCCGCCACTCGTGCCGCATTGTCAGCAACGTCAGGTCCCGCCGGCCACCGGTATTCGACACGGCGACGGGATCTCGGCCTTTGATAGTCGCTTGCCGGCCAACTCGCAACGCTTCGTCGGTTTTTCCGAGACTTTGACGTAGTGGACCCCATATAGAAAAGGCAAGGCGACAGACCAGCAATTGGGATCGGACGGGAGACTGGACATGCAATCCAGTAATCGACTGCTAGATGATCTTGCCAAGGTGGCGAACGGAGCCCTTTCGGCGGCGGCCGGCGCGCGGCAGGAACTCGAACAACTGATGCAGCAGCGCCTGGAGCGGTTTCTGAACGACCATGGCTGGGTGACCCGCGAGGAATTTGAGGCGGTGCGGGATATGGCCCGCAAGGCGCGCGAGGCCCAGGAAGATCTCGAAAAGAGGCTTTCGGACCTTGAAGCGCGCTCTAAAACCAAACCCAAGGCCAAAACCCGGGCCCGCGCACGGGGCCCATCAGTGGGTAGTTAAGCTGCAAGCTTCGAACAATACCGTGGGGCCACTCGGACCATGCTCGATCGGCCGCACTAATTCTGGCCGTTCGCAAGGTTTGGGGTTGACAGACTCGGTGAGTCTGGGATCCTGCCCATATCTGGTGCATTTTCGCATGCGTGCTACAATACTTATGCGAGTATCTATATATAGTAGCCAGCTAGTGACGCATCGGAGTTCAAACCGAAAGGTGGCACGATGTCCCTGACCTTTGCCGAGCCGACCAGCGTTGCCCGTAACCCATTGGACCTTCTGGAAGAAATCGTTGGAGCCAATGACTGGCCGCATGAGCGGGCGAGCGGTGAGGAACTTGCCGTGGAGATCAGTGGACGGTGGTGTGACTATCGCCTGTTCTTCATGTGGCAGGAGGATATGAGTGCCCTGCATTTCACCTGTGTGTTCGAATCACGGGTTGCGAGTGAACGGCGCGCGGAAATTCATCATCTCCTGGCGCTGATCAACGAAAAGCTTTGGCTTGGGCATTTTGATCTGTCCTCGGAAGAAAACACGCCGCTGTTCCGGCATACCTTGCTGCTGCGCGGCGCCGGCGCGGCGAGTGTCGAGCAGCTTGAGGATCTTGTGGATGTGGCGATCAGCGAGTCCGACCGTTACTATCCGGCCTTCCAGTTCGTCATTTGGGGCGGCAAGTCGGCTGATGACGCCATCGCGGCGGCGCTGATCGAAGTCGCCGGATCGGCTTGAGGCATGAACGATGCTTTCATTCTCGCGGGCTGCGGCAAAATGGGCGGCGCCATGCTCGACGGCTGGATCGAGAGCGGCTACGCCGATGGCGGCGTGCATGTGATCGAACCCGTGGCGGCGGCCGTCGAGCGGTTCGAGGCCTCCCCGCACGTCACGGTCTACGGAAAAGCGGACGATATTCCGGAGAGCGTGAAACCCTCGGTGGTTATTCTGGCGGTGAAGCCGCAGACCATGGACGAGGCGATCCTGCCGCTCAAACGGTTCGTCGGTCCGGGCACGGTGTTTCTTTCGATCGCGGCGGGCAAGACCATCGGCTATTTCGAGTCGAAACTCGGCACGCAGGCGGTGATCGTCCGGGCGATGCCCAATACGCCGGCGGCGGTTGGCCGGGGAATCACCGTTCACGCTCCCAATGCCAGGGTAAGCGCCGAGCAGTCGAGGATCTGCGGCGCGTTGCTTTCGGCGGTCGGCGAGGTGGTCGGCGTCGAGGACGAGGGGCTGATGGACGCGGTGACCGCGGTGTCGGGAAGCGGGCCGGCATACGTTTTCCTCTTGATCGAGGCCATGGCTGCGGCGGGAGAAAAGGCGGGACTGCCCGCCGATCTCTCGATGCGGCTTGCCAGGGCAACGGTCGCGGGGGCGGGCGAACTGGCTCGCCAATCCGAGGAGGCGGCAAGCCAACTCCGCGTCAATGTAACCAGTCCCGGCGGCACCACGGCGGCGGCGCTGGAGGTGCTGATGGCCGGCGACGGAATTCAGCCGGTTTTCGACCGCGCGATCGCGGCGGCGACACGGCGGTCGCGGGAGTTGGCCGGTTAGGCGATAGCGCGTTAGTCTCGGGCCGGAAAAGGATGTCCGACCCATGCCTGATGAGGAACCGTCCACGATCATTGATGAGTCCGCCATTTTGCACGCGGCGATGGATCTCGCGGCGTCAATGTGCTGGGAACGGTGTTCGCTTGCGAACATCGCCGCCGCCTTGGGCGTCGAAGAAGCGGTTCTTCAAGAAATCCACCGTGAAAAGACCTCGATCCTGAAGGCCCTTTCGGCGCGGATCGACCGCGAGGCGCTGGCGGAAGCCGATCCCGAGGAGATTTCCGACATTCCGATTCGGGAACGGTTGCTGGAACTGCTGATGCTGCGTTTTGATGCCATGCAGCCCTTCAAGGCCGGCATCATTTCGGTCGGCCGCGCGGCTCTGCGTTGCCCGGGACTGGGGCTCGGGGGCGGTCTGGCGCTCGAACACTCGATGCGTTCGACCCTCGAAGCCGCGGGTTTATCGGCCAGCGGCATTGCCGGCTCGATCCGGACAAAGGCACTGGCGGTGATCTTTCTCGACGCCTTGCGGGTGTGGACGGGCGACGACAGTCCCGATCTCTCCGCGACCTTTCGCAGGCTGGATGAAAGGCTGAACCAGGCCGAAAGCCTCGCGTTGACCATGGGAATCGCTCGCTCGCGCGACGCCGGGACCTGATTTGTGCGCCGCAACATAAACGGTTGACAAAGACGGTCCCCTCCATGATAAGAGCGGCCATTGTGCGGCGCAATATGGCGCGCAACGCGGTTCAACAGCGGAGGCTTCTCATGGTGGATCAGAACAACCCATTTAAAATGTTTGATTTTCAGTCGTTGTTCGGCAACGCGAACATGCCCGGTTTCGATGTTGAGGCTGTTCTGGCGGCGCAAAAGAAAAATGTCGAGGCTGTGATCGGGGCGAACCAGATCGTTGCCGAGGGATATCAGGCTGTTGCCAAGCGGCAGGCCGAACTGGCGCAGGCCACCTTGAAGGACACGCAAGCCCGCGTTACCGAAATGATGAGCGGCGCGAGCCCCGAGGAACGGATGGCCAAGCAGGCCGAATTGGTGAAGTTCAGTATCGAGCAGGCCTCTCAGTCGATGTACGAGGTTTCCGAGGTGCTCCGCAAGTCTCAGGCCGAAGCCTTCGCGCTGATCAAGCGCCGGATGGACGAAAGCGTCGAGGAGATCAAGTCGACCAAGTCCTCCTGATTTCCGGATTGAGGCAATCCATTGAGCAAGGCCGACCGGCGGCGAGCGGGTCGGCCTTGCGGCGTTTTGAGCCGATGCTATGGTCCGCGCCCTTGATATTCGAGACGGGAGCAGGACGTGACCATCACATTTGACGATTTTCTCAAGGTCGATATTCGGGTCGGCACGATTGTCGACGCGCAACCCTATCCCGAGGCCCGGCGTCCGGCCTTCAAGCTTTGGGTCGATTTCGGTGACGAAATCGGCGTAAAGAAGACCTCGGCGCAAATCACCCGGTACTATGAATTGGATAAGCTCAAGGGCCGGCAGGTGGCGGCGGTGGTCAATTTCCCGCCGAAGCAGATCGGCAAGTTCTTGAGCGAGGTCCTGGTGGTCGGTTTTCCCGACGCCGACGGCGATGTGGTGATGGTCGGGATCGATCATCCCGTCCCCAATGGCGGCCGGCTGTTCTGATCAACTGAATTCGGCTGGCTCGGGGGTTGTGTTCGTCCCGTTAAGCGACGCACACTTGGCATAATTTCGCCGGATCGGGAGCGCGGGCCATGGCCAGGGAACTGCAGATTGGGATCCAGACCAACGGCATCAAACACACCCATGCCGACCCGATGCCGGATATCGATACACGCTTTCGCATGGTCCGGGATTGCGGCGCTTTCGACTATGTCGATAAGACCCCGGCGCCTGACGAGATCGACCAGTTTCTCGCCGCCCGGGACAAGTATGGCCTGCCGATCCGCGCCGGCGGCTGGTTCTACACGCTCGGCCGCGATGAGGCGCTTCTGGTCAGCAATCTGGAGCTTGGCGGACGGTTGGGATCGATCGTTCACAATGTCCAGGTGACGGCCCGCAAGGCCGACGGGACACTGGTCACCGATCGGGAAGTCGTGGATTTCTATGAGATGGCGGTGGCCGAGGGCGACAAACACGGCGTGCATCCGTGTCTCGAGGTGCATGTGAACATGTGGTCCGAGGATTTCCGCCGTGTCGAGGTCGTCGGCCGGATGGCGGAGGACCGGGGTCTGCCGTTCCGCATGACCCTCGACCACAGCCACGTGATCTTCAAGATCGACAATCCGCAAGAGCAGGAGATCTTTGATATTCGCGGCGATGTCGAAGCCGGGTGTCTGGTCCTCGATCCCTTCAAGCCGGGAAGCGTCTGCCGGACCTGGATCGACGCCGGATGGGTTCGTCACTGCCACGCGCGGGCGGCGGTTCCGAACAATCCGAAGAATACCGCGGCCATGGACGAGAAGGGCAAACCCGGGCGCGGCATTCAGTATCCCTTTGTCGATCCCGGCGAAGGGAACTATCACGCGCCCTGGGACGGTGCGCTGCTGGAGCCCTGGAAGGAAGTGATCCGCCAATTGATGCGCTATCACGCGGCGAACGAAACCAGCCAGCTCGGCCAGATCAGTACCGAGTTCATCCCCAATCTGGATTACGGCGAGGGATGCCGCTATTCGATTTTCGAGCAATCGACGGCCTGCGCCAATTGGATGCGCGAGACCTGGCGCGACATCGCGGGCGGCTAATTCTAAAGCGGCCCGCGCTCCCTACTGCTGTCATTCCGCCGGATTTCCCACGGGACCAGTGGGTCAAAACTCCCGTCTGATTGGAACAGCAAGGCGCGCCGTCACCTTGGCCGGGAACGCTAGCCTAGGTCGGGCAGGGCGATCGGCCGGACCATCTCATAGGCCCGGCTCGCGGCCAGGACCTTGTCGTCCCGGTTCATCGGTCCGACGATCTGCAGCCCCGCCGGCAACCCGTTCGAACACAGTCCGCAGGGGATGGTCGCCGCCGGATGACGCCCGAGATTGAACGGATAGGAAAACGGTGTCCAACGCGTCCAGCGGTCCATTCCCGATCCCACCGGAACTTCCTCGCCCGCCTCGAACGCGGTGATCGGCAGGGTCGGGGTGAGCAACAAGTCGTACCGGTCCAGGAACAGATTGAGTTTCGTGCCCGCCGCTTCCCGCGCCGCCACGGCGTCGAGATACTGGTTCAATGTGATTTCAGCGCCGGCGATTCCCACCTCGCGGAAGCCGGGATCGAGCAGGGCGAGCTGTTCCTCGCTGAATCCCTGCTGCAGGCGGGTGGCGCCGGTGTACCAGTGGATCCTGAACACCTCATGCTGGTCGCCGAGTCCGGGATCGGCCTCCTCCACATGCGCGCCAAGCGCGGTGAAGGTCTCGGCCGCCGCCTTGACCAGCGCCGCGATTTCGGGGTCGACCTTCGCGTGCCCCAGATCAGGGCTGAAGGCGATCTTCCATCCCTTGACGGATGTCCCAAGGCTGTCGCGCCAGTCATAGCCGCTCGCCGGAAGCGCATACCAGTCGCGCGGGTCGGCCTCCGCCATCACCGTCAGCATCAGCGCGGCGTCGGAAACCGTTCGGGTTATCGGACCCTGGTGCGAGACCGTGCTGAAACCGCTTGCCGGATAGGTCGGTACCCGCCCGAATGTCGGTTTGATGCCGTAGATCCCGGTGTAGCCCGCGGGCATCCGGATCGAGCCTCCACCATCGGACCCATGATGCAGCGCGCCCATGCAGGCCGCCGCCGCGGCCGCCGCGCCGCCGGAAGAACCGCCTGGGGTCTTCGACGGATCCCACGGATTGCGGGTGATCCCGGTCAGTGGGCTGTCGGTCACGCCCTTCCAGCCGAATTCAGGTGTTGTGGTCTTGCCGAGCAGCACCGCGCCGTGGGCGCGAAGTTTGCCGACTAGCGGATGATCCTCATCCCAGGGACCTTCCTCGCTTGAGGTCCGGCTGCCCCGGCGTGTCGACCAGCCTTTCGTTGCCACAAGGTCCTTGATCGTGGTCGGCACGCCGTCGACGAGCCCGGCCGGCTTCCCCTTGGCCCACCGTGCTTCCGAGGCCCGCGCCGCCTCGAGCGCGCGCTCCGGGTCCACCAGGCGAAAGGCGTTGAAGGTGCCGTCATGCTTGTCGATCCGTGCGAGCACCGCCTCGGTCGCCTCGACTGGCGACAAGGTTCGGCGGGCATAGGCGTGAACCAGTTCAGTGGCGGAGAGCCGGGCGGGATCAGTCTTCATAGGGTGCTTTCGATCGGGTCGGTGATTTCCAGTCGGGATCGCGAAAGGCCTGGAGCTCGAAGCGGTAATTCTCGGGCCCGCGGAAGAACGCCGAATAGACTTTGAAACGCTCGGAATAAGCGGGTGGCGCCTCGAACGTCACGCCGCGTGACCGCAAGGCCTCATACGCGCCATCCACATCGTCTGAGACAAAACTATAGGTGACGCTTGGGTTTTCCGACGGAGCGCGGTTGGTGCAGATCCCGAGGAAGGAGGTGTCGGTCACCTTGTAGATGTGGCAGGTGTCGTTCTGGTTCAGCGCCAGCTCAAGCCCGAGCTTTTCTGACAGAAACGCGCTGCCGGCGGCCAGATCGGTCGTGTAGATGAAGGTAACCTGCTGGCTAAAGAGCATGTGGGTCCCGGGACTTTCCGCAGAGCATGAGCCTGGACCTTAAGATGACCGGGGCGGCGGAACAAGTCGCGGGAGGCGCCGCGGCGACGAGAGTCAATGAATGTCGAACAGCCCGTCGTTCTTCACCTCATAGGCGGCGACCATCGGGGTGCTGACCACATCGTTCTGTTTCGCGAAGGGCAGGATCAGCCGTTCATAGGTCATGATTTCGCCGAAAAACTCGCCGCTGTAGATCCGCCAGGTTGGTTTCGAGCGGGTGCGGACATACTCGTACTCGTGCTCGAGAACCGTGCGTTGCGAGGCGGGCAGAGATTCGAGATTGAGGCCGGTCATGTCGACGCCGAACGCCTCGACGAATGTCTGGCCGTAGTAGCGGTAGACATAGTCGTTGCCTTGGCGGATCGCGATGATCGCCAGGTTCGGCAACCAGTCCCGCAGCCGCTCGATCGGCACCTTGGAAAGCAGCGGGACCTTGTTCGAGCCCTTCACTTTGCCCCATAGCTCATAGAGCGTGCGGAGATTGGGCTGCATGGTGAGGCGGCTGATGACCGGCATGGGTTTTCCGTGGCTGAACTGTCGTTCAGTGGTACCGCATCCGGAGGTCAGGGGCCATCCGGCCAATTTGTGCCTTATTGGAGAGTCGGTTAGGGGAGAGGCATCCGGGCGGAGCGTGTGCCGGGCCCGCGAATCACCCGAGCGGATATCCTATCGCCAGCCGACCGGTGCCGCGAGTTCCCTGCGCGCCGGGCCGGCTTCGCGAAGGTCTAGTCGGCGGGCTTGGGAGGAAGAACGTTGCCGCCCAAACCGCCGGATCGCGGCGTGCAGGCGCCGGAGAAGATCTGCTGCACCAGATTCTCCTTACAGTCCGCCCAGGGCCGATCAATCCCGCCGCCGGCTTCGGACTGATAGATCATGGCAATCGCCAGGACCGCGAAGATAGCGGCCAAAATCCACATGTTGCGGCTCAATGCGCTCTCCGATTTAAGCCATCAGTGACGAGCCCCTAATTTGGGACGCCTTCGAGTGGTTACAAGACGGACCGCACAGTCATTGCGGCCAGTCGTCGATATAGTCCGGCAGGGATTCGTCCGGTACGTCGCGTTCCGAAACAGCCCGGCCCCGCACTGAAATTCCAGCCTCGTGTACCGTCTCGGCGCGCCCTGAGACCAGCGGGTGCCACCACCGCAGATCCTCGCCGTCGCGCAACAAGCGGTAGGCGCAGGTCGACGGCATCCAGGCTATGTCCTCGACCACCTGTGGCGAGAGCACGACACAGTCCGGCACGATCTTCTTGCGGTTCCCGTAGTCTCCGCAGCGGCAGGTATGGCAGTCCAGGAGCCGGCACGCGACCGTGGTGAACAGCAGGTCGTCGGTCACGTCGTCGATCAGTTTGACCAGACAGCATTTACCGCAGCCGTCACAAAGCGACTCCCACTCTTCGGCGGTCATCTGCCGGAGTGATTTGGTGCGCCAGAACGGTTCAGCATTGTCGCCGGTCACGAAAATGTCAGTCGCGGTAGCTGGGGTCGATCTTGTCGAGCTTGCGCATCAGCGCCGCGAATTCAAGCTGGCCGTAGCCGTCCTCATCGAAGGTTTCCGCGAAACCGTCGACCTCGGCACCGGATTTGGCGGCGAGGTTGTCGCCCAGCACGTCCAGGGTGCCCGCGGCTCCGGCATCGACTTGAATCTGACAGGAACGCTCCAGGCGATAGAGACGCAGGAAGGCGTCCGGAACGCTCGCGCCGACGGTCATCAGCCCATGATGTTTGAGGATCATCGCCCGGTGATTTCCAAGCGAGGCCAGCAACCGCTCGCGCTCGTCGAGATGCAGGCTCGGCCCTTCATAGTCGTGATAGGCCAGCCGGTTGTGGAAGATGGTGGAGAACATGCTGATCGGCAACAGGCCTTCCTTGACCGCAGCGACCGCCATGCCGGCACGGGTATGGGTATGCATAACCACGCGGTTGTGCTCGGCATGGGCCATATGGACCGCCGAATGGATCACGAATCCGGCATGATTAACTCCGAACGGCGTTTCATCGATGATGTTGCCGTCCACATCGATCTTCACCAGATTGGACGCGGTCACCTCGTCATAAGCAAGGCCGAACGGATTGATCAGAAAATGCGGTTCGGTACCAGGAACTCGGGCTGTCAGATGGCCGTAGATCAACTCGGTCCAACCGAAATGCTCCACCAGCCGATATGCGGCGGCGAGCTGGACCCTGAGATCCCACTCTGCGTCGCTCATCTTGGAACGATCCACCTTGAAGTCGACGGGAAGCTGGTTCATGGGTTCTCTCCGGTCAGGCGCGCGCCAGTATCTTATCAAGCACGGGCAAGAGGTAGGTTCTGAAGGCCGCGGGGTTCTCGCTCATCGGGAAATGCCCGACCTCCTTCATGATGACGGCCTCGGCGCCGGGAATTCGTCCGGCGGTGGCGATCGTCGCCTCGGGCGTGCAGGAATAGTCGTATTCGCCGGTCATAAGATAGACCGGGCACGATTTCGTGTCGATATCGCCGCTCCGCGCCGTGTAGTCGGAATCGGTCCGGAAGAAGTGCATGTCACCCTTAAAGACGCCGGTGCCGCCCTGATAATAATGCCAGAGCGTTTCCCAGCGGGATTCGTCCGGGCTCTGGGGTGCGCAAAGGCCGCTGACCAGGCCGACGCAGAAGTCGCCGTTCACGAAGTCCGGATGGTCGGTCCAGGAATTATGGTACCAGGGCGCCGGTCGGTCGGAGCCTTCAAGCCCGATCACCGCGCCGAGCCGGGTTCCGTGTTCGATGGCAAGACGGATCACGACCCGTCCGCCCATGGAACACCCCATCACCACCGGCTTTTCGAGGCCCAGACCGTCAATGAAACCCATGATCGCGGCAACGTAGAAGTCGCTTGTCAGCTGATAGTCCTCGTCCTGCCAGCCCACCGGAGGCGTGGATTTGCCGTGCCAGGGCATGTCGAAGGCAAGCACTCGAAACCGGTCGGTCACCGCGGCATCGCACATCAGGTGACGAAACTGGCTCGCATGCGCGCCGGCGGTGTGCAGGCAGACGAGCGGAATGCCCTGTCCGGCCTCCTCGAAATAGATGCGGTAATCCCGGCCTTCTATCGGCAAGGTGAGATAGCGTCCGACGATCGGCTCCAGCTCAATCATCGCGGCCTCCCGAATTCGGAGCCCGGCGGAGCGTCGCCAGAACGTCCTTCACATAACGCAAATGCGAAAGCAGTACGGTCACGTCGCCCTCGACGACGCAGTGGCCGAAGCGGTTCATGGCGAAAATGTCGTGGAAGCCGGGGTCCGGGAACGGCTCCCGGAATTTCTCCCAGGCCGTTTCAGGCGCGCGGATCGCGAAGCTCCAGCCGCGCATAATGAACGGGCCTTCATCTATGCCGGCGATCCGTCCGCGATCCACGGCGACATGAAAGCCGCGATCGCCGATCTCGATCAGGAAGGACGCGGTCATGGATCTGCCCCGGCGGACCAGCGCCGGGTTCCCGTTCACGCGTGATGCGAGAGCCTCCAACATGGGCGTAGTCTAACAGCGGGTGCGGCGGCGCGGTCAATCGCCGGTCTGGCCGAGGGCGTGACTGCCGGGTTGTTTGGCGCGCTGAGCCTGCTCGAAATCATGGATATAGTCGCGGGTCAGCGGCACTGTCTCTAGGCGTTTGGCGAGCTGGATCTGGAAGACCATCAAGACGCCATGGCGAAAGGCGGCCTCGCATCCGAGAAGATAGAACTCCCACATCCGGCAGAACCGCTCGTCGTACATTGCCGCGATCGTTTCGCGGTTGCGCTCGAACGCCTCGTGCCAGCGGCGCAGCGTCTCGGCGTAGTGAAGCCGCAGGATCTCGACATCCGTCACCATGAGGTCCGTTTTCTCGATCCACGGCATCTGCTCGGCCAGGGTCGGTGTGTAGGCTCCGGGAAAGATGTAGCGCTCCATCCAGGGATTCTGCGGTCCCGGCTGATTGAATTTGCCGACGCAATGGATCAGCGCGACACCGTCGTCGGTCAGCAGGTCCGACAGTTTGGAATAAAACTCGCCGTAATGCCTCGGTCCCACATGTTCCAGCATGCCGACCGAAACGATCCTGTCGAAGCGGGCGGTGATGTTTCTATAGTCCTGCAGGCGGAACGTCACGCGGTTGGTCAGTCCGGCTTTCCAGGCTCGCTCGTTGCTGACTTTGTGCTGTTCCCTCGACAGGGTGACCCCGTCGACCTTGATGTCGGCAAGGCCGGCGAGATAGAGGCCCATTCCGCCCCAGCCGGAGCCGATGTCGAGCAGGCGTTGACCGTCTTCCAGCAGTAGCTTGGCGGCGATATGCGCCTTCTTGCACTGTTGCGCGGTGGCGATATCGTCCTGCGGGCTGGTGAAATAGGCGCAGGAATACTGCCGGTCGGCATCCAGAAACAGATCGAACAACTCATCGCGCAGGTCATAGTGATGCGCGACCTTGCGTTGCGCTATGCCGATCGGGTTGTACGTACGGATCGCCGCCTGGATGTCGCGGAAAAAATTCAGCAAACGCTGAAGTTTCGTGGCTTCCAGATCCCGCTGGCTGGCCGTGCAGATTTCAATGAAATCCCGGAGCGAGCCTTCTTCGACAACCAGCGTGCCGTCCATATAGGCTTCGCCGGCTGCCAGTTGGGGGTTGTGAAAAAGGCGGAAATGCAGGGCGGGATCAGTCAGGCGGATCGTTGCGGAAGGTCCGTCGCTACCGGCGAGGCGGTGCGTTCGCCCCTTCGCATCTATTACGGTGAGCGAGCCATACTTGATAACGTTCTTGAACGATGTTCCCGCAAACATCGTGCCGTGACCTCCATTCGATTGGTCGGGATACTCCAATCGCGACATGAAGCCGGTGGGGAATAGTAACAAATCAACTCAATCTCGGATAGTTTTCAAGGTTCCGGTCTTTTGAGATCTCAAGGAGAGAGAATCCCGCGAAAAGGGAACGCTCGCCGGACTGTTATCGAAGTCTCAACTGGTTCAAATACCGGCCACTGATATCCGATTGATTTTCATGCGAATTCTTTCCAGCGCGTCGGCGCCGCTCGCTTCGCGCTATATCAGTAGACCGCGCGTCCGCCGGACAAGTCGAAACAGGCGCCGGTGCTGAATCCGCAGCGGTCCGAGGCCAGCCAGCAGACCAGTTCGGCGCATTCCTCGGCGGTGCCCAGGCGTTGCATCGGGCTTTTGTCGATCATGATCTTCAGCAGAGCCGGATCGGCGTTCCGCGCCATCTCGGTATCGAGGGCCGCCGGCGCGATGCAGTTCACCAGCACGCCCGAGGTCGCGAGTTCCTTTCCCATCGTCTTCGTCAGCGCGATCACACCGGCTTTCGAGGCGCTGTAGGCGGCCATCAAGGGCGTGCCGTCCTTGCCGGCGAGCGACGCGATATTGACGATACGGCCCCAGCCCCGCGCGACCATTCCAGGCGCCGCCTGCTTGGAGCATAGAAAGGTGCCGGTGAGGTTTACGTCCAGGACCCGGCGCCAGACATCGCTTTCCAGGCTGGTGACCGGTCCTGGCGCGCCGATGATGCCGGCGCTGTTGACCAGGATATCGACCTTGCCATGGGCACTCTCCGCGCCGCGCAGCGCAGACGTCACCTGAGAGTCCTCGGAGATATCGACCGCAATCGCGGTCGCCCGGTCTCCGGCCTTGAGGCCCAGCAAGGCACGCTCGGCCTCGTCCCCGTCGGCGTCCCACAGCGCCACCCGGCCGCCACGTTCGAGAATCATCCTGGCGCTAGCGAGGCCGATTCCCCGCGCGCCGCCGGTGATCACCGCGACCTTGCCCTCGAAATCCCGCGTGGTCATGAAGACTATCCCTGAAAGTTCGCGTCTTCGGACAGGGTGAACTCTCCGGCGCGGATCCGCTCCGGCCATTCCGCCACCATCTCGGCGACGGATTCCTCGCCGTAATGCTCGATCATGTCGGTGAGCGCCGCGAAAATCGCCGAGGATGCCACCATCTCCGCCGAAATCCCCTGGGCGAGGGCATCCTCCCAAACCTCGAGGATCATTTTCAGCGCCAGGCGTTTTTGCTCGTCCTCGGGCAGGAACATGGCGTCGTCATGGGACATCGCGATCTCGCGTTTCGGTGTGATTGAAGCGTCGGACGGGAGAATGCATGCTGGCCGTATGAAAGTCACCCCATCCGCCATCGCCTATTACCAGCCGGAAAACAGCCGTCCGGAGCCGGCGCCGCGCGGCGATCTCGATCCCGATCTCGTCTGGCGAGACCGGGGGACGCCGGCTTCGGCCCGCTTCGGCGACGTCTATTTCTCAAGCGAGAACGGCCTTGCGGAGGCCCGTCACACCTTCCTGGACGGGAACGGATTACCCGGCGCCTGGGCCGGCCGGGATTGCTTCGTGATCGGTGAGACGGGATTCGGCACCGGCCTGAATTTTCTGGCCACATGGAAGGATTGGCGGGAAACCGCTCGGCCCGGCGCGATCCTGCATTACCTTGCGGTGGAGGGCTATCCGCTAAGCCGCGAGCGGATGCGCGACTGCCTCGCGCCCTGGTCCGAACTGGCGCCGCTTGCAGCCGAGCTAGCCGAAGCCTATCCGCCGCTGCACGACGGTTTTCACAGGATCTGGCTCGACGGGAACCGGGTCGTGCTCACATTGTTGATCGGCGAGGCTGGCGAGGTCCTCCGCGAGGCCGAGGCGGGCGTCGATGCGTGGTTTTTGGATGGTTTCGCTCCGGCGAGAAATCCGGCGATGTGGTCTCCGGAGGTCTTTGGCGAGATTGCGCGCCTGTCCGCCCCCGGCACGACATTGGCGACCTTCACGGTTGCCGGCACTGTCCGGCAAGGGCTCCAGGATGCCGGATTTGAAATCGCAAAGCGGCCGGGTTTCGGGCGGAAGAGGGAGATGCTGACCGGTCGCTTCAAGGGTGCGCCGACATCGCGGTTGCCGCCCTGGTACGAATTGCCGCCGCCGATCCCCAGAAGCGGGCGAACCGCTATCATCGGCGCCGGCATCGCCGGGTGCGCGGCCGCGAACGCCCTGTCCCGGCGGGGCATCGCGGGTCTGCTGATCGATCGGCACGACGATGTGGCCGTCGAAGCATCCGGCAATCCGGTTGCCCTGATCGCGCCGCGCACGGATCGGGGTTGGGGCGAGGCCGTGCTGTTTCATGACCGCGCGTTCCGGATGGCCGTGGCGGAAGTCGCGGCCGCCGGGGTGGACTGGCTGGGACGCGGGGCCCTGCGGCTCGTGGAGGAGGCCGAACCGCACGCGCGGCTCTGGGACGGCGCGATCACGCCGCTCGATCAGGCCGAGGCGTCCACAAAGGCCGGGATCTCTCTCGGTTCCGCCGCGTTCTGGTTTCCCGATGCCGGACTGATCGAGCCCGCGCGCCTCGCCAGACATCTCGCGCGGTCCTGGGAACGGTACAAGGCCGTTGGAGCCGGGGGCATCCGTCCTGACGCCGATCAATGGTGTGTGGAAGACGGATCCGGCTCGCGGATCACCGGGGCGGACGCGGTCATCGTCGCGGCGGCAAATGCTTCCGGTGGCTTCGGGGCCTTGGATTGGCTGCCTTTGACGCCAGTGCTTGGTCAGCTTTCCGGCGTTCCCCAATCCGATCGAAGCACTGCGCTGAAGACCACGCTGATCTGGGGTGGATATCTCACACCGGCATTGAAGGGAACGCATGTGCTCGGCGCGACCCATGAACGCGGCGACTTTGATCCCGCCGTCTGGCCGTGGCCCGCCACGTGCTCCGGCCATGAACACAACTTTCTGGGGGTGCCGACGGCGGTCGGAACGCTGTTCGGTCGCCAAGATTTCAGGAACTGGATTGGCAGAACCTCGCTTCGATGCACCCTGCCTGACCATCTGCCAGCTGCGGGACCGGTCGCACGAGCCGACCGATTCTTTGAGCGTTTTGACAGGCTGCGACACGGTCCCCGCGGGCGATTTCCGGTGGCCCCGGACTATCATCCGGGCTTGTTCGTCCTCACCGGTCTCGGAGGACGGGGCGTAACCACCGCGCCGCTGGCGGCGGAGTTGCTGGTCAGTCAGATGCTGGGAGAGCCTTGGCCGATCGAGCGGCGGCAGGCTTTGGCCCTGTCGCCGTCGCGTTTCCTGGTCCGCCGCGCACGCCAGGGTGGGAGTGAAAGGGACTGGCCGTGAGCAGAGAGGGTGGGAACCGTTGGATCGAGCTTCGCCGCGCCGTGGCGGCATTCGGCTGCCTGGTCTTGACGCTCGCTGCCGTGCCGGCGGTGTCCCGGGCCGAGATCGCCGCGCGGCCCGGGCTGATTTGGGACGTTGCGGCTCGCGCGCCGATCACCCGCCAAGCGCTGGAGGAGCGCCTCGCGGGGACCGCATATATCCTCCTTGGCGAAAAGCACGACAATGCCGGCCATCACCTGTTGCAGGGCGAGATTCTGGCGCGGTTGACGCGGGCGGGACGGCGCCCGGCCCTGGTCTGGGAAATGCTGCCCCGCCGCGCGCAAGGCGCTATCGACGCCTATCTGGCGCGGCGGGACGCGGATCCGGATGGTTTCGCGTCGGTGGTGGGTTGGGACAATCTCGGTTGGGGGGATTGGGAGCCCTACCGTTCGATCGCATCTGGGGCTATCGCCGGAGGGTTGCGGCAGTTCGCCGGCGGGCTCGACCGTTCCGACCTCAAGGCTATCGGCAAGGGCGGATTGGGCGCTCTGCCGGACGACCTGTCAGCCCGGCTTTCGGGAGGCGATCCTCTTACGCCGCCGCAAAGGAAACTGATCGAGGACGCGGTCCATGAGGGCCATTGCGGATTTGTGCCGCGTGCCCATCTTGGTCCGATGATTTCGGTCCAGATCGCGCGGGATCTGGCCTTGGCCGATGCGCTGGCCCGTTCTGCGCCGCCGGAAGGCGCGGTTTTGATCGCCGGAGCTCAGCATGTGAGACGCGATGCCGGCGCGCCGATCCATCTCGCTCGCATGCGGCCCGGCGCCGCGGCGATCAGCCTGCGTTTCGTCGAGGTCGACCCGGATCAGGCGCCCGATCCCCTGGCGCTCGCGAGGACTGGCGCCCATGACATCCTCTGGTTCACCGGGCCGGGTCCGGACAAGGACTATTGCGGAGATCTCGCCCGGCGCTTCGGCAAGAAGCACGCGCGGTCAACCAAGTGACGGACCCGAGCGTCGGCGCTCGGGCTCAGGCGCCGGAATTGTGGCCCATCATCGCTTCCTTGCCCGCCGATGCGCCGGCGATGCGGCCGAAGACCGCGCCATTGATCAGGCCGCTGCCGCCCGGATAGTTGAAATAGAAGATGCCGCCGACCATTTCGCCGGCCGCGAACAGACCCTTCAGGGGCTTGTAGTCGGTGCTCTGGACCTGGGCGTTGCCGTCGATCCGCACCCCGCCGAAGGTGAAGGTGATGCCGCAGGTCACCTGATAGGCCTCGAACGGTCCCTCGTCGATGGTGTTGGCCCAGTTTGACTTGACCACGTCCAGGCCCTTGGTGGTGCGGCCGTCCTTGACGTTCGGGTTGAACGGGATATCGGTGCGCACGGCGGCATTCCAGCGCTTGATCTCATCGATGAAGGCCTCGGCGTTGACGCCCTCGAGCTTGCCGGCGAGTTCCTCGATCGTGTTGCCCGTTACCTTGGTCACCTGGCGGATGCGGTACTCGTCCCGCAAAAGGTGGATCACCTTCTGGTCGAAGATCTGCCAGGCGAACTGGTTCGGTTGATTGAGGATTACCCGTCCGTATTTCGCATAGGTGTAGTTCCGGAAGTCGGCGCCCTCGTCGACGAAGCGCCGTCCGGTCGCATTGACCATGATGCCGAACGGATAGCTGTGCTTCTGGAACGCATCGCCGACCGCGAGGTCGCCGAATTCCGGCGCGTTGCGCTCCCAGCCGACCGCATGACAGCCCGACCAGTTGCCCATGGTGCTGGCTCCGGCATCGGTCGCCATGCGGATGCCGTCGCCGACATTGTAGGGGGTGCCGCGCACCTTCGCGAGATCCCAACCGGGGCCGAGATAGCGGGTGCGCCACTCGCTGTTGGCCTGAAAGCCGCCGGCCGCCAGCACCACCGCCTTGGCGGCGACTTCCTTGACCACGCCCTCGTGGCGGATCTTGACGCCGGAGACCTTGACGCCGTCGCTGATCAGGTCCAACGCGCGGGCCTCGAACAGGATGTCGATGCCCCGGTCCTTCGCCGCCTTCCACTCGGCTTCGACCAGACCCGGGCCGCCGCCATAAGCCTCGACCGTGAGGCCACCCCAGAACTTGAACTTGCCGTCCACCTTGAAGGCCTGCCGGCCCCAGATAGGCGCGAAGCGGACACCCTTGCCGCGCAGCCATTTCAGGGTCTCGAAGCTGTTCTTGACCAGGATCTCGACCAGTTCGGGATCGGTGCGGTACTCGGTCACCCGGAACATGTCGTCGAAGAACTGATCCTCGGTATAGGTGCCGAAATCGGTGATCTCGCATTCGGCGTCGGTGAGGTCAGGCATCAGTTCACGCAGGTCGTCGACGCCATTGTAGACGGTGCGGATCGCGCCGGCGGTAAACCTTGTGTTGCCGCCGCCAAGCTCCTCCGGCGCGGCCTCCAGCACCAGCACCTTGGCCCCGCTTTCTTCCGCCGAAAGGGCGGCGCACATGGCGGCGTTTCCAGCGCCGACGATAACGACATCATAATTCATCTTTGGAACCCTCTATTGTCCGATCGATCCGCCGCGGCAATTGCGGCGCCAAGGTCGCCGGTATCTAGCATCGTCACCGATTGTATACAATGAGCCTATCTGTCGCGGGCGGATGGTTGCCAGGACCCTTCGAGACACGGCCTTAAGGCCGTTCCTCAGGGTGAGTCGGTTAGCTGACAAGACTCACCCTGAGGAGCATGCGCTTGAACAATCTCACGCCACCTTCCAAATTCGATGGACATACCAACCGGAGGCATTCGTGCCTGACGCCCTTAACACACTGCTTGCCGAAATCCGTGCCTGCACCCATTGCCGGGAGCATCTACCGCTCGGTCCACGGCCGGTCGTGGTGGCGAATAGCGCGGCGAAAGTGTTGATCATCGGGCAGGCGCCCGGAACCAAGGTGCACGAAACCGGCATTCCCTGGAACGACAGGTCGGGCGATATCCTGCGTGGCTGGATGGGTGTGGACCGCGAATTGTTCTACGAGGCCCGGAAGATCGCGATCATGCCGATGGGCTTCTGCTATCCCGGGGTTCTGAAAAATGGCGGCGACGCTCCGCCCCGGCCGGAATGCGCGCCGATGTGGCATGACCGGCTGCGCGCGCATCTGCCGAATGTCGAGCTTACCCTGCTCGCCGGCATGTATGCCCAGGCGGCGTATCTCGGGACGGCGCGGCGCAAGACCCTGACCGAGACGGTCGCGGCCTGGCGGGACTACGGGCCGGATATCATTCCTTTGCCGCACCCCTCCTGGCGCTCCGGCAACCTGATCCGCAAGAACCCCTGGTTCGAAACCGGGTTGTTGCCCGATCTGAAGCGACGTGTGAAAGATCTTTTGAGCTAATGGAGAAGCCAGTCATGAGTGTGAGCGACCTGCGCCTAATCGACCGGATCGTCACCGCCCATCAGCAGCGCGAGGGGGCAGGTTTCATGGTCCGCCGCCCGGTGCCGACGGTCGGGCTGGACCAGGTCGACCCGTTTCTGATGCTGGACGAGGTCGGGCCGGTAACCTACGCGCCCGGCAAGGCAATCGGCGCGCCGGACCACCCGCATCGCGGTTTCGAGACGGTTTCCTACATCCTCGCCGGGGAAAAGCTGCATGAGGATTCCACCGGCAAAAGCCAGCTGATCCGCGCCGGTGACGTGCAGTGGATGATGGCCGGCGCCGGCATTGTGCATTCGGAATTGCCAGGCCCTGATTTCAAGGCGGCGGGCGGTTTGGCGCACGGTTTTCAGATCTGGGTCAATCTGCCGGCGGCGGCGAAGTTCACCACGCCGGGCTACCAGTACCTGCCGGCCGCCGAAATCCCAACGGCGCAAAGCCCCGACGGGCTGATCGACGTGACCGTGGTGGCCGGCGAGGCCTTCGGTGTTGAGGCCGCGATCGGTACGCATACCCCGATCTGGTTGCAGGATTGGCGGGTCAAACCCAGCGCGGATGCCGAGGTCGAGATCGATCCGGCGTTCAATGCCGCTGCCTATGTCTTCGATGGCGCGGTCGGTTTCGGCGAAATCGCCGAGATCGTTGAACGCGGTCAGATGGCGGTTTTCGGATCGGGCGGCCGGTTGCGGGTCTCGGCGCCGGCAAACTCCGACGGAGGACGCTTTCTTCTCCTGGCCGGCGAACCTTTGAACGAACCGGTCGCGCGGTACGGCCCCTTTGTCATGAATACCCGCGACGAATTGGTCGCGGCCTTCGACGATTTTCAGTCCGGGGCGATGGGTGTTATCGAGCGATAAAAGCCTCCAGCGGTCCTACTCCGCCGCCTGGTCCACCACGCTTTCGTCGAAGACCGAGCCGTATTCGCGGTCCATGGTGATCGGCGATTCGTAGAACTCGACCACCGGGGGATGGCCGTATTTCTCGGTCATGTAGGCCTTCCACTCGGCGCTGTAGGCCTTCTCCGCGGCTTCGCGGGACTCCCAGAGATAGGCGCCACCGCCAACTCCGTCTCGGTACAGCACGTTCTTTCTAAGCAGGCCGTCGGTGGCCATGTAGCGCGGGATCGAGTCGCGGAACATGGTGAACGCCTCCTCGCGGCTGGTGCCGGCGGGAAGGCCGTAGGTGACGACAGCGAAGACATGGGTCATGAGGCCGCTCCGATCAGCTTGAAACACAGGTTAGCAAATGCCGGCCGCGCCGTCGTCCCGGAATTGGGCCGGAATTGGACCGGAATTGGGGCTGGACCAATCGATCCCCCGGGACCAGCATGGCCGAAAGCGTTTTCGCCGAGCCGCTCCGGAGCCCCGCCATGAAAATCGACGACGTCAGCCTTACCCTGTTCAAGTGGGAGGATATCCCCGCCACCAGGTACCATGCCGGGTCCGGCAATTCCTCGGGAGAAACCACGCTCGGCCTGTTGACGGTGAGGACCGACGACGGGATCGAAGGACATGCCTTTCTCGGTTCCGCGACCTTCAGCGCCGAGGTTGACTGCAAGGGTCTGATCCGGTCTCTCAAGCCGATCCTGATGGGCCAGGACCCGCTGGACCGGGAACGGCTTTATCAGGCGATGTGGAAGCGCAGCCGGATCACCACGATCCGCTCGATCGGAGCCGTTGATATCGCGCTGTACGACATCGCGGCGAAAGCCGCGGGGCTGCCGCTCTACAAGCTGCTGGGCGGATACCGGGACTCAATCCCGGCCTATGCCTCCTCGGCGGTGCTGGCCTCACGGGAGGCCTATGCCGAGCAGGCGGTACAGTACAAGGAGGACGGATGGGCCGCGTACAAGATCCATCCGCCGGCGATCTGGCGCGAGGATATCGAGGTCTGCCGCGCGGTGCGCGAGGCGGTGGGCGACGACTATGACATCATGCTCGATTCGACCTGGAGCTATACCTACGACCACGCCATCAAGGTGGGCCGCGCGATCGAGGAGATGAACTTCTTCTGGTACGAGGACCCGCTGGCCGACGACGACTTGATGGGCTGCATCAAACTGCGCGAGAAGCTGTCGATCCCTCTCATGGCGACGGAGTACTCTCCCGGCGGCTTCACCAACTACGTCCCCTGGATCATCAACAAGGCGACCGATTATCTGCGCGGTGACGTGGCGGTGAAGGGCGGGATCACGGCGCTGCTCAAGACCGCGCATCTGGCCGAGGCGTTCGGCATCAATTACGAGGTTCATCACGGCGGCAATTCATTGAACAATTGGGCCAACCTGCATGTGATCCTGGCGATCAAGAACACCACCTATTTCGAGGTGCTGCTGCCGTCCGGCGCCCAGAAATACGGAATCATTGACGATCTGGAGCCGGACGAGAAAGGCATGATCCATGCGCCGACGACGCCAGGCCTCGGCGCCACGATCGATTTCGACCTGATCAAGGCCAAGACGGTCGAGGTGCTGCGGTAGCTATTGTCAGCGCCGGCGTAGAGAAAGCTTTCGGAAAGTTTATAGATCTGTTTCGCCTGTTTTCTTCGTCGTCACCCCGCCGAAAGGCGGGGTCCATCCCTCCGGCGGTTATATTGGCTCGTCATTCCAATTGGGTGAGGGGGCTGACCCGGCGGTTCGACGGACACGACAGCGGCATGGATCCCGCCTTTCGGCGGGATGACGTAGAAAAGAGTCTTCGGCTTTGACCGAGGCGTTTTTGCGTCCGTCGCCCGCCAGTTGTGCCTGCCGATTGCCCTTATCGTCCCTTCCGCGTAGGTTCGCCGCGATCGCAACCGATGCCATCGCGGGCTCATGGACTGGACGCTTTTCGTCACGCAGATGTTGAACGGGCTGCAGCTCGGCGTACTGCTGTTTCTGCTGGCGTCCGGCCTCACCCTGATCTTCGGGATCATGGATTTCGTCAATCTGGCGCATGGCTCGCTCTATATGGTCGGGGCTTATTTCTGCGCCAGCCTGACCCAATGGACCGACTCTTTCGTGCTGGCGGTGATCCTGGCGCTCCCCCTCACCGCGCTGGTCGGTCTGGCGGTGGAAGTTGTCGTGATCAGACGGCTTTACGCGCGAAACCATCTCGACCATGTGTTGGCGACATTCGGGCTGATCCTCTGCTTTGATGCAGCGGTGCAGTTTCTCTGGGGGCCGGCCGGGATGGCGATCCGGCTGCCGGCGGTCCTGAACGGCCAGGTGGAGATTCTGCCGGAGATCGTCTTTCCGACATTCCGGCTGCTGATCATCGCCGCCGGGCTCCTGGTTGCGCTCGGGCTGTACCTTGTGGTCACCAGAACACGCGCGGGCATGCTGATCCGGGCCGGGGCGTCGAACCGGACCATGGTTTCGGCCCTGGGCGTGGATATCCAGTTTCTGTTCACTCTGGTGTTCGCGGCGGGCGCGGCGATGGCCGGCCTCGCGGGGATGATGATCGCGCCGATCACCGAGGCCAGCATCGGCATGGGCAACGACATCATCATCGTCGCCTTCGTGGTGATCATCATCGGCGGCATCGGCTCCATCAAGGGCGCCTTCCTGTCCGCCCTGCTGGTGGGGCTGATCGACACGATGGGCCGCTCGTTTCTGGATACGTTTCTGAAGCTGTTTTTCAGTGACCAGAACGCCGAGACCGCAGCGCCGGCGTTGTCCGCCATGCTCATCTACGTGCTGATGGCGACAATCCTCGCATTCCGGCCCCAGGGCCTGTTCCCTCCGAAGGGCCGTTAGCGATGGAGCGGGCTCCGCTATTTTCGCCCCGGCAATGGCCGCCCCGCGGCCGGCTGATGGCCGTCGGCCTGATTCTGCTGGCCCTGCTGCCGCTTTACGTGGCCGTGACCGGGGACGCGTTCTATCTGGATCTCGGCAGCCGGCTGATGATCCTCGGCATCGCCGGAGTCAGCCTGAACCTTATCCTCGGGCATGGCGGCATGATCAGTTTCGGGCACGCCGCCTATCTCGGGATCGGCGCCTATTGCGTCGGCATTCCCGCTTACTACGGCATCTATGACGGGTTCCTGCAGATCCCGCTCGCGGTCATCTGCTCCGCCGCCTTCGCCCTGATCACCGGGGCGATCTGCCTGCGCACCAAGGGCGTCTATTTCATCATGATCACCATGGCGTTCACCCAGATGGTCTTCTTCGCCTTCGTGAGCCTGGAGGAATATGGCGGCGACGACGGGCTGGTCATCGACCTGCGCAGCCAATTCGCCGGACTGTTCGACATTGAGGGCGCGACCGGCCTCTACTATTTCATCTTCGCCTCGCTTCTGGCGGTTCTGTATCTGGTGCACCGGATCACCCGGTCGCGTTTTGGCATGGTCATCGAGGGTGCCCGCGGCAACGAGCGCAGGATGCACGCGATCGGTTACGACACTTACCGCTACCGCCTCGTCTGCTATGTCATCGCCGGCGCCATTTGCGGGTATGCCGGCGCACTGTTGGGCAATTTCACCAATTTCATCAGTCCGGAAATGATGGACTGGGTCGCGTCGGGCGAGCTGATCTTCATGGTCGTCCTGGGGGGCACGGGCACCTTGTTCGGACCGATTCTCGGCGCCGCCTCGTTTGTGCTGCTCGAGGAATGGCTGTCGGCGATCACCATCTACTGGAAGTTCATTTTCGGCGCGATGCTGATCCTGGTGGTGCTGTTCTGGCGCGGCGGGCTCAACGGGTTGGCCGACTGGATCGGGAGGGCGGCATGGCGCAAGCACTCCTGAAGGTCGAGAACCTGTACAAGAGCTTCGGCGGCGTGACCGCGACGGATCATGTTGATCTGGACGTGGTTCCCGGTGAGATCCACGCGGTGATCGGCCCGAACGGCGCCGGCAAGACGACGCTGGTGACCCAGTTGTCGGGAGAGCTTCGGCCGGACGGCGGGCGGGTGACCTTTGACGGTCGGACGATCACGGCGATGCCCGCGCCCTTGCGTTCGCGGCTCGGGATCGCGCGCTCGTTTCAGATTACCAGCCTGATGCTCGACATGACGGCGCGGGACAATGTGGCGCTGGCGGTGCAGGCCCGGGCGGGTCATTCCTTCCGGTTCTGGGCCGATGCCCGCCATGACCGCGCGGTTACCGATCCCGCATTGGCCGTCCTCAATCAGGTCGGCCTGGCGGACCGGGCGGGCGAGATCACGCGGGCGATGAGTCATGGCGAGCACCGGCTGCTCGAGATCGCCGTGGCGCTGGCTACCCAACCCCGGCTGCTGTTGCTGGACGAGCCGATGGCCGGCATGGGGATGGAGGAGGCTCAACGCATGATCGGCTTTCTCGCCGGCCTCAAGGGCGGGATCAGCATGCTTCTGGTCGAGCACGACATGGACGCGGTTTTCGCGCTCGCCGACCGGATCACCGTGCTGGTGAACGGCCGGGTGATCGCGTCGGGGCCGCCGGACCGGATCCGCGGCGACGAGGCGGTGCGTCATGCCTATCTCGGCGATAAGACGACGGAGACTGTCGGAGGGGCCGGCTGATGCTCTCGGTTCGCGACATCCGGACTCATTACGGCGCGAGCCAGGCGTTGTTCGGCATGTCGCTGGAAGTCGGCGCGCGCGAGGTCGTAACCCTGATGGGGCGCAACGGCATGGGCAAGACCACCACCGTGCATTCGATCATGGGAATCACGCCGGTCTCATCGGGCGAGATCGAATTCGAGGGCCGGCGGATCGATGCGCTGCCGAGTTTCCGGATCGGCCGGGCCGGGATCGGTCTGGTTCCGGAAGGCCGGCAGGTCTTCCCGAACCTCACTGTCCGGGAGAATCTGATCGCCACCGCCGCCAACCGCTCCGAAGGAAACCGGGCCTGGAACCTGGACGAGGTGCTCGACATGTTTCCAGCGCTCCGGGACCGCCTCTCCAGCATGGGCAACCTGTTGTCCGGCGGCGAGCAGCAGATGCTGGCCATCGGGCGGGCGCTGATGACCAACCCGAAGCTGTTGATCCTGGACGAAGCGACCGAGGGGCTGGCGCCCCTGGTCCGCCGCGACATCTGGACCTGCCTCGGGAGCCTCAAGCAGGCGGGTCAGGCGATCCTGGTAATCGACAAGAATATCGAGGATCTCACCCGCGTCGCCGACCGGCATTATGTCATTGAAAAAGGCCAGGTGGTCTGGTCCGGCACCTCCGAGGAGCTGCGCGGGCGCCAGGATGTGCTGACGGAAAAGCTGGGCGTGTAGGCGGTTGCCATCCCCGCGCCGTCTGGCCATCATCACCGCGCCGGCGCGCCGGGCCGGGCGAGCGTGAACGAGGGGAAAATCTCCCATGGATTTCGAACTTTCCAGTGAACAGCAGCTTTTGAAGGACAGTGCCGATCGTCTGATCGCCGACCGGTACGACCTGCGGGCGCGGAACAAGATTCTGGAGAGTGATGCCGGCTGGAGCCGCGAGATCTGGTCGACCCTCGCGGAACTCGGTTTCCTCGGTTTGCCATTCAACGCCGAGGACGGCGGGTTCGATGGCGGCCCGGTTGAGCAGATGCTGATCCTGGAGGCCTTCGGGCGCGGTTTGCTGGTCGAACCGTATCTCGCCACCGTGGTCTTGGGCGGCAGCGCGGTCGCGTTGGCGGCAAGCGCGGAGCGCCGAGCCGAGATTCTGGGAGCCGTTACCGCCGGCGAACGGCTGCTGGCCTTCGCCCATGGCGAGCGGTATTCCCGCTATCGGTTGCGGCAGGTCGAAACCCAGGCGCGGCGCGACGGCGGCGGCTGGGTTCTCGACGGGGAAAAGACCACGGTCATCCACGGCGCCGAGGCGGATATCCTGATCGTCAGCGCCCGCACGGGCGGTGGCAAGGACGAGGAAAACGGAATCAGTCTGTTCCTGGTACCGGCGAACGCGCCCGGCCTGACCGTGCGCGGCTACCCGACGATCGATGGCATGCGCGGCGCGGACATCACCTTCGCCTCGGTCAAACTGCCCGCCGATGCGCTGCTGGGCGAGGCGGACAATGCCTTTGGTGTGATCGAACAGGTGGAGCAGCATGGCATCGCCGCTGTCGCCGCCGAGGGTCTCGGCGCCATGCAGGCGGCGTTGGATATGACGGTCGAGTACCTGAAAACCCGCACCCAATTCGGCCGCCCGATCGGCGACTTCCAGGTTCTGCAGCATCGCGCCGCCGACATGTATGTGGCGGTCGAGGAAGCCCGCAGCATTGCGATCTACGCCGCCATGATGGTCAGCGAGCCGGACCCGGTCCTCCGCCGCCACGCGATGGCTACCGCGAAGGCCCAAGTCGGTCTCTCGGCCCGCGAGGTCGGTCAGGGCGGGGTGCAACTGCACGGCGGTATCGGCATCACCGAGGAATATGCGGTCGGCCATTATTTCAAGCGGCTGTCGATGATCGAGCGGCAGTTCGGTGATGTCGAGCACCACATGGCGCTGCTGTCGTCCATGGAGCCGGTCGACTAGGGATCATCGCACAGGTTGCTAGCCTGTTTTACCGGCCCGCAGCCGCGCCTGCTTGCGGGCGACGTTTTCCCGGTGCGCGATGTAGCTGACGCTGCCGATGATGATGGCGGACCCGATCCAGGTCCAGATTTCGGGAACCTCGGCGAAGACCAGAAAACCGATCAGCGCCGCCCAGGCGAGCTGCAGAAACTTCACCGGCTGCACCGCGGAAACCTCGGCAAGCTTGACGCCCTGAATCATGCAGAGATGTCCGAGGGTCGCGAGCCCGGCCGTCGTGATCAGCAGCAGCCATTCCTCCATCGTCGGGGTGCGCCAGACATAAAGCGCCGGTCCCATGATCGTCAGCGTCACGAAGACCGAGAGATAGGCGACGACCGCGGGGCCGGACTCCCGCCGGGTCAGGACCTTGGCGATCAGGTCGGTGACCGCGAAAAGCGGGGCGGCGAACAGCATTGCAAGGGCACCGGGGTGAATTTCCGCAAAGCCTGGCCGCAGGATCACCACCGCGCCGAGGAGACCGACGATGACCGCGATGATCCGCCGGATCCGCACCCTCTCGCCAAGGAACAGTGCCGCCCCGACGGTGGCGAAGACCGGCGCCGTGAAGCCCATCGCCGTGACCTCGGCGATCGGGATATGCGCCATGGCATAGAACCAGCACATCACGCCGACCGCGTGCAGCACCCCCCGGATCGCGTGCAATTTGAAGTTGGCGGCGCGCAGGTCGGCTAGATTGATCTTCAAGAAGAACGGCAGCATGAACACCAGCCCGAGGGCATAGCGCATGAAGGACACCTGGATCGGGTTCATGGACGAGCCGACATGCCGCACGATCGCGGTGAAGGACGCGAAGATCAGTCCGGCGACCGCCATCCAGATCATGCCCTGAACGTTGGGTGAAACCAGCGCAAGCCGGCGTTGTATTCCGGTGAGAACCGACATGGACTAGAGTGCCGAGGATGGTGACAGGCGGGCGCCGGGCGCCCGAGCGCTCGAAAGGAGCATGGGAATGGGTATCGAGGCAAACCAATTCAAGCATCCGGGGTTTCTGGTTTCAACCGAATGGCTGACCTCGCGGCTGAACGATCCCAATATCCGGATCTATGACTGCACCACCCATCTTCTGCCGCATCCGACCAAGGCCTATACCGTGGGCAGCGGGCGCGAGGACTATGACAAGAGTCATATTCCGGGAGCCGATTTCCTCGACCTGCAGGACGAGCTTTCGGATCAGGACAGCAAGTTCCGCTTCACCTTCCCCTCGCCGGATCTCTTCGCGGCCGCGGTGGGCAAACACGGCCTTGGCGACGGTACCGAGGTTATCCTTTACAGCACCACGACCCCGCAATGGGCGACGCGGGTCTGGTGGATGCTGCGCGCCTTCGGCTTCGACAATGCCCGGGTGCTGGATGGCGGGCTGGTGAAATGGGTCAAGGAGGGCCGCCCGGTTTCGACGGCGCCGGCCTCCTACGCGCCCGCCACCTTCACGCCCAAGCCGCGCGACGGTCTGATCGTCCAGAAAGAGGAGGTGCTTGCCGCGATCGGCGACGGCGGGGTCTGCACGATCAACGCGCTTTCTCGCGAGCAGCATGCCGGCGGCGGCCGCGCCTATGGCCGAATGGGACGGATCGCCGGCAGTGCCAACGTGCCGACCGCCGAATTGCTGGACCCGAAAACCAACGCCTTCATCCCCGCCGGCGAGATCGCCGCCCGGTTCGCCGATGTCGGCGCGGACAAGTCCAAGCGCATCCTCACCTATTGCGGCGGCGGCATCGCCGCCAGCGCGACGGCGATGCTCCTGGTCATGCTCGGCCACGAGGATGTCGGGCTTTACGACAATTCCATGTCCGAATGGTCGAACGACGATTCCCTGCCGATGGAGACAGGCTGAGCCAGGTCGCCTAGCGCGCCGTCACGCCGCCGTCGACGACCATTCCGGACCCGGTCATGAAGCTGGAATCGTCGGAGGCCAGGAACACGATGCCATTGGCGATGTCCTGAGGCACGCCGAGCCGCCCGATCGGGTGGGTTGAAAGCGCGACGTCGCGCGCCTTGTCCACATCGTTGCTGCCGGTCTGCTCGGCCCGGGCAACGAAGGTCTGCGCGCCCATGTCGGTCTGAATGACGCCGGGATGGATCGAGTTCACCCGGATCCGGTAACCCTTGCGGGAAAGATTGAGGGCCGTCGATTTGGTGAACAGGGTCACGCCGCCCTTGGTCATCGAATAGAGCGGATCAAGCTCGGAGCCGACCAGACCCGCGATCGAGGCGAGATTGACGATGGCGCTGCCCTGCGGGCTTTTCTCGCCGGCCCGGCGCAGCGCGTCGACGCAATGCTTGGTGCCGAGCCACACACCTGTCATGTTCACCGCGGCGAGGCGCGTCCATTCCTCCATGGTCACGTCCATGAAGTCGCGGCCGAGGAACAGACCGGCATTGTTGACCAGGATGTCGAGCCCGCCGAACTTGGACTCCGCAAGCGCGACCGCCGCGTCCCAGTCGGCCTCTGAGGTCACGTCGAGCCGGATGAAGGTCGCGGCGTCGCCCAGCGCCTTCGCGGTCTCCCGGCCCTGGCTTTCGAGCACGTCGCCGATCACCACCTTGGCGCCGGCCTCGACCATCAGCTTGGCGGTGGCGCCGCCGATTCCGCGCGAGCCGCCCGAAATCAGCGCGACTTTTCCATCCAGACGGTTCATTGGAGTTGTCCTTTCAATTCATCAAAATCAGATGCCGCCCTCTGGCTAGCCTTCAAGGCGACACTACGCCGAAGCGGAGACTCGCCCAAGTGTGCCGAAGCCCGGAATTCATTTCATCGCGGACCCGATTAGGCCCGGCGACGCATGATCTTGTCCGCCAACTTCGGGCGTGGCGGCATTGTGATGCCCCAGGCGCTTGCAGGCCTGTGTCGATGTGTATACATTCCGCGGCCTACGGTGTCAGAGAACACCGGGTGATAAACAAGAGATAGGGTGGGGATGGCCGAGTCCGCGAATGCCGGGGGCAGTGTACCGGCTGGGGATAAAATCCTTGAGGTCCGTGACGTCGCGGTCCATTTCGGCGGGATCGTCGCGCTGGATGGCATCAGCTTCGATATGCGCAAGGGCGTCATTCAAGGCCTGATCGGTCCGAACGGCGCCGGCAAGACGACCCTGTTCAATTGCCTCAGCCGGCTCTACATCCCGACCTCGGGGGATATCCTGTTCGAGGGCAAGTCGATCCTCAACACGGCGTCGCACAAGATCGCCGATATCGGCATCGGCCGCACCTTCCAGAACCTTGCCCTGTTCCGCACCATGTCGGTGCTCGACAACATTATGGTCGGCGCCCATTGCCAGAGCTCCAGCGACTTCGTCTCCAATGCGTTCCGGCTGCCCTGGGTCAGCCGCGAGGAGAAGCAGCTTCAGGAGCAGGCCTGGGAGCTGATCGACTATCTGGAGCTTGGCGACGTCGCCTACACACCGGTTGGTGGATTGCCGTTCGGCACTCAGAAGCGGGTCGAGATGGCCCGCGCTCTGGCCGCGAAGCCCAAGGTACTGCTGCTGGACGAGCCCGCGGGCGGCCTCAATCATGACGAGGTCGGAGAACTGGGCTTGCTGATCAAGCAGGTCCGGGACGATCGCCACTGCACCGTGCTGTTGGTGGAACACCACATGAGCCTGGTAATGAGCGTTTCCGATCATGTTGTCGCCATCGATTTTGGCCGCAAGATCGGTGAGGGGACTCCGGAAGAGGTGCAGCGGAATCCAGAGGTTATCCACGCCTATTTGGGGACGACGAACTGATGGCGTTGCTCGAAGTCAACAATCTCGTCGCCTCCTACGGTCCGATCCGGGCCCTGCACGGCATCAGCTTCTCGCTGGAAGAAGGCAGTGTGACCACCATTCTCGGGGCCAACGGCGCCGGCAAGACGACCACGCTGCGGTCCATCTGCGGGATGGTTTCGACGGAAGGGGCGATTACCCTCGGGGGCGCCGATATCTCCCGGGTGCCGACGGAACAGATCGTCCGCCAGGGGGTGGCCCATGTGCCGGAAGGGCGCGGGACCTTCACCCGGGTGACCACTGAGGAAAACCTGATGCTCGGCAGCTATGCGCGCCGGGACCGTCAGGCGATCAAGGACGATATCGAACAGGTCTACAGCTATTTCCCGCGCCTCAAGGAGCGCCGGGATCAGCAGGCCGGCACCCTGTCCGGCGGCGAACAGCAGATGCTGGCGGTCGGGCGCGCGCTGATGCTGCGTCCGAAACTGATGCTTCTGGATGAGCCGTCCTTTGGCCTGGCGCCGCTGATCGTCGAGGAGCTTTTCGGCATCTTGCGCCGGATCAACCAGCAGCAGAAGGTCAGCATGCTTCTAGTCGAGCAGAATGCCACCCTGGCACTGGATCTCGCGGATCATGCATATCTCCTGGAAACCGGTCGGGTGGTGCTGTCCGGAACCTCCAAGGAGATCGCCTCGGACGAGACCGTCCGCAAATCCTATCTCGGTTACTAGTCGCGGGGTACGAGGAAACAAAATGGACCTTTTCCTGCAACAGACCCTGGACGGATTGGCCACCGGCGCGATCTACGCCTCGCTCGCCCTGGCGGTGGTGATGATCTATCAGGCCATCGACCACTTCAATTTCGCCCAGGGCGAGATGGCGATGTTCTCCACCTTCATCGCGTGGCAACTGATCGCCTGGGGAGCACCCTATTGGCTCGCGTTCGTGATCTGTCTGATCGTCTCCTTCATAGGCGGCATGCTGATCGAGCGTATCGTCTTCGCGCCAATCCACAATGCGCCGGTGTTGAGCCACATCGTGGTCTTCATCGCGCTGACACTGATCTTCAACGCGTTTGCCGGATTCATTTGGGAATTCACGATCAAGCAGTTCCCGAGCCCGTTCCCGAGTGAGCTTCCCTTTGAGACCACCCTGATAGGTCCGCACGAGCTCGGCGTCGTCGGGATAACCTTGGTGATGCTTGTGCTGATTTACGTCTTCTTCCGCTTCACCCCGGTCGGCCTCGCGATGCGCGCGGCGGCGGCGAACCCGGTCTCCGCGGCCCTGGTCGGGATCAGCGTGAAGAAGATGCTCGCATTGGGCTGGGGTCTTGCCGCCACGGTCGGCGCGGTCGCGGGCATGATGATCGCTCCAAAAGTCTATCTCGAGCCGAACATGATGCTTGGCGTCCTGCTCTATGGCTTCGCCGGCGCGGTTGTCGGCGGACTGACCAGCCCCGCCGGCGCGGTTGTCGGTGGTTTTCTGATGGGAGTGCTGGAGAACCTCGCCGGCACATACATTATCGGCAGCGATCTGAAGCTCACCTTCGCGCTGGTGGTCATTGTCGCCGTGTTGTTGTTCAAGCCGGCCGGGCTGTTCGGCCGTGTCGTGGTGCAGAGGGTCTAGTCCGTGGATAACGTCAGGAATCACCGGTCGAACCCGGCGGAAAAGTTTGAGCTGTTCGGTGTTCAACTGCCGAAACTCCGGATGATGCTTCTGCTCATCGGCATTGCTTTGGCCTTGTTCCTGCCTCTCGTGGTCGCCAACTTCGCCGTCTTCCAGATGACCCAGGTGCTGGTCTACGCCATTGCGGTGCTCGGCCTCAATCTGCTGACCGGATACAACGGCCAGTTCTCGCTCGGCCACAGCGCCTTCTATGCGCTTGGTGCCTATACGGCGGCGATCATGATCGACCGCTACGAGATCGCGTATTATTGGACGATCATTCCGGCGGGGCTCATCTGCTTTGTCGGCGGGTTCTTGTTCGGTTTGCCGGCCCTGCGCCTTGAAGGCCTGTATCTCGCGCTCGCGACCTTCGCGCTTGCCGTGGCAATGCCGCAGCTTCTGCGCTACGAGCATTTCGAAGCCTTTACCGGCGGAGTGCAAGGCATCGACGTGTTCAAGCCCGACTCGCCCATCCCGGGATTGAGCGCGGATCGATGGCTTTACTATTTCGTGCTGTTCTGGGGCGTGCTGCTGATCATCGGCGCCTGGAATCTGGTGCGGGGGCGGACCGGCCGGGCGATGATCGCGATCCGGGACAATCCGATCGCGGCGCGCACCATGGGGATCAATACCGCCCTCTACAAGTCCGTGACCTTTGGCGTCAGCGGGCTGTACACCGGCATCGCCGGTGCCTTGGGCGCGATGGTCGCCGAATTCGTGGCGCCGGACAGCTTCACCTTCTTCCTGTCGGTCTGGTTCCTTGTCGGCATGGTCGTGGGAGGCCTCGCCTCGATCCCGGCGGCGATTGCCGGCGGTATCTTCATCCTCTACATGCCAAACATCTCGGAATCGGTCATCGGTGTTTTCTTCGGTAACGATCCGAGCGCCAAGGCGCTAATCTGGGTAGCGTTCGGCCTGTTCTTGATCTTCACTGTCTATGTCGTGCCGAACGGTTTGGCCGGTCTGGTGCGGCGGTTCGTGATTCGTTACGCCATACGGCGAGGTGATTAGACTCTCCTCTCCCAATGGCGGATACTCAAGTGAGTAGGTGGTTCGAACATACCTGGGAGGAAAACATGAAAACCACGCGTCTGTGGGCCTCGGCGGCGGCAGCCACCCTGGTTCTCGGGATTGGGTCGGCCATGGCGGGCAACGCGCCCGGCGTGAGCGACACCGAAATCAAGATCGGCAATACCAACCCGTATAGTGGCCCGGCCTCGTCCTACGGCACGATCGGCAAGTCGATCGGCGCCTGCTGGAACAAGGTCAATGCCGATGGCGGCATCAACGGGCGCAAGATCAACTGGATTTCCTATGACGACGGCTATAGCCCGCCGAAGACCAAGGAACAGGTCCGCAAGTTGGTCGAGAGCGACGAGGTCGCGTTCACCTTCCAGACCCTGGGCACGCCGACCAACTCGGCGATCCACCAGTACATGAACAAGAAGAAGGTGCCGCATCTATTCGTCGCCACCGGCGCCACCAAGTGGGGCAATCCCAAGGAATTCCCCTGGACCATAGGCTGGCAGCCCAACTACCAGACCGTTGGCGCGATTTTCGGCAACTACATCCTGCAGAACCATCCGAACGGCAAGGTCGCGATCCTGAACCAGAACGATGACTACGGTAAGGACTATGTCATCGGCATGAAGCGGGCGATGGGCGACAAGTTCGACAAGATGGTCGTCAAGACCGAGACCTATGAGGTTACCGACCCGACCGTCGACAGCCAGATCGTCAGCCTGGCGAATTCCGGCGCCGATATTTTCGTGAACATCTCGATCCCGAAATTCGCCGCCCAGGCGATCAAGAAGATGGCCGCGATCGGCTGGAAACCCGTGCACCTGCTGAACGATGTCGCCGCGTCGGTGGCGTCCACCTACAAGCCGGCCGGGATCGAAAACGCGATCGGCATCATCTCGGTCGATTTCTACAAGGATCCGAACGATCCGGAATGGAAGAACGACGCCGAGACCGCAGCCTGGAATGACTTCATGGACAAGTACTATCCGGACGGCGACAAGCTGAACAAGATGAACGCCTATGGCTGGGCCGTGTGCCACACCATGAAGGCGGTGCTCGAGCAGGCCGGCAACGACCTTTCGCGCGAGAACATCATGAAGCAGGCCGCCAATCTGAAGGAGGTCAAGATCCCCATGCTTCTGCCCGGCATGTTCGTCGACACCAGCCCGACCGACTTCTATCCGCTCGAGCAGATGCAGATGATGAAGTTCGACGGCAAGCGGAACGTGCGTTTTGGTCCGCTGATCAGCGCCGAGACCGAATAAGTCTCGACTGGACGTAACACCTTTAGGGCCGCCGGATTTCCGGCGGCCCTATTTTCTTGGCCGTGAATGCTGGTACGCCGCGGCTCACCCTGGAGGTCCCGATGCAAGCGACACCGATCGATCCCGCCGATATCGTCAGGCTCAACGTCCCGAACTATACCCATGGCCGCCTGATCGAAGGCGCCAAGGACTGGCTGCTGCTATCCGGACAGGTGGGCGTGCGGCCCGACGGCACCTGGTCCGGCGAGTTCTCCGATCAGGCCGATCAGGCCTTCAACAACATCAGGGCCTGTCTGCGCGAGGCCGGCATGACCATGGACAACGTGGTCTTCACCCGGATCTATCTCACGCGCCGAGGCGATCTGGATAGCTTCCGCGCGGTCCGCAAGGCCCATCTCGGCGAGGACCGGATTCCCTCGACCCTGCTGTTCATATCCGGGCTCGCGAATCCCGAATGGCTGATCGAAGTTGAAATCGTGGCCTGTAGGGGATAAATACCAGCCAGTTTTCGATTTCCAGAAATGGGCGTCATGTATTTTTCGGCAACAGTGACTAGCTAGCCGCTTCGGCCTTGCCGGGCCGAGGCGGCGGATCCGAGACGGCCCGGCCCAGCCGGCGCCGCGAACGGCATTTCCGAGACATTCCCATAGCTAGCCCGTTTCGTCGAGAGGACGACCCCATGCCCAACATTACCCTGCCAGACGGAAGCGTCCGACGTTTCGAGGAACCCGTCAGTGGCGCCGAGCTTGCGGCCGATATCGGTCCCGGCCTCGCCAAGGCTGCCATGATGGTTGTCGTCGACGGCGAGGAGCGTGACCTCGCGCGCCCGATCGAAAACGACGCCAAGGTTGCCATTGTCACCCGCCGCGACGAGGCGGCGCTCGAGCTGATCCGTCATGATACGGCCCATGTGATGGCCGAGGCGGTGCTGGAACTTTTTCCCGAGAGCCAGGTGACAATCGGGCCCGCGATCGAGAACGGGTTCTACTATGACTTCTACCGCGAAACGCCGTTCACTCCGGACGATCTCGCGGTCATCGAACAGCGCATGCATGAGATCGTCGACCGGGACGAGGAGATTGTGCGCGAGGTCTGGACGCGCGATGAAGCGGTCGAGCACTACAAGAAGGTCAATGAGCCTTTCAAGGTCGAGCTGGTCGAAACCATTCCCGCCGGCGAGTTGATTTCGTTCTACCGCCAAGGCAACTTCCTCGATCTTTGCCGCGGCCCGCATCTGCCGTCGACCAAGCATATCGGCCATGCCTTCAAGCTGATGAACCTCGCCGGCGCCTATTGGCGCGGGGATTCCAAACGGCCGATGCTGCAGCGGATCTACGGCACCGCCTGGGCCGACGACAAACAGCTCAAGGCCTATCTCCACATGCTCGAGGAGGCGGAAAAGCGCGACCACCGCCGGCTCGGACGCGAGTTGGACCTGTTCCATCTCCAGGAAGAGGCGGTCGGCTCGATCTTCTGGCATCCGAAGGGATGGACGCTTTACCGCGAGATCGAGAAGCATGTCCGCCGCCGCCTCGAAGCCGGTGGCTATGACGAGGTGAAAACCCCGCAGCTCGTGGACCGCGCGCTTTGGGAGGCGTCGGGTCATTGGGAGAAGTTCCGCGAGAACATGTTCATCGCTGAAAGCGAGGACGACCGGACCTTTGCGCTCAAGCCGATGAACTGTCCCGGCCATGTCCAGATCTACAAGCAGGGGATCAAGAGCTATCGCGATCTGCCGCTACGCATGGCCGAATTCGGATCCTGCCACCGCAACGAGCCGTCCGGCGCCTTGCACGGCATCATGCGGGTCCGCGCCTTCACCCAGGACGATGCGCACATCTTCTGCGCCGAGAATCAGATTACCTCTGAAAGCATCGTGTTCTGCGATCTCTTGCGCAAGATCTACAAGGATTTCGGCTTCGAGGACATCCACGTGAAATTCTCCGACCGGCCCGAGACGCGTGCCGGTGATGATGCCACCTGGGACCGGGCCGAGGCGGCGTTGATGGAATCCTGCAATGCGGCCGGGCTGGAGACGACGCTGAACCCCGGCGAGGGGGCGTTCTATGGTCCGAAGCTCGAGTTCGTTCTGCGCGACGCGATCGGCCGGGATTGGCAGTGCGGTACCCTGCAGGTCGATTTCGTGTTGCCGGAGCGGCTTGACGCCACGTATGTGGCGGAAGACGGCTCACGCAAGCGGCCGGTCATGCTCCACCGCGCCATTCTCGGATCAATGGAGCGATGGATCGGCATTCTGATCGAACAATATTCCGGACGGTTCCCCTTGTGGCTTGCCCCGGTGCAGGGCGTGGTCGCGACCATCACCAATGATGCCGACGGCTATGCCGACAAGGTGCTTCAGGCCTGCAAGGCGGCGGGGCTGAGGTTCGGCAAGGACGTCCGGAACGAAAAAATCAACTACAAGATCCGCGAGCATAGCCAGGCAAAAATCCCGGCAATCCTCGTTGTTGGCGCCCGCGAGGCCGAGGACGGGACAGTTGCGATCCGCCGGCTCGGCGGCAAGGAGCAAGAAATCCTTGCGCTTGACGAAGCCATTCATAGACTACGTGAGGAAGCGGCTCCTCCGGCATGAGGAGCCATGCCCGCGTGACCAGAACATAAACAGATAATGGAGGCGTTAGATCGCCAGACCACCCTTGAATCATCAGCCGGCCAAGGACGGCCCGCGGGTGAACCGCGATATCACATCGCTTGAAGTACGCTGCATCGCCCCGGACGGCGAACAGCTCGGAGTCATGAAAATTTCGGCGGCGCTGGCCGAGGCGGAAACCCATGGGCTGGACCTGGTCGAGGTCTCGCCGAATGCCGATCCGCCGGTCTGCAAAATCCTCGACTACGGCAAGTTCAAATACGAAGCCCAGAAGAAGAAGAACGAGGCCAAGAAGAAGCAGCGCGTGATCGAGGTCAAGGAGATCAAGCTGCGTCCGAACATCGACGAGCATGACTATCAGGTCAAAATGCGCAACGTGAACAAGTTCCTGAACGAGGGCGACAAGGTCAAGGTCACCCTGAGGTTCCGGGGCCGCGAGATGGCGCATCAGGATCTTGGTGTCGCGGTGTTGAACCGGATGAAGGGCGATACCGAGGAAATCGCCAAGGTCGAGGCCTTCCCCCGGCTTGAGGGCCGCCAGATGATTATGGTGATCGCGCCGAAGTAATAGGCGCTGTCCGGATAACCGCCGTCCTTGCGTCGGAGGAACCTGTGACCGAGACGCCCCAGCGGCCGGTGGACCATCCCGATATACCCAGCGAACGGGTCGGCGTGCTGCTGATCAATCTCGGCACGCCGGATGCGACCGATTTCTGGTCGGTGCGCCGCTATCTCAAGGAATTCCTGTCGGACCCGCGTGTGATTGAGGTCAACCGGGTCTTGTGGTGGGCGATTCTCAATCTTGTAATCCTGAGTTTCCGTCCCGGCATCGCGGGCAAGGCCTACCGGGCGATCTGGGACGCGGAGACCGACGAGTCGCCATTACGCCGGCACACCCGCGAGCAGGCCCAAGGACTCGGTATCCGCCTCCGCGCGGGCGGATATGACTTGGATGTCGATTGGGCGATGCGCTACGGCAATCCGTCCATCGCCGAAAAGCTTGAGGCGATGCGGGCCCGGGGCTGCCGCCGGATCCTTTTGTTCGCGCTTTATCCGCAATACAGCGCCACGACGACCGCGACCGCCTACGACAAGGCTTTTGCGGCCTTGGCCAAGATGCGCTGGCAACCGGCGGTTCGCACGGTGCCGGCCTATCCGGACGAGCCCGCCTATATCCGGGCGCTTGCCGGCTCAGTTCGCGATCATCTTGCTAAACTGGACTGGGAGCCGGAGGTTCTGCTCGCCTCGTTTCATGGATTGCCGAAGCGGTATTTTGATGCCGGAGATCCGTACTACTGCCATTGCGCCCTGACCACGCGTCTGCTTTGCGAGGAACTCGGATGGCCGCAGGGCAAGGTCAGGCTTGCCTTCCAGTCGCGGTTCGGACGCGAGGAATGGCTGAAGCCCTATATGCAAGAGGTGGTCGAAAGCCTGCCGGGGCAGGGGAGCAAGCGGATCGCGGTGATTTCTCCGGGCTTCGTTTCCGATTGTGTCGAAACTCTGGAGGAAGTGGCGATCGGGCTGCGGGAGAGTTTTTCGGAGGCGGGAGGTGAGAGTTTCACCTATATCCCGTGCCTCAATGCCGGCGAAGACGGTCTTGGGGTCTTTGAGGCATTGGTGTTGCGGGAACTGGGAGGGTGGCTGAAGGAGGATTAGGCGATCGGACGGAACAGCGGCAGACCGGCACGTGTCGACAGACCCGGTCGAGGAAAGCGCAGGCAGTCGGGACAACGTTGGCGGTTTGCCGATGCGTGCTGCGTCGTCTTGTTCTCCGCGACCGTTCTCCTCTGGATCCCGGAGGCTGTCTCAAGTCAAATTGAGGATGCGGTCACCGGCACCTGGGGGGTGGTTCAGGCCGATGGCAAGCCCAAATGCGACGGTACGACGGTTCTGGTCTTTCATCGCGGCAGGTATTTTCGCGTGCTGCCCAATGTGGGATCAACCGGTGGTAACAACCAACTGATTCTCAACCATTCGACCTATGAATTGTCCGGTGATCGTCTGATCGTCGCCCAGGCCCTGTCCTTCACCAATCCCGAGCCGAAGCGGACCTATCTGCTGCAACGGATTGGTGGGCGGTCGCTGATCCTGCAAGGCAGGGAGCAGGTGACCTTCAAGCCTTGCCCGCCGGTCGATCCGGCGGGTCTGGATGCGGCGGTGAAGTAACCGGTGATTGCCAGTCCGTCAGAACTTCCCGATGAAGTCCCGCACGGCCTTGAATTCCCGGTCCAGCGCCGCGCGCAGACCGGTACAGGTCGAGAAATCCCCGTCCTGTCCGGCTTGTTCGATCTTTTGCGCCAGCAGGCCGATCCGTTCGACCCCGATGGCGTTCGCGGCGCCCTTCAGCCCATGACCGGACTTCTCGAGTGCCGCCGCATCGGCGCTTTGCAGGGCCGTGTCGATTTCCCCGATCAGGCGGTCCGCATTCCGCAGAAAAAGGTCCATCATTTCCCGCATGCCCTCCCGATCATCTTCGAAGAGTTCTTCGAGGATCGCCAGATCGATGAGTGCCGACCCGGTTTCCGGCTCCCTTGTGCCGCTCGCGTGTGAAGTCTGACGGGTGAGGTCGGGCGGCCCGGCCATCGGCTCCTCCGTTTCGGGAAGCCAGCGCAATATCGTTTGCCGCAATCTCTTCAAGCCGACGGGCTTGGAAAGATAGTCATCCATGCCGGCATTGAGGCATCGTTCCGCCTCACCGGCCAGCGCATTGGCTGTCAGGGCCACGATCGGTGTATGGGTGCCGAGGTCCCGTTCGACATCCCGGATCTTCCGGGTCAACTCGAATCCGTCGATGTTCGGCATGTGGCAATCCGTTACCACGAGCCCATACGTTCTCTTGGACCGCATATCGAATGCGTAGGCGCCGTCTTCGGCCACTTCGGCGGCAAAACCCAGCAGATTCAGTTGCCGTAGAACCATCTCGCGGTTGGTCGCGTTGTCTTCGGCAACCAGGATCAGCCGGCCTTGGGCAAGTGCATCTTCAAGCGCGGGAGGCTCGATCGCCACGCCGGTCCCGTCCTCCTCGATAGACGGAAGATCGGGGCTCGATCGACCGAGCACGGCGGCTACCGATTTCAACAGCGACTCGCGCCGGATCGGGCGAACAAGGTCGATCGTCGGCGCGGCTGCGCCTTCTCGAGGTGGTTTTGCGATCACCCGGATCTTGCGTGCGGACGGGAAATCCGCCGGGGAATTGAACTGCTGTGCGAGGGCGCCTAGACCGTCACCGTGCATCCGGCAATCAAGGACAAGAACATGGTGGTCGTGGTGCCTCGCCTCTTTGGCCGCGTCGGTCAAGGTGTCCTTTGCAACCACGATACACCCCGCTGCGGTAAGCAGTGAGGTGATCATCGCGCGAACCGGCTCACTCTGTTCGACCACCAGGACCGAGATGTCGGAAAGATCGATGTTTTCGGCAGCGGCGGGACCGGGCTGATCGGGTGCACGGGCCGGCACTGTGAACCAGAAGACCGAGCCTTCGCCCTCACGGCTTTCCACGCCGATACTGCCCTCCATCAGTTCCACCAGACGCGCGCAGATCGACAGCCCGAGACCCGTGCCCCCGAAGCGGCGTGTGGTTGATGTTTCCGCCTGGCTGAAGGCCTGGAAAAGCCCTGCCTGACGTTCGACCGAGATGCCTATGCCGGTATCCTGTATTTCAAACCGGATCGCGGGCTCCGGTTTAGCCGTGTCGATCTTGACGGAAACACGGATCCAGCCTGATTCGGTGAACTTGATTGCATTGCCGATGAGGTTGAGGAGGATCTGCCGCAGACGCGTCGGGTCGCCGATGATGGTTGCCGGCACCGCCTCGTCGATCAGCAGTGCAAGCTCCAGGCTCTTGGCTTCGATATCCGGAGTGACGATCTCCAGAACACTCTCCGAAATTGGTCGGGGGTGAACGGCCACGGCTTCAAGTTCCATCCTGCCGGCCTCGATCTTCGAGAAATCGAGGATATCGTCGATGATCGTCAAAAGGGCGACGGCGGAGTCCTGTATCGTGCGGGTGATTGAGCGTTGATCGTCGGTGAGCGGCGACTATTGCAGCACCTCGATCATCCCGAGCACGCCGTTCATCGGCGTGCGGATCTCATGGCTCATGGCGGCCAGGAAGCTCGACTTGGCGCGGCTCGCCGCCTCGGCTTCCTCCTTGGCGGATTGCAGGACCGATTCCATTCGGACCCGTTCGTCTATGTCATAGGTCCAGGTGAGGATTGCGCGCTCGCCCTGAAATTCGATCATCTCACCGCTGATCAGCCCCCAGAAGGTCGATTCGTCGGGCCGGACAAGCCTTACCAGTTCGTCATTGAAGCGGCCGGATGACGAAAGGGCTTTGAGCAATTGAGCTCTTTGCTCCGGGTCGTCCACCAGCGTCGCCGCATTGACGCCTTCCAGTTCAGCCTCATCCAGACCATAGACTTCGACATAGCGGCTATTGGCGAACAGGATTTCACCGGTTCGGCGAAGCACCCCGACACCGATGGGGCTGCTTTCGAGAAGGCCGCGCAGACGCGCTTCACTGGCCCGGACCTCCTCCTCGGCCTGTTTGCTTTGGGTGATGTCCGTGTGCCAGACGACACGTGCCGGCTCGCCTTCAAAGATGACCTGCACGTTGTTGTGCAGAGCCCACCAGACGCCGCCATCCATACGCCGGCGCGGCGCGACGAAATTGACCAGGGGTTCGCGGCCCGAACCCTTTTCCAAGGCGTTGTGATAGTCCTCGGGATTGACCCAGGAGTCCTCGACCGAAGCCTTGGTCAGCTCGTCCGCGTCCTTGGCGCCGAACTGATCTATCAGGGCCTTGTTCACGAAGACCCGCCGGCCGGTCCATGCCGAGAGGACCGACACGCCGATCGGACTTGCCTCCAGGATCGCCGCAAGACGCCGTTCGCTTTCCGTCAAGGCGTCACGCGCCGTTTCGGCGGATGTAACAAGCTGCTCCACTTCGAGACGATGGCGGATGCCGTCCCGCAAGATTCCGCGCCAAACCACACCGAAGTATAAGGAACCTACCAAGGCCAGGCCGATCAGACCGGCGATCGCCATGTGGCCGGCGTCGCCCGAAACCGCGCATAAGACTGTTAATGGCGCCGCCAATGCGATCGCATGGGCGCGGTGCGCGGGTGGATGGGAAAAGAGTGAGCCGAGGGCCGCCAGCAGCAGTCCGACACTTACCAGGGCCAGGGAAATCGCGGTGACCGGGTCTCGGTGCTCGAAGAACAAGCCGGCGAGCGCTCCCCAGCAGAGGCCGGAAAGCAGCGCCATTCCCGTCATCCGGAAAGCCCATTTACGGATCGCTTCGGAATCCGCGGAACCCGGCTCGAACACTCGGCCGATCAGCAATCTCAAAACCAGAACCGCAGCGGTGATACCGGCCCAGATCGTCAACTGATTCTGGTCCACGCGATCCCAAAGCAGAACCGGCACCGAAAGGAGGGCGGCCGACTCGCCGAGCAAGGCGATAAGGGCGCGGCGATGAAGAACGCGGATCAGCTCATCGGCGATCCGTCCGTCCGTATCCGATGCGCCGCCTTGCGCCGGTTTCAGATCGCTCGTCATCCGTGCATCCCGAAGTCTCGGACGGACTATGCCCGATATTGCCCGGACCTGTCAGGTCGGCACGACCACCTGGGGAAGTCTCGCGGCCGTTATATGGCCCGGGTCGGCTTGCCGGGGATGTGGTCGTAGAGGGAATCCACGAAACCGCCATCGATCAGCAGGTTCTGCCCTGTCATGTACTCCGCCGCCGGAGAAAGCAGGAAACCGATGACATTGGCGATATCCTCCGGCTCTCCGACCCGGCCCCAGGGAACCAGGGCCGCGCGGTCCTTGGCGATCTGATTATTCTCGTAGACCTTCTTGGTGAGCGGGGTGCGGATCATGCCCGGGGCCACGGTATGGACATTGATGTGGTCGGGGGCCCATTCCTGGGCCAGCACCTGGCAGAGCGAGATCAGCGCGGCCTTGCTTGGACTATAGGCGCCCATGCCGGGATGCGCGCCCATGCCGGACATCGAGGACACCGCCACCAGTCCGCCTTTGGAGGCCTTGAGCGCCGGATAGGCGGCCTGGGCAAGCAACAGGGTCGCGCGGGTGTTAACCGCCATGATCTTGTCCCACTGGTCGATCGCGAGATCGTTCAGCGGTGCAGGGCTGGTGATGCCGGCATTGCTGACCACGGCGTCGAGCCCGCCGAAACGCTCCACCGCCTTGGCGACCATGGCGCCGGCATCGGTGGTGTTGCCGAGATCGCCGGTCAGGACGAGCACCTCGGCCCCCGCCTCGCGCAATTCCTCGGCGAGCGCCGTAACCTCGTCGGTCGCGCGGATCTCGCAGGCGGCGATCCTGGGCTTCTCGCCGCGGTCCAGCGCCATTTTGGTCAGGACCCGGCAGGTGGCGCCGCCGATCCCGGGACTGGCGCCGGTCACCAATGCGCGCATGTTCTTTCTCCTTGCGAGGGTTGTCCTTCAGTCCGCGGCGCTGGCGGCGGCATTGCGCTCCGCCAGTTCGCCATATCGGTTCTCGGGCATCTTGATCTCTCCAAGCCTCGGCATGACCTCGTCGGCGAAGAGCTTCAAGTTGGCGCAGGTCTCTTCGTAGGACAGCGTGCCGCCCTGGCCCATGATGATCAGGTTGCCGAAGCCGCCGACCTCTTCGTTGAAGGTCTTGATCTGATCGAAAACCTGATCCGGCGTGCCGGCGAAAACGGTGCGCGCGTCCATGAATTCCTGCACCGTCGCCTTGGTCGGATCGATGGTGCGGCCGTCGACGGTCTGGACCCGGGCCACGCTCTGGGTCGGCCCAGCCTTCAGCATCGCCACATTGGCCGGCACGGGGTTGTAGCCCGGCGGGTTCTTGAACGGCTCGGACACGATGGGCGAGGTGCGGACATAGCCGGCGACCTGATTGGCCCGGCGCCGCCCTTCTTCCTCGGTGTTGCCGACGCCGACCAGCACGCAATAGGCGAAGCGGTCATTGGGCGCCGCCCAGCCCTGCTCCGCCGCCCGCTCGCGATAGGCGTTGAACATTCCCGACGCGATGCCGCCCGACAACAACGCGGCGGCGACATGGCCCCGCTCGGCGATCGCCCGCCCGCTGTTCGGGCTGAGCGCGGTGATCCAGACCGGCGGATGCGGCTGTTGCCAGGGCCGCGGCCAGATATTCACCTGGCGGTAATGGTAGTTCTCGCTTTCCCAATTGAACGGGCCGTCATGGGTGCTCATGGCCTTCAGGATCAGGTCATGCGCTTCCCAGAACCGGTCCATGAGCCGGGCCGGGTTCATGTTTGCGGGGGCGATTTCGTACGGCGCTCCCTTGACCAGTCCCATCTCGAGGCGACCGCGTGAGATCACGTCGATCATCGCCATTTCCTCAGCCACACGGATCGGGTCCGGACGGTTGGCGATCGGAGTGCCGAGCAGCAGGATACGGACATTCTTGGTGATCCGCGCCAGGATCGAGCCCGACACCGTCACCGCCGCGTTGGTGCAGGTGAGCGTGCTGTGATGCTCGTTCAGCATGATGTTGATGCCGAGCTCGTCGCAGAGCTGAAACTCGTCATAGTGGCGGTGATAGACATCGGCGCCGATCTGCGGATCGTAGAGTTTGTTCGGGACCGTTACCCGGAAAGTGCCGCGCTGGTAGCCCTCGTCCCAGGCCTGCGGATAGGCCATCTCGGAAAAATGCCAGACCTTCATGTCCTCGGCTCCTCCTATTTGGTGCCGCCGGCAAATTCGGCGACGAGCGACGCCGTTTCCTCCGGCCGCTCCAGGCCGGGATAGTGTCCGGCGCCGGCGACGGTCGCAAACCGGGCGCCGGGTATGGCGGCGGCGAATTGCCGGCCGTAGTCGGTCGAGACCATCGCGTCCTTCTCGCCCCAGATCACCTGGGTCGGCACGTCGATCCGATGCAGCCAGCGACGCAGCCGCGGATTGTGCATGTAGGGTTTCCAGCCGAACAGGACGATGGCTTCGCTCATCCGGACCACGGCGGTCAGGTCGTCATCGCTCATTCCCGTCGTATCCAGGCGAAACCGCTCCGGATCGGCATAGAGAGTGCGGTTCACATCGTCCGGATACAGGGCGTGTATATCGGTAATCTCGCGGGTCAGGTGGTCGGCGAACTTCGCGCCGACCGACCCGATCAACGTCAGATTGCGGAGCCGGTGGGTCGAACGGATCGCCATTTCCGCCGCTACCCAGCCGCCGAAGCCGGCACCGACCAGGCTGACATTCTCCACTTTCATCGCGTCCAGAAGGTCGAGCCCGAAATACGCCAGGTCATCGATCGCGGTATAGGCCCTCGGCAACTCGGAATGTCCGAAACCCGGCAGCCAGGGCGCGATGACCCGGTGCGTCGCCGACAATGTCTCAAGGAACGGCTCGAACCCGAAATGGCCGCGCCCGCCGTGCAGATACAGGATCACCGGTCCGTCTCCGATATCCACCAGATCGGTCGCGACGCCGGAGATCTCGACGCGTTTCGTCGCCAGGCTCATGGCTGATTCCCTCCCGAACGCCGCCATCATCCCGTGGAAACGGGCGACGGGGTAGGGGGCGTTGGGAAGCATCACCAGAGTGATCGCCCAGGTCTCCGCGATGGTGTCGCCCGTGGAACAGAATTATTCGCCTTGACAGCAAGACGAGAGTTCTTATCATCAAGACATAAAGCTATCTTTATATCCTGATTGGAATGTGATGGATCAGCTGATGCAGGGCCTCCGCGCGACGGCCGAGCCGACCCGGCTTCGGATCCTGGCGCTGTGCGGGCATGCCGAACTGTCGGTAACCGAGCTGGTCAGCATCCTGGCGCAGAGCCAGCCGCGCGTCTCCCGGCATCTGAAGCTGCTGGTCGAGGCAGGCCTGCTTGACCGCAATCAGGAAGGCAGCCGCGCCTACTATCGCCCGGCGAGTGCCGGCGCCGGCGCCGGCCTCGGCCAATTGCTGGTCGATCTGATACCCGAGGACGACTCGACTCTGGCGCTCGATCTTTCGCGTCTCGAACGCATCAAGGAAGAGCGCTCGCGGCTGGCGGAGGATTATTTCCGCCGCAATGCAGGAAGCTGGGAAGAGATCCGCGGTCTTTATGTGGACGACAAGCGGGTCGATGAGGCCCTGAACGAAATCATTCGTGAACGCCCTGTCGGTGACCTGTTGGATATCGGAACCGGAACCGGACGGGTTTTGCGGCTTGCCGGAGGCCATGTCACCTCTGCCATCGGGATCGATAATTCCCGCGACATGCTGGCCGTGGCGCGGGCGAATCTCGATCAAGACGGTCTGAGAAACTGCCAGGTGCGGCATGCCGATATGTATCGCCTGCCGTTCGCGGAGGATCGGTTCGATCTGATCACGGCGAACATGCTGATGCACTATGCCGACGAGCCCGAGACCTTGCTGGCCGAGGGCATGCGGGTGCTGCGCCCCGGTGGTCGGCTGATCGTGATTGATTTCGCGCCGCATGGGATTGCCGAATTGCGCGAGGATCACGCCCATCGCTGGCTCGGCTTCTCGGAAGCACAGATGCGCCGCTGGTTCGACGCCATCGGGCTCGATTGCGGTACCCCCACTTACCTCGAGGGTGATCCACTGACGGTCTGCATCTGGATTGCCCGCAAAGCCGCCCGGCCGGCCAATGACCGGATTTCCTCGACGGAGGCCTCGTGATGAGCGACGCATCAAGAGTCAGTTTCGAGATCTTCCCGCCCGCCGGAGCCGTAAGCGAGGACGCTTTGTGGCGGACCGTAGCCCGACTGGAAAGCCTGAACCCGGCCTTCGTGTCGGTCACCTATGGGGCCGGCGGATCGACTCAGGAACGTTCCACCGCGATCCTCGACCGCCTGGTCGCGACCACACGGCTCGACGCGGCGGCGCATATTACCTGTGTCGGGCGGTCACGCGCCGAGATCGATGCGATCGCGGCCGACTGGGCGAGCCGGAATATCCGCCGCATCGTCGCGCTGCGCGGCGACCCAACCGACGGATCCGGAGGCTATCAGCCCCACCCCGACGGTTACCGGGACGCGGCGGATCTGGTCGCCGGTTTGCGCCGGGTCGCGGATTTCGACATCGCAGTCGGCGCCTATCCCGAGACCCATCCCGATGCCGCGTCGCCTGAGGCCGATCTGGACAATCTGAAGCGCAAGCTGGATGCGGGTGCCAGTACCGCAATCACGCAGTTCTTCTTCGATGCCGACACCTATCTGCGGTTCCGCGACCGGGTCGTTGCGGCCGGCATCACCCAGCGCATCGTCCCGGGCATTCTGCCGGTCACGAATTTCGCCAAGGTCGTGTCCTTCAGCGAACGCTGCGGGGCGACGGTTCCGGTCTGGATGCGGGAGCTGTTCGACGGACTTGACGATGACGAGGAGACGCGGCGTCTGGTTGCGGCCTCCACGGTCTGCGACCTGTGCAACGCGTTGAAACGCGAAGGCGTATTGGATTTCCACATCTACACGCTGAATCGGGCGGAATTGTCGATGGCGATCTGCCGCCGGCTGGGTCTGCGTCCCAAGTTGGATGCCGCGGCATGAATTGCCTCAACGGCAACAGGACACAAAAAAGGGCTCCGCGACTTTCGACCGGGATAGCGGTCGCCGGCGGGATTCAACCGGGCCATCCCGGAGGCTGTGTCGAAGCGCTGAATATCACCGCGCCTAAGCAGGTTGCGGCCATGCATGGCAGGATGCTGAGGGCCGGCGCGCGGCTGCTGTTCACCAATACCGCCGGCGCGGCGCCCCAGGTGCTCGACCGCTACCGCATGCATGACGAGGCATTCGCCATCAGTTACCTGGCGGCGGAAATCGCGTGCCGTGCTGTTCGGGAAAATGCCAGCGGGGAAAACCGAGCCCGCGTGGTCGGAAACGTCAGATTACCCTGGTGGCTGCCGGTTCACGGCTATCTGACCGGCGCCGAGGTGGAGGCTGCGGCTGCGGCCATGGTCTCGGCGCAGATTGCCGGCGGCGTGGATGCGATCCATCTTTCCTGCGCGGGGCATCCTGCCCACGTGGCTGCGGCCTTCTCCGGCCTGCGTGCCGGCTTGGCCGAGGCGGGCCGCAAGGTGCCGGTCTATGCGAACGTCCGAGAAGATGTGGAGGACGAGCCCGAAAATCCGGAGGAAATTCGGCGCAGAAGCATTTCAAGCGCGGTGCTGGCCCATTCACTGGGAGCGTCGGCGCTGGCGGTCAGCGTCGATGAAGGCTTCGGCGGCGCGTCGATGCGGCTTGCGGAACTCGCACGCTGTTTCGATGCGGCCTTGTTTGTTCCGCCCGGAGCTTCGGAGGACGCGGTGCGGCGCTGTCTACTTCACCCCTCCATCGGTCCCCGGCTCACCTTCGTCGGAACCACCCGGCCCGCCGAGGCATGGCGCTTGAGCCGGTTCGTTCCTGCCGCCGCGGCAGCGCAATGGCGCGTGCGGAACGCGGCGAATCGGAACGAGGCCGGCGCGCGTCCAAACATCGCGAGACGCGGAGCCGCCGGATGAAAGCCGACAATCCCCGTGCCTCGGCGCTGTTGGATGCGGCGTCGAAACGTATTCTTCTGCTCGACGGCGCCATGGGTACCGCGGTTCAGGACCGCGGCCTGGACGAGGCGGCGTTCCGGGGTGACCGCTTTGCGGATCACAAGGGTGACCTGCTCGGCAACAATGATCTTCTGGTCCTCACACGTCCGGATGTGATTCTCGATATCCACCGCGCCTATCTCAAAGCCGGCGCGGATATTCTGGAAACGAATACCTTTACCGCCACGACCATCAGCCAGGCGGATTACGGTCTCGAGGCCCATGCCTGGGAGATCAATCAGCGCGCGGCGTCGCTCGCCCGCCAGGCGGCGGATAAGGCTGCGAGCGAAACTCCCGATAAGCCGCGTTTCGTTGCCGGCGTGCTCGGACCGACCAACAAGACCGCGTCGATCTCGCCCGATGTGAACGATCCGGCCTTCCGCGAGGTTTCGTTCGATGACCTGCGCCACAGCTATGGCGAAGCCACCGACGGCCTCCTTGATGGCGGTGCCGATCTGCTGATGGTGGAAACCATTTTCGATACCCTCAACGCCAAGGCCGCACTGTTCGCCATCGACGAAGTGTTCGAGCGTCGGGGTGAGAGCGTGCCCGTGATGATTTCCGGCACCATTACCGATCGGTCTGGGCGCACCTTGTCGGGGCAGACCGCCGAAGCCTTTTGGAATTCGGTTCGCCACGCGCGGCCGATCGCCGTCGGGTTGAACTGCGCGCTGGGCGCCAGCGATCTCAGACAGTATGTGGCCGAACTTTCATCGGTGGCCGACTGCCTGCTGAGCGCACATCCCAACGCGGGCCTGCCGAACGCCTTCGGCGGCTACGATGAGACACCGGAGACCATGGCCACCCATATCGGAGAGTGGGCAAGAGCCGGGCTTTTGAACATTGTCGGCGGGTGTTGCGGCACCACGCCGGACCATATCCGCGCCCTTGCCGAGGTGGTTGAGGGCGTTCCGCCTCGCCGCCTGCCGGATATCGAGCCCAGCCTGCGGCTGTCCGGCCTTGAGCCGTTTACGGTGCCCGCATGAGCGTTCAGACCGCCCGCTTCGTCAATATCGGTGAGCGTACCAACGTCACAGGATCGTTGGTTTTCAAGAAGCTGATCCTGAACGGCGACTATGACGCGGCGCTCGCCGTAGCGCGCGATCAGGTCGAAAACGGGTGCCAGATCCTGGACGTCAACATGGACGAAGGGATGCTGGACGCGGTCGGGGCGATGACCCGTTTCCTCAATCTGATAAGCGCGGAGCCGGATATCTGCCGGATTCCGATCATGGTGGATTCCTCCGACTGGGCAGTGATCGAGGCCGGCTTGAAATGCCTTCAAGGCAAGGCAATCGCCAATTCGATCAGCCTGAAGGAGGGCGAGGCGGATTTTCTCGCTAAGGCCCGGCTGGCGCGCCGCTACGGGGCCGCGGTCGTCGTCATGGCCTTCGATGAGAACGGGCAGGCGGAAACCGTAGAGCGCAAGGTCGCGATCTGTACCCGGGCCTATCGGCTGCTGGTCGACACGGCGGGTTTCCCGCCCGAGGACATCATCTTCGATCCGAATATCTTCGCGATCGCCACCGGCATTCCGGAGCATGACGACTATGGCCGCGCCTTTATCGAGGCAACGCGCCAGATCCGGGCAACCCTGCCGCATGTCCAGGTCTCCGGTGGCCTGTCGAACGTGTCCTTCTCGTTCCGGGGCAACGAGCCGGTGCGACAGGCGATCCACTCGGTCTTTCTTTATCACGCAATCGCGGCGGGAATGACCATGGGGATCGTGAATGCCGGGCGGCTTCCGGTGTTTGACGATATTCCCCTGGATCTGCGCGAACGGATCGAGGATGCGGTGCTGAACCGGCGCCCCGACGCCGGTGAACGCTTGCTTGAAATAGCCGAGCGCTATCGCGATCCCGCCGAGGTGGTGGAGAGCGATCCGGAATGGCGCAAGGGGAGTGTCCGGGACCGGTTGGTCCACGCCCTGGTGCATGGCATCACCGATCACGTGATCGAGGATACCGAGGAGGCGCGCCTTGCCATGGAGCGCCCGCTCGATGTGATCGAGGGTCCGTTGATGGACGGCATGTCGGTCGTGGGCGACCTGTTCGGGTCCGGGCGCATGTTCCTGCCCCAGGTCGTCAAGAGCGCGCGGGTGATGAAGCGCGCGGTGGCGCATCTCGAGCCGTTCATGGACGCGGAGAGCGCCGGCGGCGTCCGCGAGGCCGCGGGCCGCATCGTGATGGCGACCGTCAAGGGCGATGTGCACGATATCGGCAAGAACATCGTCGGCGTGGTGTTGCGGTGCAACGACTATGAGGTCATCGATCTCGGCGTGATGGTGCCGAGTGCCGATATCCTGGACCGGGCAGAGGCTGAGGGCGCCGACATGATCGGGCTTTCCGGCTTGATCACGCCGAGCCTGACGGAGATGGCGCGGGTCGCCGCCGAGATGCGGCGCCGCGGCATGAAGCAGCCCCTGCTGATCGGCGGCGCCACGACGAGCAAGCTGCACACGGCGGTGAAGATCGCGCCGGAATATGACGGCTCCGTCACCCACGTGCTGGATGCTTCTCGGGCGGTGGGTGTGGTGCGGTCGTTGCTGACGCCGCGCACGCGCGACGCCTTTGTGGCGGAAGTCGCGGCGGAGCAGGAGAAACTGCGCCAGGCGAACAGCAACAAGACCGGACAATCGAACCGCCTAAGTCTGAGCGAGGCGCGGGCCAACGGGCTCCGGATCGACTGGAGCGACGGTGTTCCTCCGGCGCCGGCTTTTATCGGGGTCAGGACGATACGGGATTGGGATATCAACGTGCTCCAGCAGCGCATCGACTGGCGCCCGTTCTTCCAGACATGGGAACTGGCGGGTCGCTGGCCGGAGATTCTGGATGACCCGGTCGTCGGGCAAGCCGCCCGGCAGCTTCACGACGACGCGTTGGGGATGCTTGAGCGTCTGAAGCAGGACCCACGCATTCGGCCCGCCGCCGTGTTCGGGTTTTGGCCGGCGGAATCGGACGGCGACGATATCCAACTTTTCACCGACGAGACGAGGACCACGCCGCTCGCGCGTATTCATACGCTCAGACAGCAGCGCAAGCATTCCCAGACCGACCGTCCCAACCTGGCGCTGGCGGACTTCATCGCCCCCGCAGGGGTGGGGCCGGATCATCTCGGGTGTTTTGCGGTAACCGCCGGCCCGGGAATTGAGGAGATCGCCGGCGAGCATGAGGCCGACCATGACGACTACGGCGCAATCCTGATCAAGGCCTTGGGTGATCGCCTGGCCGAGGCGTTGGCGGAACATCTGCACGAGCTGGTTCGAAAGGACTATTGGGGTTACGCGCCGGATGAAGCGCTTTCCAACGAGGATCTCATCGCCGAGAAATATCAGGGCATCCGACCGGCGCCAGGCTATCCCGCCTGTCCGGACCATACCGAGAAGACGACGATTTTCTCGCTTCTTAATGCCAAGACGGCGATCGGGATGGAACTGACCGAGAGCTTCGCCATGCGGCCCGCCTCTTCGGTAAGCGGGCTGTATTTCGGCCATCGCCAAGCGCGTTATTTCGGGTTGGGGACGATCGGTTCCGACCAGCTTTCGGACTATGCCGCCCGGAAAGGCTGGAGCCTCGGGGAGGCCAGAACCTGGCTCGCTCCCAACCTTGACGATGATCCGGCTTCGGTTTCGAGCCGGGATGACGAAACGGAGTCTGTGAATTCGCGCTCGGACCGCGCGGCGTGACCGTCTAAATCAGGTCCGCCGTCGCGTTAGGAATTTCCTCGACCGAGCGCAGCCACAGCTCAAGCGTCACGATCTGCCAAAGCACCATCATGTGATTGTCCCGGCCGCGGGGATCGTCGACGATCTCCTGATGCTCGTCGATAAGCCGCAGCAATGCCGGCTGATGGTACAAACCCCGCTCCACGAAGGATCGCGATGTGACGAGATCCATCAACGCTTCCCGCCCTGGTCCGGCGAACCATTGATGTGCCGGTGCATTCCACCCGGTCTTGTTGACCCGGGTGCGTGTCGCCTCCGGGAGCAGTCCCTTATAGGCTTCTCGGGCGAAGGACTTTGTAACGCCGTTCCGGATTTTCCGGTCCCCCGGAATGGCCAGCGTGAATTCGAACAAGCGCCAGTCGAGGAACGGGTGAAACTCACGATGTCCGAGTTGGCCAGCGTTGCGGTCGGCGGCACGCAGACAGCAGGGCATGGTATTGAACAGAAGTTCATTGCGCATATGGCTGGCCATATAGCTCGGTGACGACGCCTCATAGCGTGGCAGCAACGTGCTCAGATCACCGAGTTCGGGCAAAAAAAGATCCTTGTAGCGAAACAGAAGATCCGTGTTTCCCCTGCACAATCCGGGGCGGTCGGTGTCGGTCAGAACAAGGATTCCCCGCTCCGCCACATCCCCGGATTTTCGAAAAACCGGGTGATCATGGTTGCGAACCCAGGCCGCAATTTCCCGATCCAGAACATCGTCTCGGCCGGCGGCTTTCAGATCGGCGAAGAAATAGAAGAAATAGTCGTACTCGCCAGCGTGCTGTTCATCTCCGCCCAAACCGCCGAACACCGATCGATAGCCCATTTCGCCGATCTTCTCACCCAGCAGGTAGTGGCTCATCCAGGTGACCGTCGGGATCGGGTGGTCATGAAACGCGCTCATTTTCGAGATCACGGAGAGCAGGTCGGGATCGTCGATCTCGACGGGATGCCAGTCGACCAGACCCGCGTTGACGATCTCCATGATCTCCTTGCGTTCGTCATAGGTTTCGTCCCGGTGGACGGAAGATATGGCGGGCGGCGGGGCCCCCTCGATCCGGTACGCAAGGGCCGCGACGGTCGAGCTGTCGAGCCCGCCGGACAGGGTGAATGCCGGATTGTCGGCATGCTTGAGACGGCGGCGGACGGCGTCTTCAAGCAGTGCGAGATACTCCCGCGCCTGATCTTCCTCGGTCCCCCCGGGCGCCGGTCCAGCCGCGATGTCGCCGTAGCGTTCCGCGTGCGCCCTTCCGTTCCGGAGCGAGACGATGTGCCCCGCCGGCACTTGCGACATTCCCCGAAAGGGCGCGCGCGCCGGGTCCGAATCGATGAAACGGTAGTGCGTCCCGGCGGCCGCCAGCAGGAATGCCGGGTCGGGTTCCCTTGAAACGCCGCGTATCTCCAGAAGCGACCGTGGCCGCGAGGCGAAGGCGATGAATCCCTCGGTCTTTGCGTAATAGAGGGGGCGAATGCCGAACCTGTCGCGCGCGAGACTTATCGTTCCGGATTTCATATCGATAAGCGCGAACGCGAAATCGCCATTGATTTTCGTGAGCGTCTCGACCAAACCCCGGCGCGCAATTGCCGTCAGGATACGGCCGGCGTCGTTTGTGTTGCCCAGGGGGCGTTCGATATCGGGAAAGTCTTCCGGATTGTAGATCACGCCGTCGAATACAAGCCGCAAATGACCCAGTTCGGCGAGTTGTTCCGTATTCTCGGCTGCGAGGCCCCGCGCCGTCACACAATCGGACAGGCCCAAGGCGGTCAACATCCCGGCGGGATCCAGTGGCGCCGCGCCGCCGCTTTCCGTCAACACGCCCGCGATGCGTCCCATTTTCAACTCCCGATCAGGCCGGGCGAAGATAGCGGCCCAGACATGGCTGTAAACACTTGTCTTGGCCCAGTTGTTCGGTTGGGTTGAAACGTCGCGTAAATACGGGGTTTTCTTGACTTGAAGGGAGAAATCCGCGAAGAGCTTGCTATCCCCCGGTTCCCGGTTCGGCCAATTCTTGCTCCGGGATTCGTCCCGCGGATACCGGACCGATCGGGGACCCAATCAGGTGACGCCGCGCCCGCGGCCGAGACAGGAAACAATGACAGACATCCCGTTTAGCACGGTCATCGAAAAACTGAGCGGCGCGCGCGTGATGCTCGTGGGTGGCGCCGGATTTATCGGCCACAATCTGGCGATGCTGCTGCGCGCGAACAATGTCGAGACGATGGTTCTCGACAACATGATGGTCAACAGTCTGGTCGACAACGCGTTTCATGACCGGGGTGACCTGATCAAGCGCAAGCTGAACATTCATTTTCTGATGAGCCGGTTTGACATGATGCGCGAAGCAGGGGTGCAGCTGCGGAACTCCGACGCGCGAAACTTCGCCGACATGGCTCAGGCGTTCGATGCCTTCAAGCCGACCAAGGTCGTACATCTCGCGGCGATCGCGAGCGCGGTGGAGGCCCGTAAGAATCCTGGCCTGTGCTTCGATCTTCAGCTCACGACCCTGCGCAATGTCCTGGAGCTGTGCCGGCTCAGCCATGATCAGGTCGAGACGCTGATGCTGTTGAGTTCCAGCACCGTCTATGGCGACTTTGAGGGCGATTCGGTTGACGAGACCACCCGTCCCCGTCCCCGAGGCATCTATGCGAATACGAAATACATGGCCGAACGCCTGGTGCGGACCTATCACCACACCGACGGTCTCGGGACCTGTATCGTCCGGCCGAGCGCGCTTTACGGCGAGCGGTGTGTGAGCCGGCGGGTCAGCCAGGCTTTCATCGAAAATGCACTCGCCGGCCGCCCGCTGTTGCTGGAAGGCGGGGGTGATGGCCGTCTCGACTTCACCTATATCGAGGATCTGGCCGAGGGCATGGTTCGGGCATTGGGCCTTCATGGCGGCCGCGGCACTTCGGATACCTTCAATCTGACCTACGGCAATGCCAGGACGATTGCCGAGCTTGCGGCCATCGTGAAAGAGGTTGTGCCGACGGCCATCCTTGAGGATCGTCCCCGCGCGGCCGAGAAACCGGTGCGCGGCACCCTGCGCATGGATAAGGCGCGCGACCGGCTCGGCTTCAACCCGAGTTGGCCGCTGGAGCGGGGCTACAAGCAGTATTGCGAATGGTACGTGGAGGAATGGCGGAAGGTGGTGGGAGCCAACGCGTGAATGACGCGATCATCGTGTTTGCGCGTCTGGATTCCTCCCGCCTGCCCGGCAAGGCCCTCAGGCCGATCGCCGGAAAGCTGCTCCTCGACCGGGTGATAGAGAGGTGCCGGGCGACGCCGGGTGCGCCCCCGGTCATCGTCGCAACCTCGGACCGCGGCACGGACGATCCCATCGCGGATCACGTCGCCGGATGCGGGGAGCGGCTCTTCCGAGGTGCCGCTCAGGATGTCGCGGGCCGAGCACTGGCCTGCGCCAAAAACCACGATCTGGATCTTTTCGTTCGGATCAGCGGGGACAGCCCGTTCATCGAACCGGCTCTGATCGGCCAATGCCTCACCCGAGCCCGCAACGGCGGCGCGGAGCTGATCACCAATGTTTTCCCGCGGACCTATCCGATCGGTGTCAGCGTGGAGGCGATCACGACCTCCGCCATGGCACGGATCGTCGAAGAGACCGACGATCCCGATGACCGCGAACACGTGACCCGCTACGCCTACCGGCATGTGGAACGGTTTCGGGTGGAAAATCTCACCGCGTCCGACGACCGCTATGCCGGGGTCAGTCTGTCGGTTGATACGCCCGCGGACTATGACAAGGCCTGCTGGATTTTTGAAACTCATGGCGATGGCGTCGATCTTGATACCGCCGTGGCCGCCGCGCGGGAATGGGACAAGCGCCGAGGGGAGCTCCAGAAATGAAAGTTACTGAGATTACGCCACCTCGCGCTTTCAAGGTCGGGCATGCGGGACGGGAAATCGAACTTCACCATGTTCTCGATCTGGAACTCGGACATGACGAACAGGTGACGCTAAAGACCGAAAGCGGCGCCGAATTCGATGTCTGCCGGAAGTCCTGGGGCTATTATGCCACGCCGTCGCTGAATGGCCGTCTCGCCGCGTTCGGCTATCGGAGCTGTCTGGTCAACAGCGGGCCGAGACGCTACGTCCAACTGGTGGAAAAGCACTGCATGGAGGAGTATCTGGCCTATGTGGCGGAACAGGACATGGAGATCGTTGCCTGGCTGGACGGCGACGAAATCGAGTGGGTAGACAAAGCCTGACAAGCACTTCGCGGGAGCGAGCGATGGCACAACGAATGACGGCACGAGACCAGGCAATGCAGGCTCTCTGGGACGAGTCGTTCCGGGATCAGATCGCGAGCGGCGCTTACAACACCGCGCCCGTCGAGGCCCTGGTCCGGTTTGTATCGCACTATCTGCGCGACCGTTACCCTGACTCCGCGAGCCATCGGAAGCTTCGGTTCCTTGAGGTCGGTAGCGGCGCCGGCCCGAATCTGATGTGGCTTGCCGAAAAGGGCATTGAAGCCAATGGCGTCGATATCTCGCCCAGCGCCGTCACGCTCTGCCGCCAGGTGTTCGAGGCGCGCGGGATGGCGGGGCGTCTGGGACGCCTCGAACATGCCTCGGCCACCGCGCTTCCCTTCGAGGACAATTCCCTGGACGGAGTGCTGGAATCGTGTGTTTTCCAGCACCTTAACAAGGCGGACCGTGAGAAGGCCCATGCCGAGGTCGTCCGGGTGTTGAAACCCGGCGGCGTGTTTGTCGGCCACATGATCAGCAACGCTCACACCACGTATCTTGCCAAGAAGCACCAGGAGGATCCGGCGGACCCGGGGACTCTCGATCTTGAAACCGACGCCTCGCCGGGGCGTGTCCATCTCGAATCCATCGGACTCGCGCATTTCTTCGCCAAGGAGGAATACGCCGAATTGCTGAAAGGCTGCTCGGTGATCGATCCGTGCGAGACCACCTATGAACTCCCCCGCGAGGAAGCCAAACGGCGCGGATACGATTTTTACCGTCAGGCGATGTGGATCGTCTACGCGGTGAAGTGACCCGCCGCTCTAGGTTGGTTCGCCGGCCTGCTCACCCGCCGGTTTCTCTTCAGCGCCGATCGCGTCGGCCAACCGGGCTCGGGCGCTACCGGGTCGCAGGGGTTGTTGCTGCGAGGCGTCCGGCGCCCATCCGGTCATCGTCAGGATCTGAAAAGTTGCCGGAATGCGTCCGTCGGGGCCGGCGAATTTTTCCTGATAGATTTCCGCGGCCCGCATGAACATGCCCCGGCGCGTAGCGGCCCGATGCCGCTCGATGACCGTGTTGCTCTCACCCATGCCTCTGAGATCGGCCATCAGGGCGAAGAGATTATCATAGGTCACTGTCAGAATGTCGCTGTCGACCACCGGCAGGGCGAAACCCGCGCGTTGCAGCAGACCGCCGAGGTCGGGGATATCCGCGAAGGGAGAAACCCTCGGGCTGATGCCTCCGGTGACCTCGATTTCGGCTTCGCTCAGAACCTCACGCAGTTCGACCAACGTGTTTCCGCCAAGAACCGAGGCCAAAAACATCCCGTCTGGCCTCAATGCCCTGCGGATCTGCACCAGAGCGCCGGGCAGGTCGTTCACCCAATGCAGGGAAAGACAACTTAGCACCGCATCCAGGCTGGCCTCGGCGAACGGCAACGCCTCCTCGTCGCACGCAAGCGCCGGCCCCCCGGACCCGGCTTCGGCGGCCATTCCAGGCGACAGGTCGGCATGGACGATCCAGGGTTTCGCAAGGCCTCGCGGCCAGACGCTCGCCAAGGTCCCGCTGCGCGAGCCGAGATTAAGAACCGTTCCGAAGCTGCGATTGAGATCCAGGAGACGATCCGCCAAACGGTCCGCGGCCTCGGCGATCAGAAAATCGAATTCTCGAAAACACGGCGCCGCGCGATCCCTGCGGCGGCGCAGCAATTGGCGGTCGAAAATGACGGGGCTCTGGTTCATGGGCGGACCATGCCACGCCGGCACCTCGGGAAAACAGCCCAAATCCTTCCATAACCCAGGTGAGGATCACTTAACCCGACCGTTGGACCGAAACGTGCTCGAACCGGGATTGCAAACTCGGACCAAGATTTTTTCCTCGGCGGCGCGGTCAATTCGGCGCGGCGCGCGTTGGTTGCTGGACGCGGTTCTGCCGCCGCGATGTCCCGGATGCGGGATCATTGTCGATACACCGGCGGCGGTGTGCGGGAGCTGTTGGTCGGCCATTGCCTTTGTCGCCGAGCCGCTGTGCCAACGATGTGGCGGACCGTTCGAGTTCAGCGTTGCCGACCGTAGCGTCTGTGGGCGCTGTCTTTCCGATCCGCCGGTCTTCGAGCGCGCCAGGGCGGCCGCGCTTTATGACGATGCGAGCCGCCGTTTGATCCTCAAGTTCAAGCATGGTGACGGCTTGCATCTGGCGCCGTTATTCGGCGCCTGGCTCGCGCGGAGCGGCGCCGGTTTGCTGGCGGAGGCGGACCTGCTTGTCCCGGTGCCGTTGCACCGTACCCGGCTGTTCGCGCGGCGCTATAATCAGGCGGCAATCCTTGCGCTCGACCTCGGTTGCCGCGCCGAGGTGCCGGTCGATGTCCTGGGTCTGATCCGCGCCCGCCGGACACCGTCGCAAGGCACCAGAACGCGCCTCGGTAGGGAGCGCAACGTCCGGGGTGCGTTCAAGGTCGCGCCCGGTCTCGGCGCGAAATTGAAAGGCAAGCGCGTCCTGCTGATCGACGATGTGCTGACCTCCGGCGCCACAGTGAACGCCTGCGCGCGCGTTCTGTTGCGCTCGGGCGCAGCGGCGGTCGACGTGCTGACCATTGCCCGGGTCCCCTGAATTCGCTTGAGTGGCCAGCAGGATCGTGTTTGATCGCGGGGACCGGAGCCGGCCCCTTGGCGCACGGTATCGGGAACGGGTACCGTCCGCATGACAATCGCCGCAGGGGTGGCGGTTCGAACACGATTCATCTGGGGAGAATATCATGGCGCGTATCGGCTTCATCGGCTTGGGCAATATGGGCGGGCCGATGGCGCGCAATCTGATCAAGGCAGGACATAGCCTCAAGGTCTTCGATCTTTCTGAGGACGCCATCAGCTTCGTGGTGCAGTCCGGCGCCAAGGCGGCCGAGTCGGTCAAGGATGCCGCGTCCGGCGTCGATTTCGTGGTCAGCATGCTGCCCGTCGGAGCCAATGTCCGAAAGGTGTTCATGAACGACGGTGTCATCGCGGCGGCGGACCCCGGTACCCTGTTCATCGATTCCTCAACCATCGACGTTGAGTCGGCGCAGGCGGCGGCTGCCGCGGCGAAAGCGGCGGGATTCGCGATGCTGGACGCGCCGGTGTCCGGCGGCGTCGTCGGGGCCGATGCCGGCACCCTTACATTCATGTGCGGCGGCGATGCCTCCACCTTCGAGAAGGCGAAACCGATCCTGCAGGGCATGGGCAAGAACATTGTCCATTGCGGTGCGTCGGGCCTCGGCCAGGTCACGAAGATCTGCAACAACATGCTGGCCGGCATCAATTCGCTTGCCGCGGCCGAGGCGATGGTCATGGGTGAGCGCCTGGGTGTCTCCAAGGAAGTCCTCTACAATGTGATTTCCACGTCAACCGGTCGCTCGTTTATCTTTGAGAATTCGAACCCGATGCCGGGCGTGGTGGCGACCTCGCCGTCCAGCAATCAGTTCAAGCCCGGCTTCATGGCCAAGCTGATGCTGAAGGATCTGAGGCTGTCGCAGGCCGCGGCCCAGGCCGCCGGTTCGCCGACACCGTTGGGGGCGACGGCGACGGCGGTGTTTCAGATGCTGATCGAGAACGGTCATGGCAATCTCGATACCTCGAGCATCATCAAGGTGATCGACCCGAAGACCAAATAACAGGTCCGCGCGCCGCGGCCTGATATCAGAGAAGGGAGCCTGTCCATGTCGTCCCTGTCACATTTGAAGGTGCTGGATCTTACCAATCACCTTTCCGGTCCCTATTGCGCGATGATTCTTGCCGATCACGGCGCCGACGTGATCAAGGTGGAGAACCCGGCGGGTGGTGATTCCCTGCGTCAGACGCCGCCGTTCCAGGATGGTGAGAGCGCGCCTTTCATGCTCTGGAACCGCAACAAGCGCTCTGTCGCCTTCAACCTGAAAGATCCGACCGATCTCGGCCATCTGAAGAAGATGATCGAAATGGCCGATGTGCTGATCGAGAACTTCAAGCCCGGCGTCGCCGAGCGGCTGGGCATCGGCTACGAGGCGGCCTCCAGGATAAATCCGCGGCTGATCTACTGCTCGATTTCAGGCTTCGGCCAGACCGGGCTGTATTCGCATCGCGGCGGGTTCGATCTGATCGCGTGCGGAATGTCAGGCCTGATGTCGGTCAACGGTCCGCCGGACGGGCCGCCCTACCGCATCCCGGTACCGGTCACCGATGTCTGTGGCGGCATGAACGGAGCCATCGGGATCCTGATCGCCCTTGCGGCACGGGAGCGGACCGGCAGGGGCCAGCACGTCGATACCTCCTTGTTCGAATCCGGGATCGCACTCGGCGTCTATGAGGCGGCCAATGTCTTCGCCAATGGCGAGGTGCCGGAGCGGCTCGGCCAGGCGCATCGCGGCAGCGCGCCCTATCAGCTGTTTCTGACGAAGGATGGTTACATGACTATCGGCGGAGCGCAGGACAGTTTCTGGCGCGGCGCCTGCAAGATCCTGGGCTGCGAGCATCTGGTCGACGACCCGCGCTTCAAGACCAAGGCCGACCGGGTCGCGAACAACAAGGAACTGGTTCCGGAACTGGAGGTCTATTTCAAGCAGCAGACCACCGCCGCGCTATGTGAGGCCTTCGAGACGGCGGGCATCCCGGCGGGACCGGTGATGAACCATGTCGAGGTCTACAACGATCCGCAAACCATCGCCCGGGAGATGGTGGTCGATGTTCAACATCCCAAGGTGGGCGCGATGAAAACCATCGGCGTGCCGGTAAAACTGTCGGAAACACCCGGTTCAATCCGCCGGCCGGCGCCGCTTCTGGGTGAACATACCGCGGAAGTGATCGCCGAATGGACTAGGCCGGCTGTGGAAGCCGCGGACGACTGATACCATATGCGCGATGCGGCGGATTCTTCGGCCGCGCGAGATCCTGTTTAGTCTGATCCGACGGGCTTGGCCCGGAGGATTGCAACGCCTCACATGGAGCCCGACATGCTGAAGTTCTACTATAACACCGCGCCGAACCCGATGAAGGTGGCGCTGTTCCTTGAGGAAGCCGGCCTGGACTACGAACCGGTTCCGGTCGACTCGCGTCAGGGGGACCAGTTCAAGCCCGAGTATCTGGCGATCAATCCGAATGCCAAGTCACCCTCGATCGTCGATGACGGCAACGTGGTCTTCGACAGCAATGCGATCCTGCTCTATCTCGGCGAAAAGACCGGCAAGTTCATGCCCGCCGATACCTTGGCGGCACGCGGTGAACTGCTCTCTTGGATGATGTTCGTCGCGACCGGGATAGGACCCTATTCCGGCCAGTCGGTGCATTTCCGCCACTATGCGCCCGGTGAAAACAAATATGCCGTCAACCGCTACCTCTTCGAAGCCGAGCGGCATTACGGGATCCTGAACGACCGTCTTTCCAGCCGCGCCTATATGCTGGGCGACAAATACACGATCGTCGACATGTGCGTGTGGGGCTGGGCCCGGATGGTGCCGTTGGTGATTGGTGACGGCGCGCTCGAGGGGATGCCGCATTTGAAACGTCTGGTGGACGAGATCAATGCCCGCCCCGCGTCCGGGCGCGCGCTATCGATCAAGGATCGGCACGGCCATGTCTTCAAGACCGAAATGGACGAGCAGGCCAAGAACTTCATGTTCCCCCAGAACGCGCGCCTCGCCAGTTAGGCGAGCCGTTGCGTCCATGGGTCAAGGAAGCCGAGGCCCGGGCTGGACAAGGCCGCCCGGGCCTCGTATCCGTAGAATTAGCCTGCTTTTTTGGAGGTCTTTGATGGCCAGTGTGGAAATCTACACCACCATGTGGTGCCCGTATTGTCATCGCGCGAAGAAGCTGCTGTCCAGCAAGGGCGTTGCCTTCACCGAGATCGATGTCGGCATGATCGGTACCAAGAAGAAGGAGATGCTGCAGCGCGCCGAAGGCCGGCAAACTGTGCCGCAAATCTTCATCAATGGCGTCGGTATCGGCGGGTCGGACGATTTGGCCGCGCTCGAAGCTAGTGGTAAGCTCGATCCGATGCTGGCCTGAAGCCGCGCCAACCGGGAATGATCTCATGACCCAACTCACGATTGCCTGCGTGCAGACGAACTCGAAGGCCGATCCGGCGGAGAACATCACCGAGGTCGGCGCGATGATCCGCGAGGCCAAGGACCGCGGCGCCGATCTGATCACCACGCCGGAAGTCGTCGGCATGTTGACCGGCGGCCGCGACGAAGCGCTGTCCCGCGCCCGTCCCGAGGAAAGTCACGAGGTGCTGGCGGCGTTCCGGGATCTCGCGGCGGAGTTGAAAACCTGGCTGCTGATCGGGTCGATTTCGATCAAGCTTTCCGACGACAAGCTTTCCAATCGCAGCTATCTGGTCGGCCCGGACGGCGGGATCTTTGCGCATTATTCCAAGATCCACATGTTTGACGTGCAGGTCGGTGACGGCACCCAGTACCGGGAGTCGCGAACCTACCAGCCCGGAGAACGGGCGGTTCTGGCGGAAACGCCCTGGGGCACCATGGGATTAACGATCTGCTACGACATCCGCTTTCCCTACCTGTTCCGGGATCTGGCCCATGCGGGGGCCAAGCTGATTTTCTCGCCTGCGGCCTTCACCCAGGTGACCGGAGAGGCGCACTGGCACGTCCTGCAGCGGGCACGCGCGATCGAGAATGGCTGCTTCATCGTCTCGCCGGCGCAGACCGGCACGCATGCGGGTGGAAGAAAGACCTACGGCCACTCGGTCGTAGTCGGGCCATGGGGAGAGGTTCTGCTGGACGGCGGGACGGAAACCGGTGTCTCGCTGGCAACGATCGATCTGGCGGAGGTCGAAAAGGCGCGAGGCAAGGTGCCGTCCCTGACCCACGATCGTTCCTATTCGCCGCCGGTAGCAGCTTTCGAGGGATTGCGGGCGGCGGGAGACTAGGGCCACCAGACGGACGGGGCGCGCGTCTTAGTCGCCCCGTGGTGTTCACGGGTTTCGGGGATCATCACGGTCTCGTATCCACCAACACGAGCGAGGCGAAACCACGTGGCGTCCGAGCCAACACCCACGGTTTATCTGCCGATTGAAACCCTCTCGCGGGAACTGGATGCCCGGCTCCTGCTGGCGAGCCGGTTGCTTCGGCAACGCATCCCGGTCGTGATTGGTCAGCAGTGGCTGATCAATCAGAACCTGGCCAACGGCTATCCTCCAGGATGGGTCTTGCTGAAGGGCCTCAATCGAATTCAAGCCGGCGTGGCGATCCATCTTTCCAAACTCGGCAATGTCGTCATGGCTTGTGACGAGGAAGCGCTCGGTCTCTCGTACGAAACCTTCATGAGCCAGGATATTTTTCCGGATACGGCTCCTTATTACGCGAGCGTTTTTGCCCAGGGTGACTTCCATCGCAAAGTGGTGATGAAGCGGACCGGTTGCCGGCCGGAACAGGTGATAACCGTCGGCAATGCCCGTCTCGATCTCTTGAAACCGCGGTTCAGGAAAATCTATGACGCCGAAGTTGCGGAAATCCGCGAGCGGTTGGGAGAGTTCGTTCTTTTCAACACCAATACCGGTTACGTCCATTCGGTATGGGAAAGCGAAGAGGAACAGGAGCGGGTTTTGATCCGTATCGGTTGGCTGGATAAAGCGAAACCGGAGACCTACGACCTTTATCGCCGGATCGTTGCGTTGGACTACAGCAACTACGATCTTACAAGGACAACGGTGCGCGGGCTCGCGACGGCGGATCCATCGATCAAGATCGTGGTGCGTCCCCACCCTGCCGAGAATACCGGTGCCTGGCTGACGGAATTTACCGATCTGCCGAATGTCGAGGTGGTCAGGGAGGGCGGTATAGCTCCGATGCTTCTTGCCGCCCGTCTGGTTTTGCATACTGGCTGCACGACCGGCGTCGAGGCAACCCTATTGAACCGTCCGACCATGAGCATTCTTCCGGACGATCCGAAGCAGGACCAATGGCAATGGTTCGTCGCGAACCATATTGTTCCGACCGCCGTCGGAGCTGTTGAAGCCGAGGAGAAGGTCCGCGCGTTTCTCGCGGGAATGCTCGATCTGGAAAGCGACCGGCAAGCAGAACGCCACGCCGCTCGGGATCTCTATTTTTCGGGCCTTGACGGGGATTTCGTATTCGACGTGAAAGCCGAAACCATTTTGAAACAGATCCGCGATCATAAGCTGCTCGACGCCCAGTACGCCTGGGCGCCGAAAGACCCGCAAAAGGTTCTAACGACAATGGAAAGATCGGAATATTTCCGCCGTAAAATGTCGATATCCCTTGAGGAGATTACCGAGCGCTACAGGTTCCTTCTACACCACGCCCGTGGCGGGCGGCCGACCAGGATCAGGCAGCTTGGCGATAGTGTCTTTCTTTTCGAGAATAGCGAGACTGTGTAATAGACCGGACGCGCGCCGATCGTGGTGTCAGGACAATCCGATCTTGCCCATGGCGATGAATTTCTCGCGCCGTTTCGCCCGCAATGTTCCGGCATCCATGGCCAGCAATTCCCGTACCGCCGCCTCGACCGCATCTCCGAGGCTCTTGAGGGCGGTATCCCGGCCGCGATGCGCGGCGCCCAGGGGTTCTGGAACGATCGCGTCGATCACCGCCATTTGCTTCAGATCCTGAGCTGTGAGACGCAAGGCCTCGGCGGCGTCTTTCGCGTGCTCTCCGTCGCGCCACAGGATCGACGCGCAGCCTTCCGGCGAGATGACGGAATAGATTGCATGTTCGAACATCAGCACCCGGTCCGCCGTGGCCAGCGCGACGGCGCCGCCGGAACCGCCCTCGCCGATGATCGCCGCCGCCACCGGTACCGTCAGCCCGAGGCTGGTTTCGATGGCACGGGCAATGGCCTCGGCCTGGCCGCGCTCCTCGGCGCCGACGCCGGGATAGGCTCCCGCCGTATCGACGAAGGTCAGAACCGGCAGACGAAACCGCTCCGCCAATTCCATGAGGCGCCGCGCCTTGCGATACCCCTCGGGCCGCGCCATGCCGAAATTGGTTTCCAGGCGCTCCTTGGTCGTATTGCCCTTTTCGGTACCCATGATGACGGCAGAGAAGCCGCGGAACCGGCCCATGCCGCCAACGATCGCCTTGTCCTCCGCGAAACCGCGGTCGCCGGCGAGCGGCGTGAAATCGGTCACAAGCGCCGCCACGACATCCTTGAAATGCGGCCGGTTCGGATGCCGCGCGACTTGAACCTTCTGCCAGGGCGAAAGCTTCTGATAGGTGGCGCGCAACTGTCGTTCGACCTTGGATTGCAGCTTGCCGACCTCTTCGGCGATGTTGATATCACCATCGGTCGACAGGTGCCGTAGCTCCTCGATCTTGCCCTCAAGGTCGGCAACAGGTTTTTCGAAATCCAAAAACATGTGTGTCGGTTTCCCTGCCTGCACGCTCAAATGTCGCTACCTCCAGCTCTCGACAATTTCCATTGATTGGCACAAGCGCCAAGCCGCGTCTAGCGGTTCCGCGCGTGATACAGCCGAAGCGATCATTGCTTTTCCGCCAACGGATGATGGGTCTCGACGATCGATCTGAGGCGTTGGCTGAGAACGTGGGTATAGATCTGAGTTGTGGATATATCGGCGTGCCCGAGCATCTGCTGAACGCTTCGTAAGTCGGCGCCATGATCCAAGAGATGCGTCGCGAAAGCGTGGCGCATCACATGGGGTGAGACCTTCGCGGGATCAATACCGCATTCCAGCGCAAGTTCCTTAAGCAGTTGTCCCATGCGGCGCCGGGTCAAATGCCCCTCGGCCGAACGGGAGGGGAACAGATGGGGTGAGTCCCCGCCTTCTCCAAGAAAATGCGCGCGGTCTTGGCGATAGGCGGCAATGGCCTCGACCGCGGCTCCGGTCAGCGGCACCATCCGTTCCTTGCCACCCTTGCCCCGGACGATTAGCAGCCGCTCGTCACGCGCCGCCGCCGCCAGCGGCAGTCCGACCAGTTCGGAAACCCGCAACCCGGTCGCGTAAGCGATCTCCAAAAGACAGACCAGCCGACGCCCCTCAGGCCCGCGCCGGGCCCTCGCACCGATGAGCAGGGCGTCGACCTCGTTTTCGGAAAGGACCTTCGGCAGGCCACGTCCGAGGCGCGGCGCATCGACCGCTGAGCTCGGGTCGTCCGCCCGTAAGCCCTCGGCATAGAGGAAACGATAGAACTGCCGGAGCGCCGATAGGCGCCTTGCCGCGGTTCTTGGCGCCATGCCCGCCCGCTCCAGGGCCGACATGTAGCCTCTAAAATCCTCCACCGAACACAGATGCAGTTGGATACCCGCGGCGGCGAGATGGATCTCAAAATGGCGAAGGTCGCGCTTGTACGCCATCGCCGTATTCGCTGACGCGCCCCGCTCGGCATAAAGCATTTCCATGAACGGCTCGACATAGGGACTTTCCGGTGGCGCGGCCTGCTGCTTTGCCTTGCGGTTGTTCATAGGCCCGCGGCCAGCGCGATTTCCAACGCGAGCCGGCGCGCCTCGGTCTCCATCCCAAGCACATACAGTCCTCGGACGCCGTCCACCAGGACCGATGTCGGGATCTCTCCCAATGAACCCGCGCCGAGGGCAATGGTGATCAGCGAAACCGTTTCGCCCACTCGGCCGTCATCCACTGCGCCCGCGAGGGCCCGGGAGACCGCGAAACCGGGGCCGGACCCGGCCTCGGGCTTCGAACCATCGACCAGACCGCGCCAGGCCGTTTGCGGCACCGGATCATCGAGTGCTTCGAGCAGACCGAATAACAAGGCCGCCCGCCGGCTTGCGTTCTGGGGGTCGCTCTCGCGTTTCCAGTCCCACCAGCCCTGAAGACGGTCCGCCCGCCATTCCGAGATCTCGTCACCACCGACGAGGCGGGCCAGGGGCCATAGCCTGCGCCATGCAGCTCCGATCTCCGGCTTGAAAGTGGACTCGCGTTCGGCGACTCCCAGCCAAGCCCGGGCCGCGTCGAATTCATGAACCGCGAGCAGCAGCAGCGCGCCGTCGGCGGCGAACCAGCCAAGCTGGGAGGTTACGTTGAGTTCTCGGGCGAGTGGGGCGTAGACCCGCGCCGTCTGCCCGAGGGTGCGCCGTTCTCGCGCGACATCCGCCGCCTGCTTGATCGCCTGGGCCCTACCGAAGTCGGACCCTTGCGCCCGGGTCGCGCGATACAGCAGTCCCCGTCCGGTCGGGCTCGGGTCGGCCGCCGCGACCGAAGCGGCGCTTTCGAGGAGTTCCGGGCTGACCTGCATGGCTTCATAGACCGCGACCAGTTCGGCAGCTTCGGCGATACCCGCTGTCTCGGCCTTTTCCACGAGCGCAAAACGGCTCGCGGGAGTGATGCTCGGATCGTTGATGAAGGCGCGCAACAGCCAGCGCGGTGGTGTGGCATCTCCCGGATCCGGCAGGCCGGCCCGGGCCGCCCGTGCCATGGCGACGTCAAGCGGACGCAGAGTGGCCGCCCGCATCTTTTCGGTGGCGCCTTTCTCTCCGCCGATCGCGCGCATCAGGGTGAAGAAAACCTCATCGCCCTCGTTCAATTCGATCAGCAGTCGCATGCCGAAATCGACTTTTTCCCAGGCGCCGTTCAAGGCTTCGCAGAAAACCAGGGCTTTCTGCCAATATCGGTCAGCTGATTTGTCGACCCACTTGGCCACGGTATCGCAGGCCCGACCCGTGTCGTTGCGCAAGAACGCTATGTCGGCCGTAAGCTTCGAGAGGTTTTCCTCCTGATGTCCCGGCGGGACAACCGCCAGCAATGCCGCCGCCGATGCGAGGTCGCCGGATCGGAAAAGCGCGTGCACACGGTGGTACAACCGCGACTCGGTGGGGGCGCCGTCGGGGGCGGGCGGTGTCGCCGGCGGCACCGCGGCACGGGACAGCAGCAAACGTCTTCTCAGATCCAGAGCGGTCCGCGATACCGGAGCCTCGGGCAGCAACCGGATCATGGCGTTGATCACGGTCCTTGGCGTGTCGCGCCACAAATCGGTGTCGAACCCACCGGACGCCACGTCCAGCACGCCGACGGTCTCATCGGTCAGGGCATTCAGGCTGTCGATGCTGATGCCGGACTTGCCTTGCGGCGTCGCGTCCGAAGGGGTTGTTTTTGGCGCCGCCGGGTCCGGTGTCGGAGCGGCAGGCGATGGCACGGTGCCGCGGGAGTCGGGGTTGACCTTGAATCCCAGCGGTTTTGTCGGGAGCAGGGAGCGCGGTGTTTGCGCGACGGCGAGCGCCGGAATCAGCCACGCCGCGACAAACAGACCAACAAAGACCGCGGCGACGGAGCGGCCCGGCGCCGGGCAATGGTCCGCGCGGCTAGCGCGACAGCTTCTCATTCGGAATGACTTTCTCTACCTGTTTCGACGGCGGCGGGATGTTCCAGGTTGACAGGAACGCAAACCCTCCGGCCAGTACCGCCAACACGACGATCAGAACAATAACGGCAGACTTCATGATCTCGTTCTCACGGTCCTGTTCGAGCCTCCACGCTCTCGTCAATGGCCGCTTGGGTCCGGGCGCGGGCGCGTCGATCTAGCGGCGGTTCCAAGAATCATGGTACCGTCGATTCATGGCACGATCATGGCAGGATACTTGGCGCTGGCCGTGGATTCAACGGCGCTCCAAAATTCACCGTGTGCTCCCGGTTCACCCTTCCCATGGTCGTTACGTTAGATGACTTCTCAGGACATTGCCGCGAAATCCAATTTCGCCCTTCCCAAGACCGTTGTGCTCGTAGGGTTGATGGGAGCGGGAAAGACCAGCGTCGGGCGCCGGCTCGCCGATTTGTTCGACAGCCGTTTCGTCGATGCGGACAAGGAAATCGAACAGGCGGCGGGTTGCTCCATCGCGGATTTCTTTGAACGGTTCGGCGAAGAGGAATTCCGCCGTGGCGAGGAACGGGTCATCGCTCGCCTGCTTCGGGATCCGCCATGCGTTCTTGCAACTGGCGGCGGGGCGTATATGTCCGAGGACACGAGGCGGGAAATCCGCGAACACGGACTATCGGTCTGGTTGAAGGCGGATCTGGATGTACTGTATGAACGAGTGGCCCGCCGATCTGACCGTCCCCTGCTCAAGACAGAGGATCCCCGCGCGACGCTGGAGGCGATCATGGAAAAGCGCTATCCGGTTTACGCGCAAGCGGACCTGACAATAGAGTCCTATCGCGGCCCCATTGAGATTACGGTCGAACGGGTTTATCGCAGATTGCTCGAGTATTTCGGCCTGACAGAGGGAGCGTGTTCATGAGTGCGGCGGAGACCGTCCGGGTCGATCTGGGCGCGCGCGGCTATGACATCCTAGTCGGGGCCGGCCTCATGCGGCGCCTGGGTGAAACAGTGCGCGAGCGCTTTGGCCAGCGTCGCGCCTTCGTCGTCACCGATGAGAAAGTTGCGCCACATTGGCTCGGGCCGGCGCGCGCTGGCCTGGAAGGCGCGGGAATCGAAACCCGGCAATTCGTTCTGCCGAATGGAGAAAGCACCAAGTCCTTCGGTCAGTTGGAGCGGTTGCTGGATTGGCTGCTGAGCGAAAGGGTCGGTCGGGACGGCGTCGTGATCGCGCTGGGCGGCGGCGTGGTGGGTGACCTGGCGGGCTTCGCCGCGGCAATTACCCTGCGGGGCCTCGATTTCGTTCAGGTCCCTACGACGCTCCTGGCGCAGGTCGATAGTTCCGTCGGCGGCAAGACCGCCATCAACACCACGCACGGGAAAAATCTTGTCGGCGCCTTCCATCAACCCGGACTGGTGGTGATCGATACGGCGGTGCTCGATACCTTGCCGGATCGCGAGGTCCTCGCCGGATATGCCGAGGTCGTGAAGTACGGCCTGATCCGGGATTCCGGCTTCTTCGAATGGCTGGAGAGCAACGGCGCCAAGGTCCTGGCCGGCGATCCCGACGCGCGCCGGCACGCGGTGGTCGAAAGCTGCCGGGCCAAGGCGCGCATCGTTGCCGCCGATGAACGCGAGACGGGCGAGCGGGCATTGTTGAATTTCGGGCACACCTTCGGCCACGCCCTTGAGGCGGAGGCAGGATATGACGGCGGTGTATTGCACGGTGAGGCGGTTTCGATTGGCATGATCCTGGCGCTGGATCTGTCCAGACAAATGGGATTATGCCCCGGGCAGGACGCGGATCGCGTACGCCGGCACTTCGAAAGCGTCGGTCTTCCCTTGAATATCGCATCGATCGGCGTGGCTCGTGACTGGAAGACGACCGACCTGATCGGCCATATGCGGCACGACAAGAAGGTACTGGCGGGCCGCATGAGGTTTATCTTGGCGCGGAGCATCGGCGATGCCTTCGTGACCGCGGACGTAAACGAGAGCGACGTCGCCGAGGTTCTGACGCAATCCCTCGCGGCGCCTCGGGCGAGCTAGGGGATCGTGCCGGTGACACTCGAAATTGGGCTGCTGGACCAAGGGGACATCGCAACAATCGCTGCAATTCTGGTCCTTATCCTTCTGTCTGCGTTCTTTTCCGGGTCGGAGACCGCGCTGACCGCTGCATCGGAAGCCCGGATCCATCAATTGTCGTTGCGCGGCCAAAAGCGGGCCAAAACTGTGCTTCGTCTGCGTGAGCGCAACGAAACCCTGATCGGCTCGATTCTGATCGGCAACAACATAACCAATATCTGCGCCTCGGCGCTTGCCACAAGCCTCATGATCACGTTGTTCGGCGAAGCCGGTGTCGCGTACGCAACCCTGGGTATGACCATTCTGGTCGTGATTTTCGCCGAAGTGATGCCGAAGACCTATGCGATCAACAATGCCGATCGTTCGGCTCTCGCGGTAGCGCCCCTGGTCAATGCATTGGTGTGGCTTCTCAAACCCTTCAGCATCGCGGTCCGCTGGATTGTTCTCGGTGTTCTGAAGCTGTTCGGTGTGCGGACACTGGCAATGGTTGATGAGGAAAAACACGAGGAAGAGCTGCGCGGGATGATCGATCTGCACCGCGGATCGGGACCGGATGTCAGCGAGGAACGGGCGATGCTGCGCAGCATTCTCGATCTGGGCGAAGTCTGGGTGGAAGAGATCATGACCCACCGCCGCAATGTGGCGATGATCGATGCCGACCTGCCGCTTGAGACCATCCTGGACGAGGCGATGGAAAGCCCCTACACCCGGATCCCGCTCTACCGCGGCAATCAGGATGAGATTATCGGCATTCTGCACGGCAAAGCGTTGCTGCGGGCAATCCGTGGTCACGATGGCGAGGATCCCGCGAACCTCGATATCGAGAAAATCGCGACCCCGCCTTGGTTCATTCCGGAATCGAACAATCTGCTTGATCAGCTCCAGGAGTTCCGGGCCCGGCGTGAACATTTCGCGGTCGTCGTGGATGAATACGGAACTTTTCAGGGGGTTGTGACCCTGGAGGATATTCTCGAGGAAATCGTCGGGGAAATTGATGACGAGCACGACATTTCGGTCCCGGGCCTGCGTGTTCAGTCGGACGGCTCCTACCTGGTGAACGGCACCGTCACCATCCGAGACCTTAACCGGGAATTGGATTGGCGATTGCCCGATGAGGATGCATCGACCATAGCGGGACTGGTGCTCCATGAGGCCCGGGTGATTCCTAATGTTGGTCAGGAATTCCTGTTTCACGGCTTTCGGTTCAAGATCCTTCGGCGGCAGCGCAATCAGATTACGCAAATTCGCATCTGGAAAGTCGAACCGAGTTCGGAGAAGGCGGGAGCCGATCAGGCCTGATCAATCATGGCGATGGCCGGTCATCTCCGCTAGAGTCCGCCCAGGACGCAGGCGCGGGGTGAAACCACGACCGAATCGAGCCTCGTATTTTGTCCGGAAACAGTATCGAGGGAGCGGGGATGCGCAGAATCATGCCGGATGTGGTTGGCTCTCATCCACTTACGACGATTTCCCCCGACAGCTTGGTGATAGAAGCCGTGAAACTCATGGCGGAGCGCCGGATCGGCGCCATTCTCGTGACCCGGGAACAGCAGCTTGTCGGTATCATCACCGAACGCGATATCGTGTTCCGCGTGGTCGCGGCCAAACGCGATCCCGAGACCACGTTGGTCTCCGACGTCATGACCGCGGACCCGGATGTCATTGCGCCGGGCGAGGACGTGATGAGCGGGCTCGAACGCATGCAAAGCGGCGGCTACCGTCATCTGCCGGTGGTTGATGACGGCGCGCTCGTTGGAATCGTATCCATCCGGGACATCTATGCCAGTGTTCGCGCCGAGCTCGAGGAAGCGGTGATCGAACGGGATGCGTTTCTTTCCAGTGGATAGTCCGGAAGTCCGTCGTCAGACGAGTCAAACCCGAGGTTGACCGGATTTGGCGAGGGACTATCTTCACGGTAATCCGGCGGTTAGCCGGCCGTCCACGCCCGCTTCTAGGAATTTCTTTCATGCCTCTTTCTCCCGCCGCGCCGCGAGAGCCTCTGCATATCCGAACGGTGACCTGTAAGGGATATCTGCGCGAAGATGGACTGTGGGATATCGAAGGCCATTTGACCGACGAGAAAACCTATGGTTTCGACAATGAGCATCGCGGCCATGTCGAGCCTGGCAACCCAGTTCATGACATGTGGATCCGTCTTACCGTGGACAATGATTTCCTGGTTCGGGACGCCGAAGCGGCCACCGAGGCCAGCCCCTATTCAATCTGTCCGAATATCACGGTGAACTTCGAGCGGCTGAAGGGCCTGACCATCGGTCCGGGTTGGCGCAAGCGGGTTCACGAGCGGCTCGGCGGGGTACATGGATGCACGCATCTTGTGGAACTGCTCGGGCCGATTGCGACGACGGCCTATCAGACGATCCATTCAGCCAAGGCGCGAGCCCGGCGCGAGGCACGGATGGCCAACGATGACCCGCGTGAACAGCCGGCCAGCGGTAGCGGTCGTCCTCGTTTGCTCAACACTTGTCATGCCTTCGGTGAATCGAGTCCGGTCGTAAAGAAATACTGGCCGGACTTCTACAAGGCGCCGTCCGCCTGATCCTACGGACGGCTCATATTACCGTTGCCCGAAAATTTCACGGAGGGTCGGTTCGATGCCGATCGCGCCGACAGTCCCGGTCGGGCGCCCGGATAGATGGGCTTGGCTCGACGCCAGCGTTTGCTCCATCAACTCGGCAAGCTTTTGAAAATAGGCGAGCACAAACACGCGAACTGCGGATGTCGTTGAGGTTTTCCCTCGCCATCCGTCGATTTCCGTCGCCAATTCGTTGATCGACCTGTCTTCACGCTCGGATATGGAGGCGAGTGCGCTCCACATGGATGGCTCAAGCCGCATGCTGGTGCGGCGCGACCCGACCATTACGTTTTTGCTAACTAGTGTTGACAAGGGTCACCCGGGTACGTTGCGGGATGACGAAGCCACGTAAAACGTGCTTCGAATTTAAGGAAAACCTACAGAGTCATGCAAATTTTGCAACCATAAAAAGACAAGTTTAAATCTTGTCCATTGTTAGTTGCGGTCGATCGACTGAAAAATCTTTTAGTTTTCGTCGGCTTATCGCGCCGACGCGCTGATGCTGAGCGCGTGGACCGGCCCCGCCAGTTCCTCGGCCAGAATTTTGTTGATCCGGCGCTGTGCTGCGAGGCGGTTTTGCCCTTCGAACGCAGCCGATACCACGACAACTTTGAAATGCGTCTCCCCTTCGGGGCGGGCGCCAATATGTCCGGCATGCAAATGGGACTCATCGATAATCTCCAGATGGCTGGGCGACAACTCGGCGGTCAGCTTGTTCCGGATGGACTGCGCGACGGACATGGTGCGTTCTCTTTCGGCTTTGGCTATGGTGTGATGTTGAATGACACGCGTGTGCGTCGCGGGCAAGGCTTCGTGGACGCATCTGAAACCGGGACCGGCTCTTTGGCGCGAGCAAGAAAATACAGTGCGGGACGCGACGGAGCCGAGGCTTTACGTCTTGAAGGCCTCGACGTCGGCGTGTCGACACGTTTTTGCGACGTCGAGGGCTGTACCGAGGAAGCGCAACATCGGGCGCCCAAGTCACCAGGCCGCCTGACCGACTATTTCTGGTTCTGCCTTGAACACGTGCGAACCTACAATAAATCCTGGAACTACTACGCGAACATGTCTGATGACGAGGTGGAGGCCGCGATTCGCAGGGCCACCACCTGGGAACGTCCGAGTTGGCGGTTTGGGGCCCGCCGCAACGATGGACGAGCATTCGACCCTTCAAGATTCAGGGACGATTTCGGATTGTTCGACGAGGAGCGCCCCGGCGGTTCGGCGGGGTCCAAATCCGAGCGTCGGAATACCGCGACACCCGAGGCACGGGCGGCGGCGGTGATGGGGCTAACGCTCCCGGTGACGATGCAGGAACTCAAGGTCCGGTACAAGGAATTGGCCAAACTCAATCATCCGGATCGCAATGGTGGTGACAAGGAAGCGGAAGAGAGGTTGAAATTGATCAACGAGGCCTATACGACACTCAAGCGCTTTCTTAACTAGGCGAGGGCCGCCGAATTTCGATCCCGGGACCAGGCGGTCAATATCATTCCAACAACACTGGAAATGGCCATGTCGGCAGCACACATCTATGAGCGGAAGCCCGCGCACCATATCGAGAAACCGGACACCGAGATTTCGGTCCGCGAGGTCTTTGGCATCGACATCGACATGAAAGCGCCGGCCTTCTCGGAAGCGAGCGAGTATGTCCCGCTTCTGGACGAAGCCTATCTCTTCGATCAGGAAACCACACTGGCGATCCTCGCCGGGTTCACCCATAACCGCCGGGTGATGATCCAGGGCTATCACGGCACCGGAAAGTCGACCCATATCGAACAGGTCGCCGCGCGGCTGAACTGGCCCTGTGTCCGGGTCAATTTGGATAGTCATATCAGTCGCATCGACCTTGTGGGCAAGGACGCGATCGTGCTCCGCGACGGGAAGCAGGTCACCGAGTTCCGCGAGGGCATTCTGCCCTGGTCGCTGCAAAATCCGGTGGCGCTGGTCTTTGACGAATACGACGCCGGACGCGCCGACGTGATGTTCGTGATCCAGCGGGTCCTGGAGCAGGACGGTCGGATGACTCTGCTGGACACCAACAAGGTGATCACCCCGAACCCGTATTTCCGGCTGTTCTCCACCGCCAATACGGTCGGTCTCGGCGATACGACCGGGCTCTATCACGGCACGCAGCAGATCAACCAGGGTCAGATGGACCGGTGGAACATCGTCACCACCCTCAACTATCTCGGCCACGAGGCGGAGTCGGGAATCGTGCTGGCGAAGTCTCCAAGCTACGACAGCGCCGAGGGCCGCAAGACGATCTCGAACATGGTCGCGCTCGCCGAT